>DAPR01000074.1:0-15593 GCA_002502605.1 Euryarchaeota archaeon UBA258
GGTGAGTCGCATCGGACGGTCGCAATCAGTTGGTCATCTTTCGCCAATTGGCTGGGAGCAGGGATGGTTACCACAGGCGGGGTGGAACCCTGTGATACATCGATCACACGAACCAACTTCCCGTTCCAATCTCCGTCCAAACTGGAAACGCTCACATGGCAGTTCACTCCGTCAAGTGCGTTCCAATCTCCGGTGCGTTGAATTTTAATTTTCAATTCACCATCAGCAGTGAAATCAAAAATCCCCACGTTCCATCCAGAATACCTCGCTACGGCACTTATGGAATCCTCAACCAAGACACGACCATAAGTATCGACGACTTTGACAATGATGGTCTTGCTGCCAGGTGAAGGCATCCAGCCAGTCACATTCAGTTCGAATGTTGAATTTCCTCCGGGTGCGACCACAATCGAATTCTCTTGGAGAGGTATGGTGTCACCTTGGTTCGAAATGAGCATAATGGTGGCGCGCACCTCTTCCTCATCGGAGGCAATCACTGAGCATTGTCCCACACCTCCCTCGAGATTAACCCTGCCAATGGCAGCAAATGCCAGTTCATCCAAGTCGCATTCGAAATCAACATCGGGCAATTCATACCCTAACAGGTAGACTGACATTCGATCGGTAGCATCGAACGTGGATTCTAGAATGAGCTCATTAGGTGCCGGGCCAACTGTGACTTCAATTGATTGTGTTTGAAACACCACCTGGTCGGAGCTGCTTAATTGCCCATCAACGGGTTGACCAAGTTCAATGGTTATGATTGATTCAGAGCGGGCTGAATGGACCGGCGTGCTGTGGAACGTGTGTGTTCCAAATTCAATTTCAACGTCGAGTATTAACAGTCCTAAGGTCGGGTGTTGAAGTTCAATCGCCACCATGAACCGTTGCTCATTCCAGTTCTCATCTGGCGTCAACATCAACGGTATGCCGAGCAGTTCTCCAGGTGCGACGACGACTTGGGACGATCCATTGAGCACCCAACCTGTTGGCAATCCCGATAGGCTCAGTTGCATAACTGCAACATCGTTGCCATTATTTTCTATCCAAGCTGTTGGCATTCCGCCCGCATCGTTGACCTTCCATGTCCCTCGGTGGTCGAGGCTAATGTTTGCCTCTTCCCCGACCCGTACAGGAATTTCTTGAACGATTTGACCTGCACCGTTCCCGTCTGATATTCGAATCCGAAGCACCCCAACCTCACCTGCTAAGGCATCCTCTGGAGGTGTAACGAACACCGTTACGGTGGTGCTTTCCTTAGGGTTGACCACTTCAGCGTTTTCTGGAACTTCAATCGGCCAACCCGCTCCTGCCTTGGCAAACCATGGTGCTTCTGGGTGGTTGCCCAATTGTTCGACATGAAGCGTCAAATTTTCTCCACCGGGCGCAATAGTCAATGATGTGTCGGAGAGGTTGAACCTCCATCCAGATGCATGGCCAACGGTGAATGCGACTGTTGTGTTGGTGACGAGGGTCGACCCAGAATAGAGGTTGAGCACCAAGGTAGCCTCTGTGGTGTACCAGGTGTCACTTGGCACCACAAACTCAACACTCATTGGTGCTGTTTCATTCACTTGAAGCACTTCGGACACCACATCAGAACTGACCCATTGTGTGCTATCGTTTCCTGCATGGACAATTTCAAAACTCGGGTTGATGGTGAGTGTGTCAGGAGTATTCCCCATGTTGGTCACATTGAAATTGATGGTGACCTCTTGGTTGGGCACAATCGGATCGGCCGTCGTGGTTAATCCTTCAATCAGCCATTGATAGTCAGGCTCTGCTTGAACATCGATGGTGACAACCGCAGCAACATTTCCTTCCCCTTGGGAGGTCCATGTGAACTCAAGTTCAAACGGAACCAATGCTGGTACTTCTTCTGATAGCACCACATCAACCGTTGCAATTGTTGTTGCCAATGCCCCCAATGTGCGCTCTGGATTGTACACTGTAAAGGCCACCTCGGGCGCTGCGCTCATTGTTGCACCAGCAATGGCTCGAGCGGTGAGGATGAAACTGTCTTCTCCGTTGCCGGGGTTTTCCAACCTAAGGATGATGGGTTCGATTTCGTTTACGGTAAGAGAAATGGCTTCCCCGGGAGTTGTTGGAAGTGGATCAAGGATGGTTGCCTCGGAGCGGAACACTTGCAAAACATGCAATGAAATGTTCAATTGGTGGAATGCTTCGGTGGATTCCTCTGCTTCGAACACATGGCGTTGAGGCACGGCATTGACTGGTAGGGTCAGTGATAATGTACCTGATGCAGGGGAATTTGCGGGCCCGTTGGCTTCGAGGTATGTCCCATTGACTTCGAAATCTCCGTTTGCGATCCAAATCCAACCGGTATGGACCATTTGGGCACCGGCCATGTTCCATTGAAGCGTGCCATCATTCGGTAAGGTCGTGTCGATGTCCCACGTGATTGTGGTGTTTGGCAGGGACCGGACATGTGCAGGATTGGTCTGGAACTCACTCGCATAGAACATCACTTCCAGGTCTTGACAGAGTGTCGTTTCACCGCTTCCAATGCACATTGTCAACATGCTTTCAGTGGATGTGCCCAGTTGGACTCCTAAGGGCACTGCTAATTTGGCGAACAACTCAATGTCTTGGTTTGGCCCGAGTGTGAGGCTGAACACTTCAGTACCATCGCTGGTATGGAGGGATGGTGTGCCCCCCCACGACGGAGCGGTCCAATCAATGGAAGTCGTGCTTTCCTCAGCATTGCCGAGGTTTTCAACCACCAACCATGCACTCGCATCATGGTTCGGTCGTCCAAACCCTGCTGTGTCGCTCAGGCCTGATGGCCCAACCACCGATAGGCCACGGGTCCGAAGAACCTCAAGCGGCAGGCGTAAGGTCGACGAAACCGATGAATCGTCATCCAGCACCAAATCAAGGTCGACATAGGAATTTTCATCGCCTAATGCGGAAGATGGTATGGCTACATTGAATGTAAGCGCTACGGGAGCATTAGGCTCTAAGTTTTGACTCATCGAGGTCCCGGATGTCGCTGTGAAACTCCACCCGCTGGGGAGAGCATCATCGTTGACAGAGAGGGTCCATTCTGCTGGTCTTGAGCCGATGGCGGTGAGGTGCAACGTAATTGTTTCAGATGCACCGGGGGAAATGCGAATCGCCTCAGTAGGGGGGTCAATCCTAGCCACATACGGGTCGAGAATCGTCAAGATAGTCGACGCGTTATTGTTGTCTTTGCGTGCTTCTGTGAGGTTGTTGTTGATGTCCAAAATAAGACTAAACTCATGCTCTCCCAATTCCGCCGTAAACGTGCTGCTAAATGTAAGTGGTCCACCTTCTCCTGAAGGCGATACAGGTTCGACGTCTGCAAAGCGTTCACGTGCGATTTCATCGCCGTTCATTCGCAGAACAACATCAACGTTTTCTTGGTTGTCCAGAGTTCCAATGTTTGAAAATTGCCCGGTGACGGTGACTTGGTCACCCGGATCAGGGTTGGCAGGGTTGAAACTGATTCCACGGCCATCTGCAAGAGGTGCAAGGTCGGTGACCAACTGAGACACAAGCGTATCTCCAACCAACAAATCAATCGTCCCATCACCGTCCATGTCGGCCGCTGCAGGACTTGCCCACACTCTGTGCGGCATAGCAAGCGGTGAAGACCAAGCATTGTTGATGTCTGCAGATGCGCCAGTGTTTCCGTCAAACGCCCACAGGCGCATACCGAACGGCACGACCAATTCAGGTGCTCCATTCCCGTCAATGTCGAGCCATATTGGTGAAGCAACTGCAATTTCATCGTTGTCGTTTCCGTTCCCACGTTGTAGGTCACGCGACCAGTCCTTGGAGGGTGTTTCATCGCTGATGTCATGGCACCCAGCCATCCCTTTTCTGTTGAATGAAAATTGTGATTCCGAATACCACGTCACCCAGCACAACCTGTCGTGCAATCCGTCACCGGTGGTATCCACCACCAATGGCTCAGCATCAGCGTAGCCATTTGGAGCACGGAAATTGAAAATTTCGTTGGTCGAGGTCATCTCCATTCCAATGTACCTGGCGCCCAATCCTGATGTCCGTCCGTTGGCATCGGTTGGAACGGTGAGGATCATCTCAGGAGCGTCGTCATTGTCAAGTTGTGCGATGACGGGGCCGGGAAGTCGCAATCGAGGTGCGTCGGAATCTGAATCAGTACCCGCTACAGCGACCCGCTCCCAATCCAATGAGCCGGATGCACCATCAATCCGCCAAATCCACATCGAACCACCATTGGCATCAATGGTCGTCAAAACGATGGCAGTGGTGCTGCTGTCAAGGGCGGCCCAAGCTGGTGAGGACGGGTGAGTGCCGCGATCCAAAGAAACTTCCCAGTCTGCCTCGCTCGGAGCAGTGTTTGTGAGCGGGAATGAAAGGACAGTTGGGTCGTTTGATGTCTCATCGACCACGGCTAGGACGAGTTCAGGTGAACCGTCCAATGCGAGGTCAGCGACCAAGGGTTGAGTCACCGAAAGGTGATTGCTCTGGGAGGTAGGGGTGTGCGGGCTGGTGATGCCGATGCGGTAATCGACATCTGTGTAACTCCACAGCTGTTCGTTCTCATGACCAGTTTTTTCCCAACCGGATTCGCTGCAGCTCAATTCTGGAGACCAGACTTCGATATTGAGTGCGTTTTGCGTATCATAGACGAGCACAATTTCTTGACGCCCGTCTTGGTTCACGTCAACAATGGCAGGTGTCGAGCGAACATCTCGTGTTTCCCCGATGTTCACTTGCCAAGCGATTTTGGCATCATCGCCAGCGATGAGCGAAAGGAAGGTATCGGTTGTGTCACTATGGACGATGACTCCAAACAAGTCTTCGTTTGCACATCGTTCAAGCGCTGCTGATGGAGCGGTGATGCTTGCTGAGAAATCGGCAATGATTGAACCGTAAGCATCACTGCCTTGTTGATCTTCGAGAACAGCCCAATTAATTCCAGGTTCAGTGATGGTTCCCAAGTGTGTGATGTCACTCACCGGTCCAGCCCCAGGACCGCCGTTTGGGCCGTGAAGTGGCATGCTTCCATTGTGCGTGGGGGTTCTTCCGAATTGACCCCATGGTTGCTCGTAACCGTTCCAAGCCTCGGTCGATCCCGTGTGTGATGCAGCATTGGACTCGTCGAGTTGAGCGGGTGTTGAGCCGTGCATTATGATCGGTGAGAGCGAGGCCAGAATGAACATCAAAACCGGCAGCAAAGCGGAGGCGAAATTTTCACCGCCGTCACGCGTTTTACCGGTCATGGTAGTAAAGCAGGTTCGGGGGGTTGTTATGGCTTATGGCGGTGAAGCGCTGAAAACGTTCATTCGTGGACTCCAGTTGCACGCACCAAATCTGGTCATATCGCCTCATTATCGGGTTTGCTATCCCTCGGTTTTAGGCGAGTGGATTAAATAGAGGTCGTCGGTGGCGAAACTGACTACGGTCGACTTCTCTCCAGAGGCGATTGCCGGTGAAGGACGGAATGGGTTCCCCACTCCTCTTCACACATCGTTTCTGAGCGGTTGGCTACAGAGGTGAAAAAATGTACAAAATCGTATCAAGGGAAGACACTATCCGCATTCCTGCTGAATACATGCGTAAGGGCGCTTCCCTCAACGATCACATTGACCGACTGTCCATGACCGCTTTCGAGGGTCGTTTCGACGAGCAAAACCGCTTCATCCTTTTGACCACAAACCACGAGCCTCTTGGCCGTGGGCGAATCATCCACGGTGATGGTGCAATTTACCAAAAGGTTCGTTTTGACGCAGTTTTGTTCTGCATGGAAGATTACGAAGTGGTCGAAGGGGCTGTTTCGGAAGTCAACGAGTTCGGAGCATTCGTCCGAATTGGTCCTATGGAAGCACTTCTCCACAAGTCTCAGATTATGGAAGACATGGTTGACGCCAACGTCGGCATGGGCTGGATTGAAGGACGACAAAGCGGTCGACGAATCGGTGTCGGTAACTCTGTGCGTGCTCGAATCGTTTCTCTTTCCCCGGATACGTCCGACCCTCGACGCTCGAAGATTGGACTCACCAGCAAACAACCAGGACTCGGGTGCCACGAGTGGCTCGAAGAGGACAACGATTGAGGTGAACACACATGGTCAAGATTCCATTTGCATGCGCTGAATGCCATCTCATTCTCGAGGACGGCGTCGATCAATGCCCACGTCACCCCTCGGCTCAAGTTTCAACCGATCACCAAGGCTACGTCATCATCATGAACCCATCACGCTCGGAAATTGCTAAGCGTCTTGAGGTTGAACAACCAGGAAAATACGCACTCAAAGTAAGCAACCGATAAGGAGATGAACAACATGGAAATCGTAAACAGAATCGAAAACAAACTTCTCAACAGGGTGGAAATCAACTTCCGCTGGCAGCACATTGGCAAAGCCACTCCATCACGAAAGGAAGTTATGGATCTCGTGCGCACACTTGAACCAGGATCCAACCCTGACTGCATTGTCGTCAAGGATTGCAACACCCGTTTTGGACAACCTCTCACAACAGGTATGGCCTACATTTATGGGGACCAAGAATCGATGGCTGTAGAGCCTGAGTATATTCACAAGCGCCACGAGCAGTTCTGGACTGCTAAGGCGCCTGAGGCAGAAGAATCCTCCGAAGGAGGTGACGAGTGATGGGCGACGGTCCTAAAGCTGGCGCAAAGTGGTCGAAGTATTCCGTTGGTGAAGACGGTACCTTGACTCGCAATGCTGAATTCTGCCCTGAGTGCGGCCCCGGCGTTTTCTTGGCTGTTCACAAAAACCGCAAATCCTGCGGTCGCTGTGGCTACACTGAAATGATTGAATGATTGATTTAGCGCCGTTCGGTGCTTGACCAATTGACCTGATGTCAAAGGGTTGACTCGATCCATTTTCCGTTGTTCAACAACAGGAAGATTCGACCGTTATGGTCGAGTATGTGAACTGGGATTTCGTTCATTGCTGTTCGTTCAATGCCTTCGCTTGACAAATACAGTTCTTCTCTCCAACCGGCAATACGCCATGCGGATTCATTTTCATTCCAAAAGGCATGTTGCACTGGACCCGCTAATTGACCTTCGGCGCGAACTTCGCTTCCACCTAACCAGACCACACTTCCGTTGTCATAGACCAAGAGTTCATGTTCGTTTTTTGAATGGACTTCTTGAAGAACACCGTCGTAGACGAACACATCGGTCGAAATAAGGTCGCCCGTTTGCAGATCGTAAGTGTTTCTTCCTCCTCCGCGCGACCACACCTTAAGCGAATTATGGTTGAGCGTTGCAGCAACAACGTCATTTGCCCTTGGTAATTTTTTCAACTCAGGCCATGTTGGTAATTCAATCCTCCAATGCTCTCCAGCATCGTTCCCCATGGCGTAAATCCCCTTCTTGTAGAGCACAAATGCAAATCCATCCGAATGGCCACAAAGGGCTAGAGGCTCTGCATCCAATACGTGTGACCAAAGAGCACCCTTTGGGTGTTGAGCAGCCTCAATGGTAGTGCGAGTGCGCAACACGCCCCTATCAGGTCCTTCGATCAGTGGGAGATTGCAATCTAAAGCAGCCATGCGGGCCATCAAAAGTTCATGATCAATCCAAGTCCCAACAAACACACCGTCTGCGATGCATGTTTGACGAACCCCCATGGGAAAGGGCTTCGCTACTTCTCCGATTGGAGCAAGATTTTCATCAAGTCGGAGAAATTGTCCATCGATTCCCACTGCCATGTAACCTTGGTTGTGTTGAACGATTGTCAGTGCGTGGAACGGGACACTCGGTGGTAAGGCGTCCGTCATGGGTGGTGGTTGGTGGGGTGGTTTGTCAATCCTCCCACTCAACAAAATGAAAAGCCATCACTGCATCAGAACACCATGGAAGGCACCGCAGTCGTGTTGATTGTCGTCAGTGGAGGTGACATCGCATCGACCAACCAAGCTGAAGTTGTTCGGCAACTCGCCAACTGGAAGGTCATCGATGACGTCGAAGGTCAGCCTGCTCACGCATGCAATGATGTGCGAATGTGGACGTTCCCAGATGGAGTGCTGTGGGAGGACAACCTCGACCAGCGTTGGCAAAGAGCCACAGGTGAACAAGTGACTGAGGTCATTTTTCCATCTCGACATGTGGCCCGAAGTGGGAGAGCATGTTTGACCCTCCACCCAATTGGTGTCATGCAATTGGATCCAGAATCAGAGCCACCATTTGGTGGTAAAGCAGGTGACGCACCGCCACCCTCCACCCGCCTTGGTTCGTGGTGGCGCGAATTATTATCGCGTTCATCCGATGTGGACCTAGGTGAACCGTTTGATATCTCGCTTGAAGTCACTCACCATGGCCCCTGGCTAAGCGTTCCTTCATTGTTCATCGAAGTTGGATCCACAAGCGATACTTGGGGCCACCTTGGTGCTGCATCGCTCCTTGGCAACCTTATTCACGAAGGTCTTGGTTTGGATGGGGGTGCAGGGTTTGGATCGTGGGATGCCGTTCAGAATGCAGGCGAACCAGTCCTCATTACGCTTGGAGGGGGCCACTACGCTCCACGCGGCAACCTCACCGCCTCTGAAGATGGTATTTGGCTTGGTCACATGCTGGCAACCTATGCCCTTCCATTCGAAGGCCAACCGGAAGAGGGCGATGAAGCATCAGGCTTTTGGAAGCAATCAATCGATGCCGCCTACGCTGCAACTCGTACCGCTTTCCCAAACGGCAACATTGTGTTTTCAATGGATAAAAAAGCGTTCAAAGGATGGCAACGCCAAGCCATCCGTCATCACCTCTCTCAATTAGGAGTTCCATTGCTCAAACGCAATGGTGTTCTTGATTTGGTCCAATCATCTTGATGCTTCAATCATCGAAGCAAAAACCCTCAAGAGTCTCCTGTGCTGACAGCCCAATGGGTGAAGGCATGGTCGGACTTTTTTCGAAGACAGTCGTCGCCGCTACCGTCCGGATGCCTAAATGGTTCGTCGGGTGGGTTTCAAGACGGTATGTGGCAGGGCCAACCCTCGAGGATGCGGTGAGCGTGATGAAGCGCCTGAGCGCTGAGGGTGCCTGCTTCACCGTCGATGTGCTCGGTGAAGAGATCACCAACCTTGATCAAGCACACTTTTTCTTCGAAGAATATGTTCGTGTTCTTGACGCGATTCGAACCCATAACCTCGACGCGAACCTCTCCATAAAACCAACAGCTTTTGGGTTGCTTATCGACCGGGAAAAGGGCATGGAAAACATCGAGAAGTTGGTCAGAATGGCGCATGAGCAATCGATGTTTGTTCGTTTAGATATGGAAGACCACCGCGTGACAAGCGATACCATTCAAGTTGTGCTCGATTTACACAAGCAGGGACTAACGAATGTTGGCACAGTGTTGCAGGGGCGGTTGTTTCGTACCTTGGATGACATCAATGCTCTTGAAGTCGAACTTGGCCCGGCCGCAGATTATCGAATTTGCAAAGGGATTTACCTCGAACCAGAAGACATCGCTTACACGGGGTATCAGGACATCGTCGACTCCACCAACGCATGCATTGACAGAATGCTTTTGGCTGGTTCCTATTGTTCAATAGCGAGCCATGATTTGCCGGTCGTGGATTATGCATTGGAAGCACTCACATCGCATGGTATGGGGCCCGGTATTCCTGATCCACGTTCAAACGCAGGACCACAAAGGGATGCGAAAGGGCCAGGTTATGAATTCCAAATGCTGCTTGGCGTACGGGGACCTTTGCGTCGCAAGTTAGCCAAGGAGGGTCACAGGACACGCGTGTACATTCCTTATGGAGAAAAGTGGTACGAATACAGCATTCGTCGCTTGAAGGAAAATCCGACCGTCGGGGCTCAGGTGGCTAAGGCATTTTTGATGCCCTGGACCAATCGCCCATAATCAGCGGCGAGGTTGTTTCTTCCGCTTGTTGTTCGGCTGGACGCCTTTCTTGATGATTTCTTTCGGCAGGACAGGGTTTGGATTGAACCCTAATCGTCCTTCCTTCCATGCTTGACGCCGTTCTCTAGGCGTGCGGGGTTCGAAATACTCTGGGTTCGGAGGTTCATGGAGGTACATTCGCTTGATGTCGGGTGCATCAACTGTGCCTCGCATGGTTCGCCCGCGGCCTGTATGAATCGCTCGAATCCTCCATGTATGGCCATCCACTTCAATTAATTTGCTCGCAGTGTACTTTGTTTCCTCTGAGACAATAAGCACATCGGCTTCAGAATCCTCGCCGCGTGTCATGGTGATTTTGACTCGAACCATATCGCAACGCAATGCCGATGCCCGTGCGATAAGGCTGGCTTCCGCCCGCTTTGCTTTCTTACCGTTCTTCAACTCGATTTGGTTGATCTTCCACAACTTGTCACCATCTTTGAACACATCTTCAAGTTCGATCATTTCATCTGCATCAATCTCCAAACGTGAGGTGCGTGATGACGGTCCTTCGGTGAGAATGAATGGAATGTCTACGACTGGAGGTGGACGCAAGTGGACGGTGTGGACCTTTGAACAATCAATGCATTTCAGGAGATAATCCATTCCTTTGCCCTTTGCTTTTTCCTTGAGGATTTCGTGGCCTGTGAGTTCATCACAAACAGGACAATGAACCGCATTCTCCAAGAAGACTTCTTCCTCTTCAAAGAAATCATCCATTTCTTCAGCCTCGTCCATGATGCTCCCCAATGTAAGCGCGGAATCACTCTCGTTTGAAGTCACCGGCCACGACTTGGGTTGATGCGAGGCTTCAAGGGGAAGTCATTGGAGGGGTGAACATGGTCACATCGGACGAGCCCTCTGCCTTGGTCAACAAGGAGGAGGTTCTTGCTCAATTGCTGACGGCGGACCCACAACGCAATCGGGACGAGCCCGAAATTGCGGCGAACATCAGCACGCAATTACAACACATGGGACTCTCAACATGGTCCATTTCCGCACACCGACGTTTGAGGGATGCACTGGGTCGGCTCAAACCAAACCGTGTCATAGAAGTCGGCGGTGGAATTGGTCATCGTTCGGCATGGATTTATGATTTATTTGTCGTTGATGGGTACACTCCAGAGCGCTATGACATCATTGAAAATGGAGCGAAATTTGCAGTGATTCTTCATCGTTTGATGACCCGTCATAAGGCAGAAAGGTACACCAAGATCGTTGTTGGGGTTCTCGATGCTCTCGTTGGTGAAACTCTTGCTTGGAAAGCAGCCTCTTCCACTGGTTTGGAAGTAGGAGATTCTCCAATTCAACCAGAAGCCGATGCCATCATTGTCGATGGGATTTCTGCAGTCAGGGCGAAGAATGTGGAACTCATGCTGCCTTTCTTAGCGCCAGGGGGGGTGTTGTTCACAATGGAACCAGATATGCCAATGGGTGATGTTGACCCTGATGATGAACAAGGTATGGCGCTTGTTGAAGGGTTCAATGCTTGGATTGAATTGATTCAATCCTCAAACGAAACTCATCACATTGGATTTATGCCACTCTTTGGCGGAACCCTCGTCGCTATGATTCCGCGGTGATGGATTCAGGGGGTGGATTCGCCGCCTCAATGAGGGCTTTGATCTGGAGCAAGCCATAGCCGTAATTATCGTCATGCCCCTCTTGGTTGGCCTTCGGAAGGGATGATTGCTGAATCCATTGCTTCACCTGATTGATGCTTGAAATGTCACCTTGGGAGCCATTTGCTGCGAGTTCTGGGTTGTTTTGAAGAAGCAGTGCAATCGCACCTGTCACGTAAACTGTAGCAGCACTTGTTCCATCACTGAGCGACCAAGTTCCCTCTTTATTGATGACCGCTACTGATTCAGCTGGCGCAACAAGTTCTGGTTTTTTGTGAGGATCCGAGCGTGGAGTGATGATGGGCAATGGCCACAATCGACCGTTGTTGTCACCAACCGACGAGCCTTCCCAATGGGTTCCCGATTGGGTGACCCCACCGACGCAAATGACCGCCGTTTCACTGCATGGAGTCGCTACATCGCCATCATCGCCTTCGCCCCCATCATTGCCGGCAGCCGCAATGACATAGATTCCCGATTCAACAGCGTCTTCTGCTGCCTGGGCAGAGGAACGTTCTGCACCAAAATTAAACGGAAGAAGGCCTGGGGCGCCGCCTAATGAAAGTGAAATAATGTGAGCACCGTTTTCTGCACACCAGTCAATGGCCTCAGCGACAACTGCATCATCGCCCGATCCATTTGCAGCAAGGGCTTTGGCGACAAGGAGGGTGACATCTGGAGCGATGCCTTTCATCCAGCCGTCAGCAACAAGAATACCAGCCATGCTTGTGCCATGACCGTGATCATCGTATGGAAGGTTTGCATTACCAACAAAATCCTTCCATTTGGAAACCCGTAGGTTGTCCAAATCTTGGTGGTCTTTGTTGAGTCCCGAGTCCACAATGCACACCGTCACACCAGCACCCGTCAAACTCACCTTGTTTGCTTGAATCAAATCATCGTAAATTTCCTGTGATTCAAGGGCGGCGGCTCCGGGTCGGTATCCTGTTAACTCCGCACCATCAAATATGACAAAACCGACGTAGGCAAGACTTGCAATCATGATGAGTGATAGGCTGAAACTGACAATCTTTTTGGCGATTGCAATATCGCCCTCAAGGGCTGTTGTGTGTTGTGCTTGACCGGTCGTTGCACCATTGCCTGGTAGGCTGGCCATTGATTCTGAAATCGGAGGCAGAGGTGGTAATGGGGATGAAGATGGAGTGTCTTCATTCGATGCAGTCACATCGCTCCATTCGGATTGTTTGGACATGATGATCAACTGAAGGCTTGGACTGCTTCCTCAAAGGTATCGGCAAACAATTTGACTTCCTCTTCGGTGTTGTAAAAATATGCTGATGCCCTGAGCGAGCCATTTTCATGACCTCGGTTGTTGAACCAAGAATGGACACAATGCTGTCCGCTCCGAACCATGACCCCTGCTGCTTCATCCAAAAGGAGAGCGATGTCATGGGCGGGTAAGTCGTTCATGAGGATCGAGCAAATCCCTCCTCGCTGGCCTGCATCTTCTGGCCCAATGATGTCCACTCCGCTCAAACCGCTCACGGTTTTACTCATGATTCGGTTGAGCTTAATCTCGTGTTCCTTGACTTGGTTCATGTCGAGGTTGGAGAGGTAATCGATGGCAGCACCCGTTGCTACCATTCCCGCAAAGTGACCCAAGCCACCTTCGAAGCGGGCGGGTGGTGCTGCCCATTCGAGGCCATCATAGTGAGATGTTTGGACCGTTTGACCACCGCCTTGGATGGTGCGCAGTTCGTCAAGGAGTTCGTAACGGCCCCACAAACCACCCATCCCAGAAGGTCCGCACATTTTGTGGATGGAGAACGCAAGGAAGTCGATATCTAACGCTTGAACGTCCACATTCATGTGCGGTGTTGATTGTGCGCCATCCACGCAAATTAATGCCCCATGGTCGTGGGTGATTTTGGCAATTTCCTTGATTGGAATCGAGATCCCATCGAGGTTGCCAACATGGCTTACAGAAACCATCTTCAAATTGTCTCCAGCATCAGCACAGGCTGCTTCAAAGGCCTCCATGTCGAAGGTGTTGTCTTGGCGTGATGCAACCACTCGATGGTCGATACCCTGCTCTTGTTCAAGTTGAAGCCATGGCACGAGGTTGGAGTTGTGTTCTCGGTCGGTCGTAAGGACAACATCTCCTTTTTCCCACTTCATGCCGTGGGCAACCTGATTCAAGGATTGTGTTGCGTTGCGGGTGAACACCATTTCCTTGTGGCTTTCAGCGTTCAAGAACTTGGCAAGTTTAGCCCTCGATGCCGATGTGGCTTGGGATACTTTTGTTCCATAGCGGTGCACAGAACGACCGCCACAACCGGGGCCTTTGGTGTAGTATTCATGAATCGCATCAACGACAGAATCGGGCTTTAGGGTGACACATGCGTTGTCCAAATACGCAGGAGGGTTGTCATCACGAAGGGTCGGGAAATCTTCTCTTAGTTCGCTAAAATTCATCACCACGCCTCCACGTCAGAAAGGAAATCCATAACGGGTGCATTGATCCCGCATGATGGACAGTCATACCGAGTTGGTGCAGCGGCTTTACAACTTGAGCACGTGCCTCCAATGGTGCATGTTTTCGAACACCCTTCGGTCGGGCATGGCAATTGAATTTCTCCAGATTTGTTGCGTGTGATCGCAACTGGAGCCTCACATTCTGGACAGGTAGAATCACTGTGCACACTGGGTTCTTGAGATGAATCAGAGAGTTCTTGATTTGCCAATAATGCCGCTCGAACTTGAACCACAGTGTCCTGTCCAAGCATTCGCTGCGGGTACCAAATGACAAGCATGAATATTGGAATAGACACCAGGCCTGCCATCAGGTGGAGGACGAGCGTGAAGGTTCCCACATCCAAACGGTCAGCCACGAAATGTGTTCCAGCCCATGCAGAGAACATCGTGCTTCCAGTCCATGAAACCAACATGAATCCCCAGCCCATCAACGAATGTTCGGCCATCTCCATTTCCATCAATCGCACATCTTCATGCAGATGGTATTCCTCGATGTGAAGGTCTCTTGTTTCGAGCACTGCCTTCCAGAAAAAGTAGATGAAAAAGAAGACCATCAGGACAATTAATGTCCCCATCATGGTATCCGAGAGGACCAAGTTCTGGGGGAAATTAGGATTGGCTTGATGGTAGAGAATTTGGGCAAGAACGAAGCAATTCCAAAACACAAGCAACCAGATGGCATTTGTCCTCATGATTGGAAACATGCTCCAAATCTGGACGGCGAACCACACCCATAGGATCATCGAGATTAACATCTGTAGGAAGACAACACCGGATAAGGACTGAATGCCTTCTGTACCGATTTGCATTGGGTCGCCACCACTCATCACTTCCGTGGAGAGTGAACCGAGGAGAAACGCGATGGCACCAACGGCCATTGTGATCCAATGCTTTCGCTCCCATTCATGAAGCGCCAAACGGGTCGTGAACATCAGTTGAGTTTGCAGCACGTCGATTGTTTTTCCAAACCGATGAATGCTGGCAAATGAGAAGTAAGGGTCAAAATCCCTCAAGCGAAATGGCATTTCACCATGATCGCCGTCGGCGTTCATTTCACCAGCGACCCCCTCGCTCATGCACTGGCTAAGAGGTCACCCTATGAGTTCTTTCGCTCCGTCCCTCTCCGTTCTTCATTGGTATTTTTCCGTGAGCATTAAACGCAGAAGGCAAGTGGGCGGGTTACAAGCCGAGATCGCATAGCCTGGTAGTGCGCGCGACTGGAAATCGCGTGGGCCCGTCCCTCGGGAGTTCAAATCTCTCTCTCGGCGCCATTTACCCAGTCCTCACTGGAGCCAATGCGTCTGTAAAGACTTCAATTTGAGAGGCCTCATCGAACCTTTTGACCAAAATTGACGGCTGTCTTCAATGAACCGGGTTAAGAATTTAAACAACCAAGGCCTCGATTGGTTATGGGTTTCAGTTCTAAGTGCTACGATTTGTCTGAAAGTTCTAAGTTTCAGGATGCGATTCTCGCTCTCATTGTTTTGAATGCTGTTACCATCGGCTTGGAGACCTTTTCATTCTCCAAATCCACTACTACCGTTTTGGAAGCACTCGATGCGGTG
>DAPR01000074.1:15671-38010 GCA_002502605.1 Euryarchaeota archaeon UBA258
ATTATTCTCTGTTCCATTTCTCCTGCAACTGGACCGCTAAGCGTTCTTCGTGTGTTCCGTGTCTTCAGAGCGCTGCGCCTTGTATCAAGCATGCCAGAAATGCAACGCATGGTTGAGGCTATGCTGCGTTCACTGCGTGGTATTGCGGCCATCAGTTGGCTTTTGGTGATTGTGATGTACGTGTTCTCAGTCATGGGGACCATGTTGTTTGGCGATGGAGGGGTGGCTGGTGAGATGTATTTCGGAAACCTCGGCCTCTCGCTTTACTCTCTCTTCCAAATTATGACTCTTGAATCATGGTCAAACGGCATTGCTCGCATGATTATTGATGAGCAAGGTTGGTGGGCAGCCATCTTCTTTGTGACCTACATCATCAGCACATCGTTCACCTTCCTCAACATGTTCATTGCTGTGTTCACCAATACAATGGCAGCGATTGACGTTGAAGACGAGGGCGGTCATGAGATCGCCAAGGTTCTTCGCGAACTTCAACTCGAAATTGCTGATCTCAAAGGAATGGTTGAGGGCAGTGGAGTCGACCATGACGACGAGGAGCCATAACCATACAGCAACAGCGATTCGATGTTCACATGGAGCCACCGGCGAGAATTGAACTCGCGACCTCCTCATTACCAATGAGGTGCTATACCGCTAAGCCACGGTGGCAGTAGTCGTGGCGACTTACCGGACCAATATAACCGCTTCGCGTCATCACCAACAATCAAAAAGAAGGTAGGTTGCCCTCTTCTTTGCCTCAAAGGCTATAAGGTGATTTTTACAAATATTTTTTTGGAGAAGGCAACTTCTCTGGATGGGATGGAATATGGAGCGAGAGCTAGAAACAAAAACGGAGATGCGACAACGAGTTCGTGATCTTCAGAGCCAAGTCGATGAATTGAAAGACCTTGTGAACACGTTACTTAGCGTGATTTGTGAGGAACCGGATGGTGTGCACAGTGGTGCTGCGCCGACGATACCCGGTCAACCTGCAACCAATTACTGCATGTGAGGCTAGCCCTTGATGACGGCCAGCGGGCTAAGACGAGCCACTGGTCGAGCAAGATTCGCCATATCGGTGAGAGCAATGACTTCATCGACATTTTTGTAGGCATCAGGTGCTTCTTCTGCAAGGACATTGGGGGTTGAGGCATGAATTCGAATTCCCTTTGCTTCCAATTCCCCCTTGAGTCGCTTTCCATCAATCGTTTTCTTTGCCTTTGTTCTCGATAAAGCACGACCAGCCCCGTGACATGACGAACCAAATGCCTTGTTCATGCCCCTTTTTGGCCCGGACATGATCCACGAACCTGTCCCCATGTCGCCCGGCACTAGGACGGGTTGTCCGCTTCTAGAATACGATTCGGCAACGTCGCTGTGGTCGCCACCAAAAGCTCGAGTTGCACCTTTTCGGTGAACGCAACATGTGCATTGAACTCCGTCAATGGTGTGGTGTTCGACCTTTGCAATGTTGTGGGCCACATCGTACAAAAGCCGTGCCTCACCATCGATGCCGAGTTCCAATTTCAGCACTTCCCGCAATCGATGAGCGAGGGCACTTCGGTTGGCAAAGGCAAAATTAGCGGCAGCGTTCATGGCATCGAAATAGGATTGCCCTTCCTTGCTGTGAAACGGTGCTGCTGCGAGTTGTCTGTCCGCTAAAGTATAGCCCCACTCCTCATCGACCCATTTGTTTCCTCTTGATTTGTATCTTGCTTCAAGTGCTCGTACATGGTCGCTGCACACTTGGTGGCCAAGCCCACGGGAGCCCGAGTGAATCATCGCTACAAGTTGTCCCTCATACAGACCCCAGGCCTCAGCAGTTGCTGTATCCACCGTTTTTCCAACGGTTTGGAGTTCCAAGAAATGGTTGCCACTTCCAAGCGTTCCAAGCGCTCTCATTCCACGTTCCCTTGCCCGGGTTGAAACAGCAGCGTGTTCTGTGTTGAGCATGCCATTGGATTCGATGGCCTTCAGGTCTTCATCATGTCCAAAACCCAGGTCAACAGCAGCGTGGGCCCCTCTTTGAATGAGGTCATCAAGTTGGCGTGCATTGATTTCTAGACCTCCCTTTCCAGAAGCTCCTGCAGGAATTCGACCGGCGAGACGGCCAGCGAGTTTCTTCAGGTTGGGAATGTCCGATTCTGTTGCATCAAGAGCCAGCATTCTCACACCACAATTGATGTCGAAGCCGACGCCTCCGGGTGATATGGCGCCACCCAATTCCCCTGCTTCAGTGTCTGTGGCAACCACACCCCCAATGGGTAGACCATACCCAAAATGCCAGTCTGCCATCGCCCATGCTTCGCCGACAACACCAGGCAAGGATGCAGCATTCACCAGTTGCTCTGGCCCCCGATCATCAGCGTGTTTCAGCAGGTGCTCGTGGTTGGTGACGAGTCGGGCATCGACCTTCATGTCACCATGGGCTTTGATCCGCATGGTGCCATCGCCCTCATCCGAGAGGTGGTCGCGCCAATCTTCGCCCATAAAGACGCGTTGGGTGAGTCACCTTTGAGCATTGTTCATGCCAATTATAGCAAACCACGGCACAGGTTTCAAGGGGGATGCGTCGCTGGGCGAATCGTTCCTCAACGGGTGTGCTGCTATGAGTCTACCACCAATCGATTTGGCTGTGTTCCATGAGAATGGGTTTATTCGCAAGCAATGTCGAATCACAGAACTTTGGTTTTGGACCGCAGACCACGACCGAACAACATGCGGCGATACAACCGAGGATGAATACACATTCATCGGTGCTCCGCTGATTCAAGGCTACCCAATGCGAGGAAAGGAACTCAAAGATGCGATGCGAGAAACCTTTCTGACCTTCTTTGAACAACGAGAACACACCCGAGTTGCGCCTTATCCCGTTCTTGCAAGGTGGCGCGATGATATCCATCTCACCATTGCTTCGATCGCTGATTTCCAACCCCATGTGACTTCTGGTGAGGTCGAACCTCCTGCGAATCCATTGACCATCTCTCAACCGTGTATTCGGCTTACAGACGTCGATGCAGTCGGCCGTTCCGGGCGGCATTTGACCACCTTCGAAATGATGGCCCACCACGTGTTTAATCGCCCAGAGGATGGAAAAATGTTCTATTGGATGGAAGAATGCGTCCGCTTTTGTCATGAACTCATGACCGAGGCGCTTGGTATCGATCCTTTGGAGATCACGTATGTTGAAAATCCATGGTGTGGCGGCGGCAATGCTGGTGCAGCAGTCGAAGTCATTGTTGGGGGTCTCGAACTCGCCACTCTGGTGTTCATGAATCTCGAAGAGCATCCTGAGGGTGAGATTGAGCTCAAAGGAGACCGATACCGAGAAATGCCATTGCAAATCATCGACACAGGCTATGGTTTGGAGCGGTTTTGTTGGGCAGCAGCAGGAACTCCAACCATCTATGAGTCAATTTATCCTGAATCAACAACCTGGCTCAAGGACCTCGCATCCTTTAGCACCATCACTTCACAATGGCCCTCATTGGACCTTGACGCATTGCTTGGGGAAATGAGCCGTTTGAACGGGATCATGAACATCGAGCCCGGTGTCGATGCTGAAGAGCTCCGGAACACATTCCTTCGTCGCTTAGATGAACGTGGCATCGAGGTGACTGCGGAACAATTCTCGGCGGTTACCGAACCTCTGGCGAAGATCTATGCTATTCCCGACCACTTGCACGCATTGTGCAACATGCTTGGCGATGGTTTGGTGCCATCCAATGCAAAGGCAGGATACTTGGCTCGTATGTTGGCTCGCCGTACCCTGCGTTTACGAGACGAACTCAATCTTGATGTCTCGCTTGCTGACCTTGCACGGCATCATATCGAAGTGAATTTGGGAAGTGCTGCAATGAAGCAAACGCATGATGGGTTGCTCGGCATTCTTGCCCTGGAAGAAACGCGTTACGGCGAGATGCTAAGGAAAGGTGGCAACGTCATCAACACACAACTCAAAAATGTGCCAAAAGAAGCAACGAGCATTCCAGATGAGACCTTGTTCAACATGAATGATTCCCATGGATTAGCGCCGGATATGGCTGTAAACCTCGCAAAGAAAGCGGGCTGGAATTCTGTTTCAGTTCGAACTGGATTCGCTGCAGAGATGGCTGAGCGACACGCAAAATTGGCTAAACAAGCAGCTCAAGCTGTGGAAACCAAACCCCTCGTCAACGGTACGTTAACGGTCCCTTCAACTCAATTGTTGTTTTACGACGATGTGCAACAACAAGAATTTGATGCGTCCGTGCTTGCTTGTTTACCGCTTGTGGGCGAAGACCTTCCTGACGGTGCAACCCATGCAGTTGTCATGGACAAAACCTGTTTCTACCCCGAGGGCGGCGGTCAAGAAGGCGATTATGGTTCGCTCTCCACCGCATCTTCACAAGGCCGTGTCATTGACACCCGGAAATTTGGAGAGCATGTTTTGCATCTCACGGACGGTCCTTTCGAAAAAGGAGATCTCGTCCACGGTAGCATCGATTGGAAGCGAAGGAAGCAATTGATGGATCATCACACAGCCGTTCACATTGTTGGCGGGGCTGCACGTCGGATTTTAGGGCCCCATATTTATCAAGCCGGAGCAAACAAGTCTGTCGAAATGGCACGCTTGGACATCACCCACTTCAACCGACTGACTCGAGAGGACCTCGACGCAATTGAAGCCTTAGCCAATGAAGTCTTAGGTCAAGTTCAGAGAACAGAAAAAACAGAGTTGGACCGAAAAGATGCTGATAAGAAATACGGCTTTGACTTGTACCAAGGGGGCGCTCCAAAGGGCAGTTCCATTCGCATTCTAAGGATTGCCGATCACGACATACAAGCATGTGGAGGCACACACCATGACGAGCCTGGACAAATTGGCTCGATTCGCATTGTGCGGTCATCTGCCGTTCAGGACGGTGTCGAACGCTTGCATATCGTAGCGGGTCAAGCGGCCCTAACCTATGCACGGGAACAAGATACCTTGCTTCGATCGATGTCAGAACTGTACGGTGTTCCTAACACAGAACTCCCGAAAACTTCACAACGCTTCTACAATGAATGGAAAGATCAGCGAAAGCGAATTGAGCAACTTGAAGCAGAAATCGTCCGTCTGCGCACCTCGGGTGGAGGTTCAGATTCCAAAGAGGTCGACGGTGTCCGCATCGTGATTATGGAAGCACATGGCAACCTCAAAAAGATGACAAAGATGCTCAAGGAGCTTACCTTGGACAAACAAAACCCTACCTTGGCGGTTCTTGGCTCTAAGGAGGGAGGGGGTAAACTCATGATTGCAGTCACCGAAAACACAGTGGCGGCAGAACGTTATGATGCTGTGGTCTTACTCAGGGAAATAGCCCCTCACATCAACGGAGGCGGAGGTGGCCGGCCAACCCTTGCTCAAGGTGGCGGCTCGAACCCAGATGGGCTCGATGCAGCGCTTGATGCGGCACGTGCAGCGGTTGGTTTGTCGAATTAAAGCGATTGAAGCGCTTCACGGTCGAAGTGAGACACAGCAGTTGCAACTGCTTCGTCAACACCAAACCATCGAACTTCAGAAATTTCCTCGTCGAGTATTTTGAGGTGGTTCGGATTTCCATTCCAGAGCGCTCTATAAGTGAATGATACAAAGGAAATGCCCTCATCAGTGAAGATGTTCTGCGTGACAATAGGTTCAACCTCCTGCAGTTCAATCTCCAGACCTAACTCCTCCTTTGCCTCACGCACACATCCAACTGTTGGATGTTCATTGTGGTCCATGTATCCACCGGGGAGGGTCCAATAACCTCGGAAATGGCCACGTTCGACCTTCGCCATGAGCACTTGATTCTCATCGTTACAAATCATGACCTTTGAGACGAGCCGGTGGATTGAACGGTACACTGCTTCCCGAGCGATAGGGTGAACGGCGTTATCGCTGATCAAATCATCTTTCAGTGCCCAATGGCTTGGCCAAGGAATCTTCGGATACCCCTTGATCACAATCGTGTCTACACTTCCCCAACTTATGCGGGTGCGCCCCATGACCTCCCAAGGTACCCCGATGACCTCAATTTCTGCGGTGGTCGGTAAGCGTAAACCGTCTTCGCTTGATAATCGGCCTTTGACCGGTATGTGAGGGCCGTGGCCGTTCTCATCAACGAGGAGAACTCGCCCATCATGCTCGAGATGAACGACCTCCTTCGGGTGCATGGCTCTGCTTTTTTGCCATCGCACATCAATGCTCGTATGGGTTCCATCAACAGCAATCCATCATCGAAATATGCGACTGACTCTTCAAATACAGCCACGATGTGGGCCTTACATGGGCTTCAAACAACTCAACGAAACCGGCTGGGCCAAGACATATTTGATTTGGGACGAAGCCACCAAAGAGGCAACTCTGATCGATCCTGTTTATGATTTCATGGACGCTTACACTTCGATGCTTGAGAGCGAGGGGTTGACCCTCGTGCATGCAATGGCCACGCACACCCATGCAGACCACATCACCGCTTGTTTCGAATTGCAGAAAAACATGGGTTGTTCTTACGTGATGTGGCATTCAACTTCATGCTTAGGCGTGACTCATTATGTCAACGACAAAGACCAGATGACGATGGGCTCAATCCAGTTCACCTTCCACCATGCACCTGGCCACACGAGCGATAGCATGCTCATAGAAACGAACGGTCATGTCATGACCGGGGACTTCCTGTTCACAGGTGAAGGTGGTGTTGGCCGCGATGATTTGCCAAGCGGGCGAATGAAGGTTCACTGGGATGCCCTCAATGTCCTTGAACGCCTCGATGGCCACCTGATTGTGTGCACTGGCCATGATCCCCCTGCCACCGAGATGATGTCCCTTCAATGGAACCGAGAAAACAATCCAGTTCTCAACATGAACTCCTATCAAGAATACGAAGCATGGCAAATCAAAGTAAGCGCCGGTTTGGGTGCTGTCTCCAAAATTAAAACTGCAGTTCCAGCCAATGTCTTCGCAGAAATTCCTGAGCATATTCCCTGGTTGGACGGCGAGAATTGATTGAACAATGGATGGCAATCCCTTTCAAGGTCCGAAGAGGGGCCCAAAGCATGCGCTCCTCCTCCGCCCGTGGACTCCTTGTTGTACTAAGTCTGCAACTCCTTCTTGTCGGAGCCTCCGCCGCACCAATGATGTCATCGCTTAATCCAGCAGGTGATGCAGAACGCATGGACCCGTTCCTCGAAGAAGCGCTCAAAGATTCACCACACGATGCTGAACTTTCCGTCATTTTCCAACTCAACAGTCCAGTGACTTCTGAGGATCGTGCGTGGCTGGAACGCCATGGAGCCGCAATTATGGGTGATGCTCCGTTGATTGATGGTGGCCTCATTGAGGCATCAGCAATGGATGTTCGAGTGATCAGCGAATGGTCACGAACTGAATACCTTGAACTCAACCGTGAATTGGAATTTTTCTACCTCCCTACTGAATGGGGAGGAGAACCTGCACCCGGAATCATGATGCATGAAACCACACATGTTGTCAACGCGACCACATCTTGGCACCGTGCAATCATCAACCCCGACGGAACCGTTGCGTTCGACACGGATTTGTCCTTCACCGAATGGGACGGCGATGGTACGGCCATCGTGGACCTTGATACTGGTGTCGATGCTGGTCATCCAGATTACGATTACCTCGGACCGTGGACTGGTGAGAAAACCCTCTACTCTGCAAAGTGGGATGGCGTTTGGACGGAAACGCGAAACTCAGACACCTCCTCAGGACACGGCACTCACGTCGGCGGAACCATCGCAGGGAACGGAGACGCATCGGCAGGACGTCGTGCAGGAGTGGCTAAGGGTGGCCAATTGGTTGCGCTTGGAACTGGTGATGGTGCCTCGATTTTTGCTGCTGAGCAGGGATTGGAATGGACCTTCCAACATTCCACTCCAGGACAGAACGAATACCACATTCGAGTCGTCTCTAATTCATGGGGGACAGACGGTGATTACGATCCAAACGGAGCCGTTGCCCAACTCACGGATCGGTTGACCTACGAAAACGGCGTTGCAGTCATTTTTGCAGCATCAAATTCTGGTGGGAACGGTGGCGAGTGTGCAGGTGGTCTGAAAACGAACGTCTACGCTAACACCCCCTCGGCTATTTCCGTGGCAGCCCTCACTCATGATGGTACTGCAGTAACCTCTTTTTCCAGCCGGGGCTGCATGAATCAAATGCACACTTGGCCAGACGTTGGAGCACCAGGACGGGACATTTGGGCTACAGCACCTCGGGGCACAGCCATTGATGCATCGACTAAATTACAAGGAGATCTGTATTACATGGCCATTTCCGGAACCAGCATGGCAACACCTCACGTTGGTGGCATGGCGGGTCTTCTGCTCAACGCTGCCCCGTCCCTCACAGTGGCTGATTACCACCGTGAGGATCATGACGAGGGTGATTCCTTAGTTGGCGGTGAAGGGACAGCGGCTTACGGTCAATTCGAGGATTGGGACACGGCTAACTTCTCGAGGGTTCACGAACTTGAACTCATTCTCGAACTGACAGCACGGTATGACGGTATGGCCAATTCCTGTGAAGCAGGGAATGACGATGATGCCTGCAATGATATTCCAGCGGACTGCTACCGCTCTCTTACCGGAAGGTGCCACGACTGGCGTGTTGGCCACGGTCTAACTGATGTTGATGCGGCTGTCGCACTTGCCAGAACATTGCAACTGATGCGAGATCAGAACAACGATGGTATTGTCGACCATCCGGAGTACACCGTTTGGGACGCCTTCGAAATCTTCGATGCCCTAAGAACTGAAGAAAGCATAGTGGTCGACACAGACCGGGTCCGCCATGCTTGGAAAGGTGATTGGAACCACTTCAACAACGGAGCGAGTGGTGCTGTCTATTACACTGAAGATTCTCATTATGTTTGGATTCCAAATGGAACATACAACATGCTGGTGCAATTTTCACCTACCGAAGTTGACGTAGAAACTGCGCAAGTAGGTAACCTCCAAATGGAAATCGACCTCGGTGAAGACGGGTCCAACGACGCTCAGGGACAAGGAACTCGTGTTTCCGACACATGGATTTACGACTTGGATGTCGACTCCTCCCACTGGAACACATGGGCGCATTTTGACGTCACAGGCCAAGCCATGGCCTTCCTTGGCGTCTTTGAAGATCCGGAGTTTTTCGAAGCTAGCATTCCATACACAGTGGACGCAGTGCTTACCATTGACCTCTCCACCCCGGTTGACATTTCCATTCCTCAGCGGCCAGACTTCTACTCGGATTTGGACCCAACCACACCCTCTGATGCCTGGGATGATTCCTACTCTGGACAACTCACGTTCACACGCGAGGTGTACAATCAATCTGCCTTGATGGATGCTGTCCTTCCCAAAGTCATCATCGAAGAGGAGGAAACGAGTTTCTTTGGCGCCCTTGGTGATGTGTTCTCAGAATACACTGGTGCTTCCGTTCTCTTTGGCCTGTTTGCCTTGCTCTGTGCTCTTGGTGTCGGCTATGTTGTCCGCAACACCCGAGAAGATCAACCGCTTACGCTCAAGACTTACCCGGTTGATGCGGAACTCGACGACTAAGCGTTCACAACGGGTTGTCTGGAATTTGCCCTTTGTGTTCTGATGCAGGAAGGGCTTGCAAATCAGCAAAGGTCAATTGGTCTGGTGGTGCCTCATTGAGCGAAGTCAACCGTTCTTTCATTTCCATACGAACGTGAAACTCAATTCGCCCCTTCGAACGGGTTAAATCGTAGGACAATGGATTGATTGCCTCAATAATTTGAGTTTCAAAGTCGTCCTTAACCCGGGACCCTCGCCATAATGAGTATCCCCAGCGGAACGCAATTCCTACCACTGCAGCACCGTAGAGCAGCATGAGGATGGAGGTGGCGAATAACACGGCGTTACCAGAGCGTGATTCATCCAATAGATTGCGTCCAATCAAAAACACCAGACCAATGCCTACAAGCGGTTTGAGAATGCTTTCAAGCCACTGATCGACAGGAACCAAGCGTCCCTTTGCGGGGTCGACGAAGACAAGATCTGATTCGAAAGCGGTATTCATGACAGACAGCGCCCCCAACAAAATGATGTACAAACCAGTCGAAACGGCCAGTTCGACACCCCAAGAATCGAAGTTGAATGTCCAATGGATAATCAGCCATGCAAACAAGCCCAGGAACGCACCTTGTGGTACGTGGTTGAAGTGAATCACGTGATGTGAAAATTCGTTCAATTTTGTGCTTGTTGTGGTGATTCCACGGTGTGGTTTTGGAATGTGAATAATTTGCCAGTGCATGTAGTGTTCAATGGCTGTCAGTCCTTTGACAAGCAAGCGTTGACGGATCATGAGCGTCTCAATGAGGATCAAGACAGGCAGACCAATCAAGATCACAGGCAATGCCATGACTGCTGCCAATGGGAAGATGATGATGGTTGGGAGCAACAAAAAGTGGGATAGGGTGAGGGGGTGGAACAAATCTGCCTCAATCAACCGTTGTTGACTTGGTTGAATGTGAAGGCTGCGTGCGACATCGTCCAATGTTGCCCTGAATGGTGCAACTTGGCGACCCGCATCGATGATTTGCAGCACCGTATTCCTGTACTGGGATTCCTCATGACCTGCACCGGTGAACAACCGCCATGCAATTCTCATGGGTAATGCGAGAAGAAGTGGGATTGACAACAATCCAAGTGCCCACAATAGGGCATTGACATCAACATCTGCCATGGTCTCTCCCTCACGCCTAACAGGGCGACTGTTTCAAACATTGGGCAAGCGGACCTCTCAAGCCTAAGATTCATGGCCTTGTTCGGTCGGTTCGTCGTCATGGCCCGAATTGCAGTCACAGATGGAATGGCAAAAGACGCCGTCGCCCTTCTGGAACAGTCGGGTCATGAAGTCATTCTGGGCACCATTTCTTCAACGGACCTTGCAGCGGGTGCCTTAGGCGAATTCGATGCTATCATTGTCCGAAGCGCAACAAAATTACCAGCGGATGTCATCAGCGCATCCGGCGACCGTCTTGCAGTCATTGGAAGAGCCGGTGTTGGCGTCGACAACATCGATATTGCTTCTGCAGCCGAAGCTGGAATTCCCGTGGTGAATGCTCCACGCGCCTCAACACAATCTGTCGTCGAACTGACCATCGGACATTTGCTCTCCTCCCTGCGCCACATCCCACGCGCTGACCGTGGAATGCGTTCTGGAAAGTGGGAGAAAAAGGCGATGAAAGGAACCGAACTGTCTGGAAAAAACCTCGGACTGATCGGATTTGGAAGGATTGCCCAAGGTGTTGGAGCTGTGGCCCAAGCGCTTGGCATGACGGTTCACACCTACGATCCATACCTCCCTCCTAAGGTTGCAAAAGCCCAAAACACCACCCTCCACAAAAAAGTGGAGACATTGTTTTCCAATTGCACTCACATCTCGATTCATTGCAACCTCAATGATGAGACCCACCACCTGGTGAATGCAAAGCGCCTATCTCTTATGCCAGGCCGCTCGAATGATGGCATTGATTGCGGCAACCACATCGTGAACTGCGCTCGTGGCGGAATCATTGATGAAGATGCCCTTTTCCAAGCCATGGAAGATGGAGCAGTAGCATCAGCGGCACTCGATGTTTTTGAAATTGAACCAGTCGATCCTTCATCCCCCCTTCTTCAGCATGAGCACTTCCACGGGACACCTCACATTGGTGCTGCAACCATGGAGGCACAAGCACGTGTGGGACTCGACATTGCTCGAGCGATTATGACGGTCCTCGATGGCGGCACCTGCGAAACAACCGTCAATGCTCACTTGCTCACCTGAATCACTTTCACTTGTACCGAAGGGTCACCCACAAGGTGGTCAAGCGGTGCGACTCCCTTTGGCCATGGGTCGAACTGTTCCAACATGGCGGACACGAATTGAAGACGAACTTCAGAATTTAGAGGCGTTTCGTCGAGCGCTTCCCTCCACGGAAAAACCGCTTCTTGATGCCCTCTGCACTGGAGTTCGGCACCGCAGAACAGCCGGAGGCATGTTGCCTTCACATGATGTGTGGAAGCCGATGCTCTTGTCGATGCTCGTCGAAATCATGGTTCAAAATTCGAAGTTGGAGCATCGTATTCTGGAACTTGAACGTGCGATGGTGGAGCAAGATGATCGGCTCGATTCTTGATGTCCAAAGTGCAGCGAATGGAACCTCGATGGACGTTTGGTTGGTTGGTGGACCAGAAGGTGCTGTCAAAGTCAACGTTCCATGGTGTCCTTCAATCCATGTTCATGCGTCGCAGCATCGGCTGAATCATCTGTGCGCATGGCTTGAGCAACCAGAGATTCGTGACAGGTTTGGGGTTGGTTTGATGCGGATGTACCGCTCCCGACTTTCACTTGATGCATCGGAGGTTGATGAGGTGCTCGAGATTGATGTTCACAACAGTTGGAACATGAGAAAATTAGCAGCCCACATCGAATCGCGTGGTGATTACAGGCACTATACGCTCTATTCGGTCGATGCACATCTTGCACAGCGGTTTCAAATTGAATTCGGTATCGCTCCCTTTCGAACTGTTGAATGGAATGGTTCATCCTTCGATACCGCCTCCTCAACCATCGCACCAAATCTGGTGATTCTTCACATGGCTGTGCATTATCAAACTCAAACTGGCTTTCATACTGAGCAAGCAGAAATCGAGTCTGTAGAGTTCCGCAGATGTTCACATGACGGGAGGTATGAAGACGAAGCCTCGCCCATCGCCACATTGAATCGTAGTCCAGGTGAGGAGACAGAATTCCTTGAGAGCCTCGAATCGACCATGCGTGCTTTGGATCCGGATGTGGTGATCACAAATGGAGGCGACGGCCTTCACTTCCCTGCCTTGATTCGGATGGCATCCAAGTCAGCCACGCCCTTCTCTTTGAGTCGAGACGGGCGGCCATTAGCGGCTCGAACTTCAGCCCGTACTCTGCACTCCTACGGTCAAACTTTGCACAAAGATGGCTACATTCCTTTGTATGGGCGCCTCCATATCGACCGGAATGGAAGTTTCATTGTTCGCGAGGGCGGCTTGTTAGGGCTGTTTGAGTTGGCGCGTCATTCACAACAATCACCTCAGGATATCTCGCGTCTTTCACCGGGCTCGGTGATCAGTGCGATTCAGATGCGCACGGCCATGGAAGATGGAGTGCTTGTCCCGTGGAAGAAAAACAGGCCTGAAGATACCAAAACTGCGTGGTCATTGCTTCACGCCGATCGAGGAGGGCTTTACCTTGATAGCAAACCCGGTGTTTACGAACATGTCATCGAGCTTGACTTTGCTAGCCTGTTTCCAAGCATCATCGCCACCCGTAACATTTCAACTGAAACCCTCAATTGCCCATGCTGCCAAGCCACAGTTGGTTCAACAGCTGCAGCGTTTGTTCCCTTGCATCCAGACGAAGCAGAGCGTGCCTTTACTGAGCGACATACTGAGCGGTACTTTGGAGCTGGTTTGTTCCCAATCACTTCCACGAATGCCTTGCTGGTCCCCGGCTTGACCTCACACACATGCGGGCGAGTGCATGGTTTTCTCGGGAGGATTGTGGCACCTCTGATTGAGCGGAGACGGCAACTGAAAATCCTAAGTAAAGCAAAAGGCGATGCCGAAGATCAGCAACAGAACGCATTGAAATGGTTGCTTGTCACCTGTTTTGGCTACACGGGTTACAAGAACGCTCGGTTCGGACGGATCGAGGCACACGAAGCCATTTGTGCGTGGGCTCGAGACATTCTCCTCGATACCATCCAGATGGCCGAAGACGATGGATGGGAGGTGCTGCACGCCATTGTTGACTGCGTTTGGATTCAAGATCTGAAAGGGCGAAGCCCTGAGCAACGATTGATTGACGCCCATGAGTTCGCCCAGAAGGTCACATCACGAGTCGGCATCCCTCTTGAGTTCGAAGATGCCTATCGATTCATCGGCTTTGTACCAAGTCGGGTTCACGGCGCTGGTTCCTTGACAAAGTACTGGGCCTATGGGTCGCGTGGCCTCAAAGTACGTGGTATCGAGCAACGACAACACTCCACATGCGCCTGGATTTCTGCCATGCAACGTTCAGCATTGCACCTCTTAGTTGAACATTCTAACGAGGAGAACGGTGTTCCAAGCGAAGAGGGTCAAAGGGCCGTCGCAGACCTTCTACGAGAGCAACTAAGCCGACTCGAACACCAAGAAATTGATCTTGAAGACCTCGTAGTGGCGCGTCGAGTCGACCGGGAAGTGAGCGAATTCAACGTGGCTACTTTGACTCACGCCGCATTGCTGCGGGGCCGACTTCATGGTGTCACCATACCGCCGGGTGGCAAGGTGCGGTTCGTTGTTATCGCTGGCTCTGGCACTGTGCAACATGAACGGGTCCTCCTCCTCGAGGAACTTCTTCATTCCAAAACCACCACTAAGCGTGCCAATATTGCTCACTATACGCCACTGGCACAACGCGCCATCTGGGCCATTTTGGCACCATTCGGATGGGATGAAGAGGAAATTGCAGTTGGACGCCGACGTGTCTCTCTCAAAACGTTCTCCACATCCGAATAAGCTCTATCCGTGCTTATGGTAAAGTCGACTTCTTGTGGTCAATGGATTGAACGAGGGTGATGAATGGTCGCTGAGATGGCCACACGCCAATCGCACCAGTTGGTTGATGCATCAGAATCCCGCGATTTCGCAGCGTTGTCTGTTGTGCTTGTTGCAATTGTTGATTGGCCCTCCGTTCAACCATTGAGAGCAAGTGTTGGTGGCGCTTTGACTTGGGTTGATTGGAGGTGATGATGATGACTGCGACATGGTGTGTTTTGGCCAAATGCTGTAAGTTGACAACCATCCTTCGCATTAAGCAACGGGCTTCATGATCACCGACTTGTCGGTCCAAGTGCATCCCAATCGGTCCATCGATGATGACCAAAGGCGAAGCGGTGATGGACACTTCACGAGCGAGTCGTTCCACCAATGTCGTCAATTGGTGTACGGTAAATCCACGTCCGATGAAGAGTCGACGAAGATGCTCTTGTGGAGCGGATTCTGTCGGAGGGAAAGCAGCGAGAATCCGTGCGGGATCAATCCTTGATGCCCCATCGACCCAATGAACGCATTCACCTCTTAGCAGGGCAGATGCTGCCCAGATTTCGGCATATTTTCGCATGCTTGATCCAACGCGTCCAGATCCCTGAAGTTGGTAGATTTCACCGCACTTTGGAGCAATCGCTCGAAGATTGAGTGCTGTCATGCCTCGTTGGACTGGAACTGAAATGGCCATACCTCAGAAGGTGGAGAAATCGGCAGACCTTCTTTGCCCAGACCCTGTCGGGTGAAAGTGAACATGTACCACGCTTTTCTGTCATCAACTTGAAACACCGCGGACGCTCAAGTGAGGGTATGAACGGAGGGGATTCATCATTGGGCCACAGCGATGAGCGCATCCTCGTACACTGTGATTTAGACGCGTTCTTTGCATCGGTTGAGATTCTGCACCGCGACCTTGACCCAAGTCGTCCATTGATCATCGGTTCGGATCCAAAAGGGGGCAGGGGCCGCGGTATTGTCTCAACGTGCAATTATGCAGCAAGGGCGTTTGGCATTCGTTCTGCAATGCCGATTGGTGAAGCCTGGCGAAGGTGTCCCGGTGCGCCGTTTGGGACGGGTCATTACATCAACGGAACGCGTGGACTCTACAGCAGAGCATCGCGCAAGGTCATGGAACTGTTGAGACCTCCTGCTGAGCATTTTGAGAAGGCGGGTATCGATGAGGCCTACCTCGACATCACTAAGGCGGTGGATGGTGATTGGGACAAGGCCTACGCTCTTTGCCGTCAGTTACAAGATTCAATCGAGGAGCAGGTTGGTTTGACTGCTTCGTTTGGAATTGCTCCGACACGTATCTTGGCGAAGATGTCAAGTGAAATCAATAAGCCGAAGGGTATTTTTCGCCTGCTTCCTGATGAAACTCAAGAGTTCTTCGTCAATCGTTCCCTTCGAGATGTCCCTGGTATTGGTCCCAAACGAGCCACACAATTGGCTGAATGGGGGTTCAATTCCGTGGACGAAGCATGTGAACTTGGGGAATTGGCCTTAGGGCGTATTGCTGGAGAACGCTTCGCTTCTTGGTTGATTCGGGTTGTTGATGGAGCAACAAGTTCCGAAGTCAGCCCCTTACGCAGTCGGAAATCAATTGGTAAAGAGCACACGTTTGGTCACGATCAGAACGACCAAGAACGGGTGCTTAACCATCTCAAGACTCTGGTGGAACTGGTGATGGCGAAAGCCAAGACAATCGGTGTAGCTGGGCGTTTGTGTGAGGTTAAAATTCGCTACACTGGATTCGAAACTCATACGCATGGTCGCTCAATACCTGTTGCCATGGATGATCTTGATGTGTTTAGCAGGTTGGCTGAGCGCTTGTTTGCCCTGAATGTTGAACATAACCGCCCGGTTCGATTGATTGGGTTTAGGCTTGGCCAACTGGACATGCCTACGACCAGGCAAGCCAAACTGCTTCTCGAAGAGGAATGATTCACTCAAGGTGATGCATTCGAGTAAGAATCGCCGTGAAGGGTTCGAGTTCTTCTGGGATATCAACGCCACTGACAGGCTGGTTGAGTGAAATTCCTTGTTCCTTCTTATGGCCCCAAGTGTCCCCGTTAAAGGTCTGAATTGATGCAGAAAGAGCTCGCAATCCGTCTCCTCTTGCGGTTCCGCTAGCAACGCCTGGGTAAGGTTGGCTTGGGAACGCGTCGACATCGACAGCCGATGCGCCGTAGATGGTTGAGGAAATATGGTGGGTAAAGAACGGACACACAGGAGTGAACATGGTCATGAAATCACGCACCATTCGGTGCAATGTCCATGCAGCCGCTTTGTCTTCATCGTACAATCTCGATTTGACCATCTCAAGATAGTGGCTAGGAAGAATGCCCGTTCCAAAGGTTTTGAGCGCCTGAGTGGCGGTGTAAATGTCAAGGTTCGCCCATGCTTGTTCGACGGTCGCCATTGTTGATTGGAATTCTGCTAAGATCCATTCATCTTCAACAGCGAGTCCTTCGGGTGCCTCATCAAGGTTGCTTGGAACCTCAAATTGTGATGCAAAACGTGCGACATTGAACAGTTTCGTCAGCACGCCGAAGTACTTCTTTTCGATTTCTTCGGGGTTGATGTGGAAATCATCACCCACTTGAGCATCACAAGCCTTCCAGAGACGGAAGCATTCGCTGCCAATTTTGTTTGCTCGCAAACTGACGGTCTTGTCAGGGCCTTTCACTTTCCATGAACCTGTTCGGCCTCCAGCTCCACATTCAAGAACTGAATCAGCATCAATTCCATTACCGAGTGATTTACTCATCTTCCGGCCCCATGGATCCATACCAAGCCCGTCAATCCAGACATGCTTGAAACCTGGTTGATCAAGCAAGAGCGTCGATTTTAACAGCGTGTAATACAACCATGTTCGGACGATTTCCTTCCCTTGAGGGCGGAGGGCAGTGGGAAACGCTTTCTCGAACACCTCAGGTTGATTGAGGTAACCGCTGACAAAGAGGTTAGAGTTTGAAGAATCCATCCACGTATCAAACACCTTTTCTTCACCAACAATGGTACCTAGGTCTTGCTTCATTTCATCGAAGGAGCCTATGATTTCACGGCTCTTTCGGTCGAGGACTTGGCTTCCTTCTGGCGGTTCTTGGCACCAAGGCTGAACGTAGATTCCAGTTGGTGGAACAATAATTTTTTCTTCATCATCACAGTACCAAATCGGAATCTCGGTGTGGTACCATCGTCGCCTCGATATTGGCCAGTCGATGCTGATGTTGTCCATCCAATCCATTAGAAATTGCTTATTCCTTGGTGGATGGAACTCGATTTGCTCGGCATGTTCCCTAATTCGGTCTTGTGTGTGGGTTTGACGAACGTACCATTCTTTCAATAGGATGATTTCCACAGGATTTTTTCCACGCTCAGAAACCGGTATGTCTTGTTCCCGTTGCTCGATGTTGAGAACTTTTCCAGTTGATTCGAGATGTTCTATGGCGCTCTTACGAGCTTCAAGCACGGTTTGTCCTGCGAAAGGACCTGCAAGTTTGGTCATTTTACCTTCAAGGTTGATGGCTTGGAACGGTGTTAATCCGAGTTCACGGAACACCGCCACGTCGTTTTGATCTCCGAAGGAACACACCATGAGCACACCTGAGCCAAAGTCTGATTTCACAGATGGATGTGTTTTGATTTCGACGCTTGTTTCTCTTCCATCGACAGGGAGAGGGAGCTGGATTTGTTTGCCGACCAGGTGGGTGTATCGTTCATCATCTGGATGAACAACAACGACGCCACAGGCACAAATCATCTCGGGGCGTGTTGTCGAAATGGCAATCTTGGTGCCGTCGTCACATGTCCATTCAACATCAACAAGATTGGTTCTCCGTGGGAGTCGTTCAACTTCTGCATCTGCGATGGTGGTTCCTTCGACCGGATCGTATATGTTTGGGCGCAAATCTTCGATGATGGAGCCATTTTTGAACAGTTCAATGAAAATTGATTGTGTCACGGTGCGGTATTCTGGGGAGTCAGTGAGGTATTCCCTATCGTAATCACATGACAGGCCAACCCGTCGAGCGGTCTTTCTCATGGCTTGTGTGAACGTTTCAATGGTTGTTTTGCACAATTCAAGGAACTCAGCACGGTCGTAAGTCTTCATCTTTCTCTTGGTGTTCTTTTCAACCGTAAATTCGATGTTGATTCCATTTCGGTCAACCCCCCATGGGAAATAGACTTCCTTTCCGAGAAGTCGTTGAGAACGAGCAATAACATCGATCATTGAATACTGTGCAACCGCACCGATGTGCCATGTTCCAGAGGGATAGGGTGGTGGTGTGTCGATGACGAAGAATTCCTTGCCACTGTCTGGATTGAAGGCGTAACGTTGTGCGTAGACTTGTGGGTCTTCAGCATGTGCTTCTTGGATTCTTTTTTCGAGGTCAATCGACCAACGCTTGTCGTTTAATGTAGGGGCTGGCATTGGCCTCACCTGGCCCCACACACATGAATGGTGCGGGTCCATTTGGGGCTGGGACGGTTCACCTTTGAAACCAACGGCCTTTCTTTGCTGGTGTTGGGCGACCATTCAGAAATTAGTCCAAGGCAACCAAACCGTAGGTAGGGCTTTCAATGGGTTCCTTTTCGTTTCCAATGGAGGGGCAGATGCATGGCAAGTGAGGACGACCAGAAAATGCCCCAAAATGGCTCGGAAAGCCTAAGAGAGCGTGGTTCGAATCTTGCCGAGTATGGACGGGCACGCCTCCAATCAAGCGCTGTTGATTTGACGGCGAGGGTGAAGGAATTCAAACCGAAAGAAGCCCTTGATGCCGTTCTCGAGGCACCTGACCGATTCAAGCGTGAATGGCAGAAAAACGGGGCGACTGGAGCAATCACTCGGTTCCCCTTGGCGACCGTGATCGTTTTCTTGATGATGACCGCCTTCTTCGTCACTCAGTCTGGCTTCCTTGACAACAGCAGATTCGATGACGACCTTGAGAACCCTGCTCTCAATGTCAACGGTGATCTCGAAGTTTACCTCCCGGAGGGTTCCAAGATTGCGGCCTTGCTTGGGAAAGTGGAAGAAGATTGGACGACCAACGTGATGGTCATTTACATCGAATTGAACAATGAGACTGGTGGCAACATAACCGATCAGCGTATCTTACAAGAAATCAGTTTCGTCGAGAAGGATTTGAACCCGGAATTGTCTGATCCAAGCGACGACGTCATTTACATTCTCTCGATATCGACCGTCTTGAAAGAAGTGAACTCCAGTGCACCTCGGGTTCGAAAAGCATTCATCGATCAAATTGGGCAACTCGGTTGCGGCGTCCAACAGGATGATTGCACCAGTGCTACGTTTACTGACGCACTCAATAGCGTTCTCGACGATACAACTTCGGAGTTGGAAGGTGGTTACGAAATCCCATCCCAAACTACAATTGATTTGGTTATTGGTGAAATGTATGAAGACGATGGATCTCCCACGCCTGGTTTAGATAAATTAGCCCGTGACATCACAGGACCCCAAGGAACATCCGATGGCAAGTTAGATCGGGCCATCATGGCGATTGCGGTCACAGAAGCAAAACCTGCTAAAGAAATCATCGAAAACACCCAAGGGCGCCTTGATTACATCAGTCAACTCGAACGTCCTTGTGAATTCAATCCAGATGGGACAGCTGCTGGTACAGAGCGCTGCAATTGGGAGGACCTCGGCATCACGATGACGCTGACGGGCCCTGTACCAATTACCAACGCAGTGACAGAATTTTCCTTCAAACTGTTTTGGGATATTTTCCCAATGGCCGTTGTTCTGGTTGCAATGGGACTGTTTGTGTTCCACTCTGACCTGCTGCAGGCCGGCTTAACTGGGATTCGCCCAATTCAGGGCATTAAGGTCGTCATCATTTCAGGATTGCCCACCCTCTGTGCTGTGTTTTGGACGTTAGGGATCATTGGATGGACAAATTTTGAAGTAACGATGACGGTGATTATTGTCGGGCCGATTCTGTTGGCGCTTGGGGTCTCGTATGGTCTACACATTACAAATCGTTACGCGGAAGAAGGGGGAACCAAATCTGAGAAAATGAAGGCTTCATTAAGTTCAACCGGTAAGGCTGTTTTCTTATCCGCTGTGACGACCGTCATTGGTTTCATATCCCTCGTGTTCACCCCGATGGCTCCAATTCAAACGGTTGGTATTGCGCTTTCTGGAGGAATTGTCGTCGTGTATGTTCTCACGATGTTCATGGTCCCAAATTTGACGCTTTTGCTTGATTTACGCAAACCAAAGCACCCACCTCTCAAGGCGTTTGAGGTTCTTGTGGATCTTCCCGTCAAGAGAAATGTCGGGGTTATTGCGGTGTTTGTTCTCTTAATTCTCTTTTCAGCCACCATTGGCCAAGCCAATGTTGAGGAAAACATCGATTTGCTTGGAATGGCTCCTGAAGAAGAAGCATCTGTCATTAAGATGAAACAATACAGCAAGGAATTCAGCTCGGGCCAAATTGGAATGGTGCTTGTTGAAGCCAATGTAAGTGGGGACCGTCAGGATTCAGATTCCTCAAACGATGACCCCGCAGGTAATTTACGTGCCATTGACCAACTTGAAGGAAGCCTCAACACCGTGGACAACACGACTGCGGTTTCGATTGTGTTCTTGATGAAATCCACGGGTATTGCTCCAACGGTTTCGGGATCTGGTTTGAATGATATCATTCAAGCAAACCCACTCATCCCTCAGGACATCCGTGACACTGCTGCTGTCTTGCTCGATAATTCCGTTACCCAAGACGCATCCTTTTGGGATCTTTTAATGGCGCCTGATGATTTTGGTTTGCCCGGTGGACCTGAAAGTGAAATTTTCTTGCTCAATGTCTTTTACGCCTCGATCACCGATGAAACGCGTGAGATTTTCATCAACAAGGATTTCAGCCGCAACTTGATTTATGTGGATATGCCATATTTACCAGTCGCTGCCACAAGCGAAATGGTTGATTCAGTCGACAAGTACGCCAATCAGTTTGAAGGTACATCAATTGGCGATGCTGCGAACCCACTTGCAGGAGTTGCCTCAACGGCTATTGAAGTCAATGAGTTGATCGTAAATTCACAATGGACCTCTCTTGGATTCGCTGTGATTCTGACCTTAATCACCTTGGCCATTGTCTTCAAGAATGTGCAATACTCAATTTGGACAACCTCTCCAGTGATCGCAACGGTCGCGATGCAATGGCTTGTTATGTGGCAGATGGATGTTCCACTTTCGTTGGTCACCGTGATGATTGGTTCCATCTTGGTCGGTGTTGGCGTTGACTTCTCAATTCACATCGCGAATCGCATTCGTGAATTAGGCGGCGGTATCGAAGCCATTCGAAGTGCGGCGATTGGCACAGGTATGTCTCTGTTCGAGGCTGCGGTTGTCACCACACTGGGGATGTTAACTGCCTATCAAATTCCGATTCCTGAAATCAAACCTTTCGTAACCGTCATCCTGATTCTGCTTTGGGTTGCTGCTGCGAGTGCGCTCATCCTCCTACCGGCCATTTTCGTGACGCTAGAAAAGGCAGGTCTCGGTGCGGTTGGCGGACGCACGACAATGGCGAAACGCCTCGGCCTTGGCGGCAATAAATCCGTGGAATTGGATGTCCTCGATGCAGCACTCGTCGATGATATCAGTGATGTATGGTGAGCAACACATCAAAGAAGCCCCTTCTCTTGGACCAACCATGGTCAATTATTGGCTGATGAAATCTGAGCCCGATGTGTACCCTTATGAGCAACTTGTTGC
>DAPR01000074.1:38126-42906 GCA_002502605.1 Euryarchaeota archaeon UBA258
GTGCTGTATTATCACTCAAATTTCAAACCCCCCCACGTTGTTGGTGTCGCTCGCGTGTGCAAGGAAGGTTATCCGGACCACACTTCTTGGGATTCAACTGGCAAGTATTTTGATCCTAAATCCACGCCGGAAAACCCACGTTGGTTCATGGTCGACATCGAGCCAGTGATGGAATTGGAGCGAATCGTTCCGTTGCAAGATGTTCGAGATAACCCTGCCTGCTCAGAGATGCTCCTTGTTCGCAAGGGACAGAGACTTTCGATTCAACCGGTTGAATTGACTGACTTCAAAACAATCCTCTCCATGGGCGGTTGTTCGATGGAAGGGTTGTAACTCAACCTTCAAGGACGGGGCAGTTAAGCATCCAGTGGTGAGGAAATGAGCAGCGACCAAATTCCGGTGGCCCCCCGTGCATCGGGCATTGAATATGCCATTCGTGATGTCGTTGTGCCAGCAACAAAACTTGAATCACAAGGTCATACCATTCTCAAACTCAACATTGGCGATCCCATTGCCTATCCCGGATTACCAACACCCGATCACATGGTTGAAGCCTATGTCAAAGCGCTTCGTGACGGTCACAATGGATACTCTCCTTCCTACGGCCTACCCCAACTGCGCCAAGCCATCGCTAACGACGAGCGAAGCAAGGGTTGGAATGCGAGCGCTGATGACATCTATGTCTGCCACGGTGTGACCGAAGCGTTGCAAATTCTCTTCGCTTCCGTGCTGTGCGAGGGCGATACCGTGCTCGCACCTGGGCCACATTACCCACCCTACATGGCATACCCGCAAATGTATGGTGCTACCACAGTTGAATACCGCCTCAAGCCAGACGATGGTTGGAAGTTGGATTTAGCAGATATCGAGGCCAAAATGGATGATAGCGTCCGACTTCTGGTGCTGATCAATCCAAACAACCCCTGCGGTAGTGTCGCTAACAAAGAGGAGATTCACCGTGTTCTGGAACTTGCCCGCACCTATCCAAATTGCATCGTAGTTGCTGACGAAATCTACGATGGTTTGGATTTTACAGGAGAACATGCAAGCGTTGCGAGTTGCTCCTCGGATGTTCCTGTGGTTGCACTCAACGGTGTGTCAAAGGTCTACTATGCTCCAGGCTGGCGCATTGGTTACATGGCCATTCACGATCCAAAAGGACGAATGATGCTGGTGCGGGATGGGATTGAACGCATGTTGAGGTCCCGTCTGTGCGCATCAACTCCGGCCCAACTCGGATACCTCGCAGGACTTGAGGGTGATCGAAGTTGGATGAAGGGTTATTCCGATCGTGTCGTTGCTCAACGCAACACTTGTGTTGAGCGCATACGTCAGATTGAGGGACTTGAGGTTCAATCTTCTGGTGGTGCCTTTTACATGTTTGTCAAACTCACCGACGAAAAATGGGCCAACAACGACAAGCAATTTGTCCTTGATCTGCTTCACGAAGAGCATGTTTTGGTCGTTCACGGGAGCGGTTTCTCACCGGACTTAGGCCGTGGTCACTTCCGAATTGTCTACCTCCCAAGCGTTGAGGTTTTGAACGACGCCTTTGACAGAATCGAACGGTTCCTGATTCGACATCGGTGAAGTCATGTCGCCGATGAATTGATGTCCAAGTGATTTGAGGGGTTACCATGCTTGAGCAGGTGCGAAAGGTTCGGCTCGCTGTTTTGGCGTGTCTTTTCGCCATCCTGGCCGTTCCTCAAGTCTCAGCTGCCCAGGTCACGGATATCTCGGATATTAAGCTCGAATATTTTTATCCGGCATTGGTTGCTTTTGCCGTTGCGATTCCCGTTTGGCGATGGTTCATTCCTAATCAATTGGCCAATTTACAAGTTGCCTTCGAGATCGATGATGATTTGTACGAAGTTCACCGCATTACTAAGAATGTGGACGACGCAAGGGCGTTGCTTCAAGAAGGTGGTACTGCTTATGGAATTGGTTTGTACGTTATGGGGATGACTGGTGTGCTTCTGCTTATCGCAGAACTGTTGTTTAATCCAGACACCTACTATCTTCCGAATTTGTTTTTGATTGGAGTGCTTGTTGTTATTCCGGTGATCATCTCCCCTTGGGAAACTTTGAATGTCCAATTGGTTGGTACAAGAAAAGGAAGTTCTAAAGGGAAAATCTATGTGAAAATCGTACGGAGGGTGACCACGCTCCTCATTCTCCTGGGCGCAACTTTTGCCGTCGTCCTTTACGGCAGTTCACAATCACCAACAACCCTTTTCATCGAGCCGATATGGGTTGCTGCAGCCCTCCTCACGTTCATGGCTCCAACCATTTTTGCCTACGGCCGCATACTGGGCGCTTCTTGGAACATGATTCTGATTAACAAATGGCGAACTGCAAATGGACGGCCCAATCCGATTGACCCAGATAAGCCAAGGTTTGTCAATCGGTTGTTTTCACTTTTGTTGGTAATTTTCCTTGTCACAATGCCAATCACAGCATTGAACGGTGTCATCACCGTATACCACATTCTCTTCAACGACCCTGACCCGGACAAGGCCTTTTTGATCCTGAACTACGGTGGTGTTCTTGGGTACATGGTGTTCGAGCGAGTGGATTTGATTGCTCAAATTTTGTTTGAATGGCAATTCATCAAAGAATTGCCCCAATTCCTCTCTTTGTATCTTTCCCTTAACATTGCTATCGTTGGCTTAGCGTTTATTTTTGAGCTGACTCGAAACTTGGTTCTTGGGGGTCAGTCCTTTGGTGGATTGTTCGGTGTGACCCTCGATACACCACGTGAAATCCGAACCGAGGTCGAAGCTCAATCTAGACAACTTACCTTTGCATTTGCAGGTTTTTCAGGGTACACCGTGCTTTTGCTGATTCTCGTTTGTTACAAAGAATTTGGTTCATTGATGCCCTTCACCGATGCTCTAGAGGCACCACAATTCGGTTTTGATGAACGGGCTCGGCTTGAGGCAACCTGGATGTTTATTGCCCTAGGGCAAGCAGTTTTCTTGTTCACTTGGGCCCTCTCAATCATCCGGTTCCGCAGCCTTAAGACCTTACGCTTCGACCTCAATCCAGACGAGCGAAGAGAAGGTGCAGTCAAGTTTGCTGAAGGAGATTGGATGCGGAGTTTGGTTGAAGAAGCGGCCATTTCAGAAGACCTCGACGCTTTGATTCAGTTCCAAAGGCGTTCCATTGAGGGCGACCCATCGTTGATTCGCCATGAAAAGGCTCGCGCTCGAATGTGGGAACTGGCGTTGCGTGGGTTGTGGCCAAAAGCCATTGAAGAGGCAAAAAAAGTCCTAGCCCAAGCTGGCGGAGATGATGATATCTGTCGAATGATCATCGCTACAGGCCACATGGCTTCACGTCGTTTAGACGCCGCACGTGAAGCCCTTCACGGTCTTCAGCAACCAGAAGGGTATGACGAACCAGAACTGCTCGCATTTGTTTGTGAATGGCTTGACCCTTGGCAGGGGAAGGTCGAGGAAGACGATTTCTGGGATTGGGAAAACAACTCCTGCATCGATCACCTCCAAGTTCTTATGCGAATGTTACGGGGCTGGCAACCAGCACCGACCGATCAGTCCATTCACAACGACCGGTTGACGAGGGTTGCTCAACTTTCAATGGTCAGTCTAATGCGAGCACAACGTCGCCATTCGGATGCATTGGACCTCGCACTTCAACTCGTCCGTGCCGACCCACTCGGAGTACGCCCACGTATCGCTGTTGCCCTATGTTTGATCGACAAGGGCGACTGGCACAGCGCACGTTCAATCCTTTCGGAACTGAAAGTGAGCGACGGCCAAGACCCTAGGGTGCTTTCATTAGCGGCTATTCTTGGACAGTCAGTTGATGAAGAAGAAATGGAAGTTGCCTTGGCAATAAGCGAGGGTAAGAAAATCCGTCAATGGATCAATGATGCTCCAGTGAACGCTGTTGCAGGTTTGGTGGTTCGCGGGGGAATGGACGAAGCCATCAACGCCAACATTCTGATTGCTGCTCACGAAGCCACCCGTCGGGGGATGCCACCACGGTTTACGTTCGGTTGGCTTAGCATCGTCTACAATTACTTAGTTTTAGTACCCCTTTGGATTGTTTTAGCCATCTTCGTAAACGGACAGCAGGGTCAAACGGCAGGTCTTGTTGTTCTCACCGCTTTGTTGTTAGTCCATATCGGTTCAAACCGATTTTCAAAACAGCAGAGGCGTGTGATTCGACACCGTGATCAGAAGGGAATGGTTGCCTATTCTCGCCGTATGAAACGCTTCAAAGTAAGGCCTGAACGCGGGAACATACCCGTTGGTACCCATCTTTTGCTTTCTGGAATGCTTGTGACGGTAAATGGTGTCGTGCTTGACCTTGGAATGCCGGGATGGCTCAGTGTGCGTCTTCCAAAAGACACGGATAAGGCGGTTAAATCACGCCTCAAGCGACAATCCAAATCCATTGCTAAATCGCGTCCGCCGCGGCTCCAGCCCCTTGGCGATGGATGGTGGCTCAAGCGCCCCAAGGAAGAAGGGGCAGAAGTTCCTGTTCTCGAGCGTTTGATCGGCCAAGCAGCCTACCGTGGAAGACAACAATATGTGGCGAAAAAGAAAGGGAAGGCGATTTCCCAAACCGTCCGGACAAAGCCAACCACAGCTGCAGTTGTGACCGAAATCAACCTCGATAAGCGTGGCATTCCAACCCATACTCGTGTCTCAGAGCGTGTGCAAACTCGCCGCCCAGTGCCTCCGACCGCTATTGGCTCAAAGAAACCGGGACCGAATGTAAAACCCCAACCAAAACAAGAAGTGGACGACAC
>DAPR01000074.1:43005-56744 GCA_002502605.1 Euryarchaeota archaeon UBA258
TATGTCCCAAGAACGTGGAACATGGTCTGCATCACAAACGACCCTAGACAAGGCCAATAAAGTGATGGAAGCTGCCGCTGCGAGCGGTGATTTGTACCGAAATGGATTGGGTATGATTGCCTCGGAAAACATCGTCTCACCGATGGTTCAAAAAATCGTTGCCAGCGATTTACATGGTCGCTATGCGGAGGGTTTGCCTGGAAAGAGGTACTACCAAGGATGCGATGACTTCGACACCATCGAGTCAGTCGGTATTGAGTTGGCAAAGAGCGTTTTTAATGCACCTTTTGCTAACATTCAATCGACATCAGGAACGGTTTCCAATATTGCTGCACTCAAAGCCTTGGCCAAGCCTGGTGACGCAATAACGGCGGTGTCCACCGCCGACGGAGGTCACATTTCTCATGCTCGAATGGGTGCAGTCGGATTGCGCGATCTCAACCTTTCCACCTATCCTTGGAATGAAGAACGAATGGAGCCAGATCTTGATGGAGCTTGCGATTTGATTCGTTCGATTGAACCAAAGGTGGCATTGATTGGCCAATCAGTTTTCCTCTTTCCCACACCGCTTGAGGAAATTGCTGCCGCCGCTCACGAGGTTGGAGCGAAGGTCATGTATGACGGTGCCCATGTGCTGGGTTTGATTGCAGGGGGGGTCTTCCAAGATCCGTTGCGAGAAGGTGCTGATGTCATGACAGGTTCCTCCCACAAAACCTTCCCAGGCCCTCAAGGTGGTTTCTTGCTTTCAAGCAGCGAGGATCCAGCTTTTCACAAGCGACTTAACAACGCTATTTTCCCCGGTGTCTGCTCATCGTACCATTTGCATCACGTGGCGGGTAAAGTCATTGCACTTGCAGAATTTGAAGAATATGGTGCTGCTTATGCAAAGGATATCGTTGCTAACGCACAACACTTCGCAAGCGCCCTTGCAGCAGAGGGCTTCGATGTTCTAGCAGAAAGCAGAGGATACACAGCATCCCATCAAGTGTTGACCCGCCATGGGGGAACTGATTCTGGAGCCGGCGCAAAGGCAGCACGATTGCTTGAGGACGCAGGCATCATCACCAACATGAACATGCTACCAGGGGACACTAAGGCAATGACACCATCCGGTCTTAGGTTGGGTGTTCAAGAGTTGACAAGGGTAGGAATGGGCCGATTAGAAATGGAAGAAGTGGCTCGCCTCTATGCACGGGTCTTGATCCATGGTGAAGACCCCTCAAAAGTCAAGAATGATGTCAAGGATTTGAAATCAAACTTCCACGTCATCCGTTACTGCTTCAATGAAGAGGAACGCACTGGCTATCCCTTCTGAGTGAGAACGATGGCGAGGCGAGATCAAAGTGCCTTCGACACTCTGGTGGGTTCGTTTACGCACCTCAATGGCCACATTGTCGACCAACATTCTGAACCATGGGTTCTGTGGCACACCACTGACCTCTACGCCTGGTGGCACTCATTTGAGGACCAATGCCAGACTCCATTGGGTCGAAAATTAATGAATGCCTTTGCTGACCATGAAGAATACCTTCTCAATCTGAATGCCACTCTCCCCTCTGGTTGGTTTTCAAAAAAACGCCGTCAACACGAAGCCATTCAACATCGTTGGTCCACTCATGGCTGGGGTGGGTTTGATGTGTTCAAGAACTCAGCTTCCACGCTCCTTTTTTCGCCAATTGCAGCAGGTTTGGCTCTTGCCACGGTCGAGGGTGTCAGCGAGCAGCGGCATAAAGTGGAATGGACTCAACTCAATCAACGCATGATTCAATTTGAATTTTCACCAAGCGACACTCGCCTTCCCTCGGCACCACCACCGCCACGATTACCGTGGACTCACCCCCTCGATCATGGTCTTCAGTCGCCTCATGTTTTTTCTGAACTGCAACACAACGGGACCGAACTTTCACTTGAAGGCGAAGTCGTTTGCATGCTTCCAGTTGGTGCTTTCACGCGCCTTCTGCATACTTGCAGGGCCTATCCACATGCCCTCGGCAAAGAGCATCAAGATTCATGGCAAACACCAGGGATGGAAGCAGGGGATCGCTCGGTGATGCTCATGGTGGTTTCTTCCATGTCTGGTTTAGTGGGCCGAGGTGAGCGTCCTATTTACTTGGAAAGCCACAAGAGCTGGAATTCGTTGATCGAACATTACTTGATTCAATTTGGCTGGGGCGCACCTAGTTCAATTGAGCCACTGGATTCAGAACACGGGGTTCGTTTTTTTCTATCACCAACTGCAACCTTCCCCTTCCTTGTTGGTTGGCTTGTGGCAATGTGGGAGCGAGGATACGGAATTCCGAGCAAATTTAGTCTGGAAGAAGAGGGTTCAAATTGGGTGTTGGATATCGAATCAAGGCACGCCTATAACTAAGGTTTAGTGGTCCGATTTCAGTCATTTCCAACCAGCAGACTTCACGCATCTATGGTTAAGGACTATAACCACGACATGGAGTCGGGAAACTTGCACAGATGTGCGTGGTGTTCTTTATGTCGCTAAATCACAACCAAATGGCCTACGCTGCTATTGTTTCAACTTTGATTTTTGGTTCCATTTTCGTAGGGTTCTCAGGAGTCTTCCAAACCAGCGAAAGCGTTGGTGGTTTCGAACCTGCAGCAGAAGAAGATTTGCTCGGACAAGGAACCGCTCTTGGAATTGCAATTGATACAGATGGAGACGGCCTTTCTGATGTGCTAGAAAACACTCAGTACGGTACTGACCCTAACGATCCTGACACCGACAAAGACGGAATGAGTGATGGCTGGGAAGTCGACCATGGACTCAATCCACTCGACAATGGTGAGTCTGATGACTTGATCTTGGAAACCGGTGAAGCAGACACAGATGATGCAAACATTGCCAATGAAACTGATTCTTGGCCCGACCCAAGTCAGGGACCAAACGGTGACCCTGACCGTGACGGTCTCATCAACAAAATTGAAGAGGAACTCGGCACCGATCCCCAACGAAGTGACTCTGACAATGATGGCCTCAATGACCGCTGGGAGTCCCTTTACACCATGACCGTAGAAACACCTGGTGGGGATGTAACGCTTTTCGATCCACTCAACGGAAATTGGGACTGCCTTTTGCTTGACCAAGCAATGGAAGACACCCTTTCAACTCGCTTTAATGGAGAAAACGGGGTTGCAAGTTGGGACGACTTAGCCAACTCCATCGGAGCACATTCTTGTGACATGATCCTCGATTCCGACAACGACGGCCTTGCAAATTTCGAGGAAGAGGCGTTTGGGACGAACCCAACTGAGCGAGACTCCGACATGGACCTCATCGACGATATCGTCGAGGTGTCCAACGTTTCGGTCGGGCTCTTCATTGGCGTAGGCGAAAACTGCAACATCCCACTTCTCGAGTCAATCAGCCGCACTGCACCTTTCCAAGACAAAGACCGCTCTTGGTTCATGATGGACATGGATGGTGACGGCCTTTTGAACGGTCCCTCTGATTGGGATACAGACGGAGATGGAATGCCAGACGGTTTCGAATTTTGCTATTCGAACGCCCTTGACCAGCCCAACAACAACGCATTGGAAACACTGAACCCCTCGAACGCCTCTGACGGCTATGGTGATTGGGATGAAGATGGTATGAACAACTACGAAGAGTACCAAGTGGCTAATATCTTCGGACCAACGAACTTCACATCACCATGGCGCATGGATACGGATCTTGATGGTATGCCTGATGGTTGGGAATCCACAAACGGACTCCATCCACGAGACGGTGCTAACGGGGATCTCGACCCAGATCATGATGGATGGGATGCAGATGGCGATGGCGCCGTTCGCTACGACACACTCGAATACACAGCAGTTGTCATCGGTATTGACGTTGTGGAAGACCAGTGGGTTGACGCAAACTCGACAGTTGCTCGTGCTCAAATCACCCTTGCTGGCGGTAACAAGCAAACAATCCCTATGGTGGCACCAGTTTCGGGCTACGTCTATGAAATCCACGTGTCCCTCGGCCAAGCTGTTGAATCACGATTGTTCACTTGGATGGAAATTGTCGAACCTGAAGAACAGTTCACAAACCTCATGGAATACAATGCTCGGGACCGTGACGGTGATGGAATCATTGACGGGCGCTCCACAGACCCTCTCAACCCAGACACCGACGGCGACGGCTTAATCGACGGTATTGAGGTCATGGGATGGGAAATCCTTGTGGTGAACAACGGCGTCATCCGCACATGGGTTACATCAGACCCTGGTTTGTTTGACACAGACGAAGACGGCCTTTCTGACTACAGCGAATTTGCCTCTGTCTGCACCGGTGGCTCAAATGCTTCCAATCCGGACACTGACGGTGACGGCCTCGGCGATCAATCAGAAGCCTTAGCAGGCTTCTCTTGGGAAGGAGTGGCATATTTCACCAGCCCATGCATGTTTGATACCGACAACGATGGCCTAGAAGATGGCGAAGAAGTCATCGCTGGGAAGGATAATTTCCTCACCCACGCCAATAACTCCGACACGGACAATGATACCCTCATTGATGGAAATGAGGTCTTGTTTGTTCCACGTCCGTTCCAAAATCCAACAAATCCACTGCTCAATGATACTGACGCAGACGGAATGTTAGACGGTTGGGAGATGCAAGTGAAGTCTGCGGAAGAGAACACCAACTCCCACAGTCTCTGGGTCTCAACCTCATCATGGGACCGACCAGGTTGCGTTCCTGCCCAAAACAATGATTGTACAATGGAAGCTGGCGGATATGTCTGGCAAAACAACCTAGGTGGCTTCGTCATCGAGGCAAAATTCAGCATCTCCGAGATGAACCTCACTGGCTTCGCAATGCCCCTCAATGACTTCTGTTCATGCAATGGACGCTGGGCTCTGGATCCTTCGCTTGATTCTCTAAAGGACGACACCTTCGATATTGACAATGACTCATTGGCCAACGGGGCTGAAGCACCTGACAAGTGGAATACGAACCCAGTCGATGACGACACCGACGGGGACATGTTGCCCGATGGTTGGGAAGTTTACTACTCCGGACTGGCACTTGAAGCAGGGCTCGTCGACAACGCCAGCGTGAGTGCTTACGGCGCTCGAGGTGTGTTGGACCCTTCCATGCCTGACAGTGACTTGAATGGTATTGATGATGGTCTTGAAGACCCTGATGATGATGGATTGAACCGTACAGGTCTCATGAAGAAGTACTGCCCAGGGTACAATGACACCACAAATTCAGAATGCAACATCGACCCTGAATCCCCAGATGGGAAGAGGTTCTATGATAACCTCGAGAATTACACCAACTTTGAAGAATTACAGAATGGAACCAATCCAATCAGCAATGATACTGATGGCGACGATTGGAATGATGGACCTGAAGTGTATTACCAAGACCACGACAATGATGGTATGGCATCAGGGTGGGAGTTCCACTTCCAATTCGATCCGTTTGACGCAGCAGACCGAATGGTCGATCAAGATGGTGATGGGCACGTGAACTATTGTGAATACAAATGGGACACAAATCCAAGGGACCCAACCAGCTTCCCGGGCCAAGGTGAATTGTGCGATCCATTCGCTCAATGAAATTTGGATTTTGGGCACAAGCCTGCCTAAGATTCATGGCTAAGGGGAGCCGGACAGACTCCATGAGGGGCCAGTTACGCATAGGGGCTGTGCTTCTTGCGGCCTTTATGTTCGTCGGCAGCGCCCCTGTGGCGGCACAGGAAGACGCGCATTGGCTCAGTGGTTCTGACCAACTGACGTTTTACCAAGAGCAAGGCTTGACCGTCAACCAAACTCTTTCGCTCAACGGTACCAGCAACCAAGCTCTACAGGATGCCAGTTGGGCCTTGATCAACATCACCCTCTTCGATCAATACGACGTCATCTCCCATGGTGATTATCTCTCAAGCGTGATTCCTTCCGGGGAAAGCCGCTGGAGTTGGACATTGGTGATTGATGTCGAAGGGATTGATTGCACTTGCGTTCTTGAGGTGCATGCTTCATCGGATATGGATCATCAACCCTCATTGTTTCATACCTACCTTGGTGAAAGCGGACACAGGCCTTTGTTGATGGAACACGCCGAAGACGTACACTTGCTCACAGAGGGCGTTATGGACTTGGCTTTTGAGGCACTCACACCGCTCGGCACGGTCAATGGCTCAGTGATTTCAGTTCATATCTGTGAGGCTCCAAATGATGTCTGCCTCGTTGAAGCCACACCATTCAAACTGGACGCTAGAATGGAAAAGGAGGGCTTCCATGTGACGTTGAACGCCACGGCACTCCAATTACCTGATGGGTTTTGGAAGTTTGAAATAGAAATGGAAGATTTGATGCTGAGACCATCGAACCCAATATCCTTCCTTCTTCATCTTGACAGACAAGCCCCGGTCGTCTCGTTGTCGAATTCTATTGCTACAGCGGGGGCGACTGACCAATTATCTTCCTTATCGGATTCTGTAGTGGAGGACACTGAAGTCCTCTTTACAGCAGTCGTGACGGATGGTTATGCCGGTGAGTCCGAGGTTCTTACATGGTCCAAGGTCTCCCCAAACGGTGTTCAAACGACGTTTGACAACAGTTCCTTTGTCTCAGATGCGAGTGTATTCTTTATCCCCAGCGAAGCGGGCGAGTGGACAGTTTCTTTATTGGTTCGAGATTCTGCGGGTCATTTGGTTCGAACCACAACCACACTTTTAGTTGTCAATGAGGATCCAACAGCGGTGGTGACCCTAGACGGCCTCACCGTGTCTGATGGAGATCAACTCACCATACCCATTGGCACCACATGGTCACTGAATGCAAGCCAGAGTATGGACACAGAACAGGATCAAAAAAGGCTTCTGTTTAAGTGGTACTTGGGTGATGAACTCATCCAAAATGGCGGCTCCGTTTTGGACCCTTCAGCGTTGAACACACCAGGTGAACAAACGCTCAGGCTCGTGGTTACAGATGATGATGGCGCTCAAAGTGAACTCACATTCATCATGTCGATTCCATCTGATTCAGTCGATGCCTCAGAGGGTTCGTTGGGTGGCAACATATTCACGTTAGTTTTTGTTGGTTTGGTTTCAGTAGCGCTGTACCTTCTCGTGAAAATGGGTGCAAGTCCTCCACAAGATTCCCTCCCAAAGTGGCAAAGCAAAAAAAAGGAATGAGTCATTCCTCGTTTGTTTCATGTGGATTTCTTCATCCATGAGGCAACGGTTGAAGATGGAGCGCTTCTTGGCGTTATCATGTACGACGCAGCGTTGGACCTCATCGGGACGCCGCCTTCCCCAATTTCAATCGAAGAATATGGCCGGCGGGTCGATCGACTGACTTCACAAATGAGACCAGGTGACCTCCTTATCGTGCCTGCATCATCAGCTGCTGTGCACTCCAATGATGTCCATTATCCGTACAGGACTCAGAGTGATTTGCTCTACCTCGTTGGTTGGGAAGAGGAAGAAGCTGTTTTCACGGTCCACCACGAAGGTGGGTCATGGGTTCGCACCCTTTTCGTTCAACCAAAAGACACACTCAAGGAGATTTGGGAAGGTCGAAGGCCTGGTGTCGAAGGTGCTCTCGCTGGCTGGGCCACTGACCAAGCACGTTCAACAGACGACCTCCTTCCTGCACTGGAAGCAATGATCGGCGATGCAACCCGCATCCTCTTGAGGACAGGAATTCGCAGTGAATTGGATCAACTCGTTGTTTCAGCCCTTCAGCGAAGGGATCGTGCACGTCAGCATTTTGGAACTGGCCCAATCACTATTGAGGATCCAACTGCTCGGATTGCTGAGTTAAGACTTAGAAAATCCTCGGCAGAAATCGACCAGATGCGATTTGCATCCGATGTGAGCAGCGTTGCTCACGTCGCTGCCATGAGAAACACCAAACCTGGACGGATGGAGTATCAACTCCAAGCAACCATCGAGGGCTTTTTTGTCTATGCCGGTACATCCGGTTGGGCTTATCCATCCATTGTCGGTTGTGGCGACAATGCAACTGTGCTCCACTACCATCAAAACAACGATGTTTGTGAAGACGGTGAAGTTATTTTGATTGATGCTGGTGCTGAATACCGAGGCTATGCGGCTGACATCACTCGTTCATGGCCAATCAGCGGTACGTTCACTGAAGCTCAACGCGAAATCTACCAAATTGTTCTCGACGCTCAACTCGCAGCCATTGACAAGTGTCGGCCAGGGCTAGCTTACAACGCGCCGCATGAAGAGGCACGACGAGTCCTCGCAGAAGGGCTCATTGAATTGGGTGTGATCACTCAGACGCTTGATGAGGCATTGAAACCGGATACTGGTGAGTTGAAGAAGTGGTACATGCACAACACTGGCCATTGGATTGGCTTGGATGTTCACGATGTTGGAATCTACAAACCGAATGGCGAGCCACGACTTTTGGAAGAAGGGATGGTTCTCACCGTTGAGCCAGGATTGTACTTTGGTGCTTGGCGCCCAGATGTTGATTGCCCACAGCGTTATGCAAACCTTGGTATACGTATTGAGGACGATGTCTTGGTAACATCAGGTGATCCGGATGTTCTCACGGCCTCATGCCCTAAGACCATCGAGGAAATTGAAAGCATTACCGGACAACCTTTCTGAGTCGATTCTATGGATTGGAAATCTATTCTACAGCATCAATCTGAGTGGTCAGCCGGCACCGCCGCCGAGCACCGACTTGGTGTAGAAGAAGCGATTGTTCTCTACGATGATGCACCTTTGCACCTGCTCATGAATGCTGCGCATCAACGCCGTGTGGCCATGCATGGCCCAAGTGAAGTCACATACCTCGTGGATCGAAACATCAATTACACCAATGTGTGTACAATAAATTGTCAGTTTTGTTCTTTTTATCGCCCACCTGGACACGATGAAACATACACGCAAAGTTTCGAGGAAATCTCTGGTCGCATATCGGCGCTTGAAGAAATTGGTGGGGTTCGAATCCTGATGCAAGGTGGCGTAAACCCCGCTTTACCTTTTGAATGGTACGAAGAACTCCTCAGCCACATTCGAACCAACCACCCAAGCATCGCCATCGACTGCTTTAGCCCGATCGAAATCGAAGGTATTGCAGAGGTGAGCAATCTCTCGACACTTGAAGTGCTCACGCGCTTGAAAGCCGCTGGGATGCACGGTTTGCCAGGAGGCGGTGCTGAAATGTTGGTGGATGATGTTCGAAAGGATGTTTCTCCAAAGAAGGGTTTGCCTGCCAATTGGCTCAGGGTGATGGAAGAAGCGCAAAGTTTGCACTTGACCACCAGTGCTACCAACGTCATCGGGTTTGGTGAATCAAACCAACAAAGAGTCGAACATATGCGCCGAGTACGCGACCTACAGGATGCGTCACTTTCCCAGCACGGCATGGCCTTCACCTCATTCATCGCATGGCCTGTTCAACTCGAAAGCAACAGTTTTGGGCGACGAAATCGGGGGCAAAATAGAGTGACGCTCGGCGCTGGTTCGTCTGAATACCTGCGCCACGTCGCAGTGTCGAGATTATTCCTCGATTCTATTCCGAGCATCCAGTCGTCTTGGCCGACAATGGGGATTAAAACGGCTCAGATGGCATTGTTCGGAGGAGCCAATGATGTCGGTTCTACCATGATGGAAGAGAACGTTGTTTCAGCCTCTGGTACGACAAAATTCAGTGCAAGCGAAATGGAATTGCAACACGTCATCAAACGGGCAGGGTTCACTCCGGTACGTCGGGACAGCGATTACCTACGTCTCGAAACTCCAGACTTAGGAGCTGATTCTGCGCCCGTGCCTGCTCCAATCCCAGTCCAAGTCTGATCATACGCCGGTTGTCGAGTTGTAATACACAACCCAAATTTCAGCGTGAATGTTTCTTTGGCCATTGCCAACTCCATCCGAAGGCACGTATTCTTGACCGTTGAAGAGGCCCTTGTAAGAGAGATGGTTATTGCCACCAGAAGTGTCACTCCAATCAGTGATATCAAACGTCCATTGCTTCACATCTTGTCCAGCGCACCAACCTGCACGACCGAATGGCCAAGAACCAAATTGGTTGGCCACAACACCGTTTCGCACCTCATCTTCACATCCTTCATTGGAGTAGACAATCGGATGCCATTCGTATGTTGAATAGCCATTGAGGTAGTAGTGGTGCTGGTGATCGCAAAACTCTGCGCAATTTGCATTGTCTTTGCCAAAGCCGTGACCGGTAATGGTGGCCACAATTTCGACTTTGGTAGCCCAAGATGGTACGGTGAAATTGAGATGGCGGTTGTATGTTGATTCGTTGTTGTAGGTGCCATCAAATTGGCCACCGGTGAATGCAAAGGTTGCCTCATCACCGCGCTCTCCAGAACCCCAATCGCTGAACAACAGGGAAATTGTAAGGTCTCCCTTGTTGGCACCTCGGTATTTGAAGGTTCGATTATCATCGTTTTCAAGCATGAATAGGTAGGGTGAAATATCGGTCAGCCATTTTCCTTCCCGACCATAAGTCGTGATCCAACGCATAAATTCTGTTCCGCATGATGAATCGTTGCCTCGGTCACATATTCTCAAGTTGGCTTCATAATCCCACTCGTGACAACCGCCATAAGTTCCATCAGATTTTTGATAGCGGTTTGCTCGTTCATCGCATGCATGTTCATGATACACTTCGAGGGTATCATAATCGGTTAAGTTTGAAGGAAGAATGGCGCTTTGTGCGGAGGTGAATCCTCCACCCCAGCCACCAGAATGGCGGTCGAAATCCCAGACAACAACTTCGTGAACGGCAGCGTCTTGTCGTCGAATTTCCACGGGGAATTCAGCGTTCCACTGGTGTGGCTCATGGATCAGATGCATTGCGTCATTGGTTTGTGAAGTCCAAGCGTAAAGCGAACCAGTTTCTCTTGCTTGTTGGAATCTGTCTATTCCCATGTACCTTGGGTTGTTGAAACTCGTCACCATATCTCCGAGCCCACCACCGATGCCGCCTGCTTGTTGATCGATGTAATGGATTCGATTCTGCCATTTTGCTTCCTCATCTGGATTGAGTGCATTCTCGACTGCAGCCTTCCTGTTGAGGACATCGTTGTGGTAGGTTGTATCAAACGAACCAAAGAACAAGTGAACATTGTCCGGTAGTCCCCGAATGAATGGTCCAGGACTTTGCCCCCATGTTCCAGAGTTGGAATTTCCTGACCCATCAGTGTACTTGAACAAAAAGAAATAGACATCATGACCTGTCCATTCTTGCTGGAAATAAAACGTGCCATCTAAGGTCGGGACCGAAAAATGCGGCACTACATCCATTGGACCGTTTAGATTTGAGGCACTGGTCCATTCCACAGGAGCTTGGACAACGGCACAGCCAAGGTGGTCAATGGTCCAACGCTGTGGCGAGTCCGGGCATTCATCGATGTTTGCCGACACACCATCATCATCGAGGTCTGCACAACCGACTTCGTTCACATCAAGTCCGGTCGGGGTGCCTTCACACAGGTCAAGCGCATCATTCACCCCGTCCATATCCGTATCTCGCTGAACTGCAGCACACCCTCGTTCGTCCACATCGGTGGCGTTGAGTGGGGTTTGCGGGCATCGGTCAAGTTGGTCGCCCGTTGCATTTACGTCATTGACTGAGTCATTATCATCATCTTCATCCTCGGTTGCGTCCGCACAACCATCGTCGTCAAAGTCAGTGGTTGAATCACGGATCCATGAAGTGAATCCTTTTGGACACGAATCGACATCGTCCATAGACAGGTCGTTGTCATCGTCATTGTCTTCATCAAGATCCAAACATCCATCCCCGTCCCAATCGCTGTATAGCGTCGAACTCCATCCAATTCGGCCGTAAGGACATGCGTCCTCAACATCAATGACGCCATCGTTGTCGTCGTCGTCGTCTTCGGTCACATCATGGCAACCATCCGAATCGAAGTCAGCATCAGGTGTGCTAAGCCAACCATAGGAATCCGGACAATTGTCGTGTAGATCAATAACGCCATCGTTGTCGTCGTCGTCATCTTCATCGTTATCTCGACACCCATCTTCATCCTTGTCGCTGTTGAGGTTAGATTTCCACCCTTCATCTTCGCCAATACCATTTGGACAACGATCATTGATGTCTAGGATGCTATCACCGTCTTCGTCCGAACCTCCACCTTCAAGAATGACGTTGGTAAGAATTGTGTCTGTGAGTGTTGTGAATTCACCACATGCAGCCGTGGTTGTGATCACCATAGAGGATTCAATCTCTGTGAAATCAAGCATGATTTTCCATGTACCATCTGCATTGATTCCGATGGAACCAGAAGTGCCATCGGATATTGTGTAAGTTAACGAGCACGATGCAATGGCATCGTGGTTCACCGTTCCTTCGTACCAGAGAAGGTTTGGTTCTTCCAAAAGTTCGGAGGCCGGAGCTTGGATGACGGGTGCATCTTCGACTGGTTCTATGACTTCAATGACCTGAGTGATTGGGGTATACACCATATCGCTTGAGTATGTGGGTGCAAGATCTACAGCGATAGTCACAGTGTAATTGCCCAACATTGAGGGAAGGAATTCAAGCGAATAGCCGAGTGGGCTTACCGTCCATCCATACGCAGCGATGGCGTTGAAAGATGGATCGAGCACCGTTGGAGTTGCCTTCCAACCTTCACCCTTGAATGAAACTTGGAGAATGATAGGGGTTCCGTCAAGTTCAATCGTTTCGACAACATTAGCCCACTCAAAAGTAAGATTTTCAGAGAAATTTGGTTCGACTTCCGAAACGGGATCATCAATTTCAACAGCACCCAAACATCCGGCAAAACACAAGAGGGCGACGAGCAGCACAGCACAGGGCACTGAACGATTCATACCACGCATTAGAGTTGGCCGTCTTTGAATGTGTTGATTTCACAATTGGTCAGATTCTGTCCGACCATCGTTCGTCGGGAGTGATTCAATGCGAACCGGGAGGGTTGGATGAGCAACTGCGATGGGTTTGACAAACATCAACGAACCCCCCCTCGGTCGTTCGATTCTGATCAGAAGTTCCCAATGAACACGAATGAGTGGTGTTGATACAGTCCCTGGCCAAGGTTGGCTTGGTGGCTCAAGCACCATTTGCGATGATGACCAAGGTACCCTGCCACCAAATTCCATAACCCGCATTGGCCGAAGAAATAGCCCGCCCTTCACTTCGTGATGCTCCATGGGCGATTCTTCGCCACCGCCTGTACCATCGTCGAGGCCAACTTCCCAATGATGCGGTAGCGCCGTTGTCAGGCCCGGTGGAGGCTGCGATTGTTGGGGACGACCGAGCGACTGAAAGACTTCCTCACGAGCAGGCGGAAGCACGCCAACACGCCACATGACTTCGATATTGGACCAGTTCTCTCTGCGCTCAGGAAAATGAATCTCGACGTTGAGTGGCTTTCCTGCCACTGGCGTTTCGCTCATGGTGATGGCTGGGTCGGCGGGGGCTGAACGTAGGAACGCACGCTGGTTGACAAGGTCGAAGAAATTTGCTCCTGCCCTAAACAACAGCGGTGCCAATAGAAGAGGCACAATGATCAGAATGAGTGCTGGGTAATCCAGCAATCCAATACGAATGGTACCGGTTCCAACACCTGGGATGCCCATGGCGTCAAGGAGTGGTTCGATTGAAAGATAACCAAGGCCAAGCAACAACACCATCACTGAAAAGGACATGAACCTTCGAACGGCGCGATGAATCGGGTTTGGCGTCAAGTACCAACCCCGACGATGCAATTTTACAATTCGGGGAATTTT
>DAPR01000074.1:56790-64238 GCA_002502605.1 Euryarchaeota archaeon UBA258
TGGTAGACATACCTCTGCTCAATTAACCAACTGTTTTCATTTCCAAGGCAGAAACTAGGCGTGACTTTCTCCATCGCTTCTATGATCTGTTTTGGTGAAACATCACGAAGGACCGTGGTAGTTTGGGTTGCAATTGGTAATTCACTGGGTTCAAACCTTCCCGGTTCAAATGGAGGGTATCGTACCCTCTGTTCCAGTTTTATTTTCCCCATGCGCTTCACCTAACGGAACATCAAACGAGTTCCAGCTTTGAGTGCTAACCTCCGGAAAGCAGGGACTTTCTTGATGAGGGCGAGACCGAGTGGTACCGGTTTTTCGATGTCACCAATTTCATTGATCAACTCAAGCACATCTTCTCGAGCGAAGTTCACAAAGTGCTTATTTAACTCAGCATCTGTTGTGTCCGATACGAGTAAATTGCGCAATGCTCGAGCTTTGTCTTGGTCTTTCTTCATTGCATTGAAGTGTTTTGATGTGATTTTATGGAGTTGTTTTTCATTAAGGGCATCCTCCTTGATGGCTGCTGAAAGTGGCGCTAAAATGCCTTTTATTTGCCTGAAACCAGGACCAATGCCGCCACCGGTTGTCGGTTTTGCCATACCTGCTGCATCCCCCAACAACATCACTCGATTCGACACAGTTTTTTTGATCATCCCACTTGGGATTGGGCCACAGTAGCGTGCTGTTTCGGTGATCGAATCAAAGCGGTCCTTCCATAATTCGTGATTGAGTAAATCTTCATAGCATTGCTCAACGCTTTTTCCTCCGAGTCTGTCGGGCGTTGACCAGACACCAATTCGGTGGCTACCGAATCCAGATGGAATGACCCATGCAAAAAAACCGGGGGCTATGGCAGAGCCACTGAACATTTCGAGCCACCTTGGATTTCCTTCATATCCAAACACCTCAGTTTGGAAACCAATCATCATTTCATTCGGCCTCCCCATCTTGAAATGTCTGCGAGTCCAGCTGTGAGCGCCGTCGCATCCAATAAGCAATTTAGTGCTCATTTGTACTGGTTCTCCATCGATGTTGACCCGAACTGAAACGCCATGGTCATCGGCTGTTGCGTCTTCAGGCGTAGAATTGAGCGAAAGGGTAGCACCTGCTTGCATCGCTTGTTGCACAACACCTTGATCGAATTGTTTTCGGCACACAACATAGGTTCGAAGTTTTCCTTCAGTTCCTACGGGGACCAATGTCCCATCTGGGCCGTGGATTTTGGCTCCATCGATCTCTTGTAAGACCGAATCATAGAGTTCGACTTCGTGCATTGCCTTTGGTGTCACAAGTCCAGCACATTGGAAGGGTCGTCCAATTTCTGAGTGCTCCTCAAGCATGAGAACTGAATGCCCAAGTGAGGCAAGATGAGTGGCGGTTCTTCCACCAGTTGGCCCGGCACCGACGATAATGACGTCCCAGTCAGCAGCGAGCATGAACCTTTGAGCAAAGCCGCACCCATGAATCTTCGCTTGAATTAAGATGCACGAGGTCTGGTTTCAAAGCGTCAGCGCTTAGCGAATTTATAGCCAATGCTCTCGTTTTTCTTAATGTATAGGCTAGAGGAGAAATCTTTCCCAGTCTTTTTGGCTTTGAAATCATCAAAGGGTCCCAATTCTCTTTTCTCGATCAGAATCTTTGCTTCTTCTCTGGTGATTTCGCGTTTGGAAATTTCTCGCGCTATCTGTAGTTTACATCCAGTGGAGCCTTCTTCGGGTTGGTAATGCGTTTCAGTTTCAACAATGTTCACCTTTGTGACTGGGCACACTGCCACGACGCCTGGAACGACTGGGAAGCGCTTTGCATCTGCTGCAGCCTCTCGAGGTGGGAAGTCAAATTTGACTCGGGTGTTTTCAATAACAAGGAATGCTTTGAATGGACGGCCACGTTTTGAGGTGAAATCCTCTAACAAATCCGACTTCCCTTTGGTCATGATGACTTTTGCTTCATCGGGCGTGATGAGACGCTTGCACATCTCCTTCGATAATCCTCTGAACTTACATTCTGCATGATCACATGCGTACATTGTTTGCCCGATCCTTATGGTACCATGATCGCATGAAGGGCATGGGCACAATTCTTCATCGTTTTCGTCGGTGGAGGATTGACCTCCGCCAACAAATTCCACGCGGCCTTCATCTGTTAGTTTTACAGTCGCAACATAGCCTTCACCTGAACGGCTGAAAAAGCCATGCAGGTCGGTTAATTCTCTTTGTTGCAAAAGACGGGCGGCAGTCACTCGGTCGAACCAGCGCCCACTGGTGTCCTTCCAAAACACAAATGAACAGCCTTTGTCTCGGCCCTCATTCTTTTCACATTGGTAGGAAAGGGTGGTCTCCTGAATTGCTGCAGAGCATGCAGGGCAAGGGCCAATGGATGGTTCTTGAAGGTACAATTCTGCACGGTCATGGTTTTTGATGCGTTCAACCATGGTTGTCGTTTGCGCAACAATTGCTTCCATGTAATTTGATTTTGGATCATCGCCTCGTTGAACCCGCAGCAAAGAAGCTTCCATTTCCCCAGTGAGTTCAGGCGAGGTAATCCACTCCACAGGGATCCTTCGAAGGACATCAATAATTCGAATACCGTGTGCCGCAGCGCTGATGCTACCGCCTCTCGCACGGAGGATGTATCCACGGTCCACCAACTTCTCAATCGTGTCTGCTCTCGTTGCTGGCGTACCAAGTCCCTTTTCTTTCATTGCGGAAGCTAAGTCTTCATCTTCGATGTTTTTACCTGCATGCTCCATTAAACGCAATAGTCCCGCTTCCTTAAGCCGCCCTTTTGGTTTGGAACGTTCTTCCTTAAATTCGAAATCGCTGATGTCTGCCTTGCATGGGTTTTCTGGGAGCGTGTTCCATCCTTCAGGTAGGTCCTGTTTTTTGGGTCGTACCGCTCTCCAACCTGCAGTTTTGATGGTTCGTACTTCCTTGAGGAAGCGTTCTCCACCGAGCAAAGCAGTGCGCTTTTGGACATCCCAGACTGCTGGTGGATACCATGATGCGAGGAAAGTTCGGGTGATCAAATCATACAATTTCTTGTGATCAGCGCTAGGGAAGCCATCCGGAATCTTACCGGTTGGTATGATGGCAAAGTGGTCGCTCACCTTAGCGTCGTCAAAATTGCGCCCTGTGTTTTTCAAACCGTCAGAGGTCAATGTCGAACTAAAAGGATTGAAGTCATCTTGTGCACCAAGTTGCCGTATGATTTTCGAGATTTCCTCTTTCATATCATTTGGAAGATGCCTTGAATCGGTTCTTGGGTAGGTGGTGAGTTTGAGGTCCGCATAGAGGTTTTGGGCAATGCCTAATGTCCGCTTTGCTGACCAAGACCACATGTTGTTTGCTTCACGTTGCAAACTGGTCAAATCAAAATTCAATGGCGGCTTTTCACTCGCATCCCGTCGAGTTTCAGTGACATCCGCTTTCTCACCTGACTCAATAAGGGCTTTCAAGCGGTCATGTTCTGCTTGCTCCACAATTCGGTGTGGTTTGTAATCTGGCTCATCGGGGTTGTCTACGTGGTTGGTCCGCTCCCAACGAGCGTTCCAACGTGCCTCACCGGCGGTGAAATCTGCATTGAGTTGCCAAAACGGTAGGGGCTTGTGTCCAAGGACTTCCAATTCGTGGTCAACAACCATCGCTAATGTGGCGGTTTGAACGCGGCCAAGAGAAATTGCGGCGCGCTCGTTTCGTTTGCGAGGTAAAAACGAATTGGCAATTCGTGAACCGTTCATCCCAATGATCCAATCTGCTTCAGAACGAGCGTAAGCCGCATCCATGAGTGCATTGTATTCTGTACCGTCTTTGCGCTGCTCATAGGCTGTCGTTATGGCATCCTTTGTCATCGATTGAAGCCACATTCGAGAGGTCTGAACCTTGGATTTTGTGTGTTGGACAATGGTTCGGAAAATCAATTCGCCTTCACGAGCTGCGTCACAAGCATTGACAATTTCAGTCACTGATTTATCCTTGATCAGTTTTGAAACCGCCGTGAGTTGTTTTTTTCCGCGTCCACCGATTGGTTTGTACTCAAAGGTCTCGGGAACGAATGGCAATCTATCCACTGTTTTTCTCCAGTCTTTGAAGGCTGCATCGTAATCGTCCATGTACTTCAGTTGCAGGAGGTGACCAACAGCCCAAGTCACGACCAGACCACTTCCTTCCCAGTGAGTTTCGTGCTTTCCTTTGACGCCCAGCACATTGGCGATGTCATTGGCGACGCTTGGTTTCTCGGCCAGAATAACAATCGTCATGGATTAAGAGCGCATCGCCGAGGCTACTTGAACTCTCTCTAAAGCCAGCCCTGAGCACAGATACTATAGTATCTGTAGAGATTTAGCCGCTGATTTTTTTCAGTTTACGACTGAGCTGAAATCCAATTTTGACGGGATTGAAGTTCATCCCACGGGTCTTCACTGTTCGGTCCTCCGCATCCAACACATCCTGGATAGCCTGCAAGAAGAAGTTCATGGCAGGCGCTCAAAACATGCTTCCAGGCGATGGTTGATTCAAACGGAATCCAGCATGTATCTTGACCAGGTTCGCTCACCCCCAATCGGATGGAGTGCCGGCCTAAACTGGAATCCTCAGGCCCATACACATCAACAGAATCAATCGCATGGGTCACAATTTTGGGGAATTTGAGTTTCGAGGGTTGTGCATCAGCCATTGCAAGGATCAACTCGTCGGCTTGATCTTCAAATTCCACAGGAAGATGCAAGGCAAGTCCTTCATCCCTGAGAATTCTTCGAGCAGCCTCTCTGACCGCTGGCCACATCGGGTCGTCAATTCGCACATTTCACCCCAAGAGGCCGAAGTCTTGAAGGGTGTCGGTCAGAAGCAAGCATCATGGGATTAGGCTACAGGTTGGTCAGCCGCCCTTTGCTTGCGTTACAAGATTCTGAAAAGGCCCATGCACGCTCGCTGTTGGGCCTCAGGGCTATGGCATCAAACCCAATCAGTCGTTCTGCATTGCGTCTGTTCTACAGGCCAAAAGACCTGAATGTTACACGGTTCAATATGGCGTACAAAAATCCGTTCGGTCTAGCGGCTGGCATGGATAAGCGTGCGGAAGCCTTGAGGGGATGGGAATCACTTGGCCTTGGTTTCATCGAAATTGGTGGAGTGACTGCAGAAGAGCAACCCGGAAACCCCAAGCCAAGGATGTTCCGTTCCGGCACCTCAAAGGCTCTTGTCAATCGGATGGGATTCAACAACCCCGGCTCTGAAAACATCGCTCGAAAATTAGATCAACACATTGCTCGTTTTGGCCAACCACAAGTTCCTCTTTGGGCGAACCTGGGTAAATCTAAGAATACCCCGCTCACGGATGCACCAATGGACTATGCAACCACAATGAGGCGACTGTGGACCTATTGCGATGTGTTTGTCATCAATGTGTCCTCGCCGAATACCCCGAATCTACGTGAACTTCAACACGATTCGGCCCTCGAAGAAATCGTTTCAGCTTGCACGGCGGTGAATGATGAACTATCGAAACAACACAATCGGTCAACGAAGCCTTTGTTGGTCAAAATTGCACCTGACCTCTCTGATGATCAATTGGTCGCTGTGGTCAAGACGGCTCGCTCGTCGGGATGCGATGGCATCGTTGCGACCAACACCACTGTGGAACGTCCCGAGGCAGCGTCGAAAAAAGAACAACATGTGTTTTCTCAAACTGGTGGAATGAGCGGGGCTCCTGTCAATGCTCGATCCACTGCTATGATTCACCGAATCTATCAACTCACCAACGGTGAATGGCCGATTGTCGGGGTCGGTGGCATCAGCAATGCAGAGGATGCTTGGGCAAAGATTGGGGCTGGTGCCTCGTTGCTCCAAGCGTACAGTGGTTTTGTCTTCGAAGGACCCAGTTTGACCAAGAATGTGGTCAATGGTCTCCACAAAAAATTACAATCAAGCGAATTTTCATCGTTGGATGAGGCAGTTGGGTTCGCTCATCGATTGAACACATGAGTTGATGAAGAACGGCGCCGGGGGTAATTTAGATGTACGCAAGAAGGACCCGGTTTCTCCTGCTAGGGGGCGTCATCACAATTGGCTTACTTGGTGTGCTTTTGTTGCAAGCACCCGAGCCGACCAGAGCCGTGGATGATTTGATGGATGACCCTGCTCAGTTCGTCGATCAAGAAATTGCTGTCCGAGGTGAGGTTCGTGACGGGAGCATAGACAATGCCTCTTACGTGTTTATCCTTCATGGAGAGACCCATGAGTTGGTCATTGACTATTCTGATGCCTCTGTATCCAACGGACTGGGCGATAACCGCACCGTCTACGCCCAAGGCACCCTGCGCATGGAAGATGGCGTCTATGTCCTTGAGGCAGACATCATCAAAACTTCATGCCCATCAAAGTATGAAGAAGAACCTCCCGAGGAATAGAAAGCGATGACAATACGGATGAGGCAACAGCAGCCATCCCGATTCAAAAAATAAATCGCTGCCTTGTCCAATCACCGGCTTAACGCTTATCACTTCATTCTCAATGGAAAGCCCATGCAGTCGGACTACAATGACTTGACCGTCGTGAAGTTGAAGGCATTGTGTAAGGAACAAAACCTTCCGATTTCTGGTCGAAAAAGCGAGTTAATCGAACGTTTAATCGCCAATGACAATTCAAAGTACGATAACGAAGAAGAAATTGAACAGACAACTGAAGAAGGAACAGAAGAAAAAAAGAAGTTCAAATGCATCGAATGTTCAACCGTTCTTCGTGTTCCCTTGACATACAAAGGTATGATTTCCTGCCCAACCTGCTCCACTCGTCAAGAGGTTGGCGAGGAGGTGAAAGACCACCCTTTGGACTCGTTCGAATTTACAGCAGAGCAAATAGGGACTGCTTTGATGATTTCAGGCATTCTCCTTTTTGCATTTGCCATGTGGTTGATCGTATCAGGATGGAATTTTTGGTTGGAATGTGAATGGGATAATCTTTCGCTCTCCGAGTATGAGGACCTCGGATGTGGAGAAGGTTCGTTTACGAACACCCTATTCACCTCTTGCTGTGTGCTGATACCACTCGGGTTTTTGATTGGCATGTTCGGATACAATTATTCCGAGTCAAAACAAGTTGGCCTTCAAGGTCAGGTCAACCATGCCACAGGGATCACAATGCCAAGCCAAGCACCCAAACGCAGTCCACTCGTGGGCGCGATTCAAGCGACAGCTGTTGGTTATGGCATTGGTATTGTGACTCTTATTGGAATTGTTTTGATTGTGATTGTCCTCATCTTAGTTCTGATTTTATTCATTGCTGCATCGTATTGATCACCAGCAATACGGCGGAATGGTGTCACCCAAACTGCTCGAAAATGGCAGGTTGGGGACCCACATGATTTCATGGAAAGGATATGTCGGAACTGGTGATTGCACTAACATTCCTGAAACCCCTTATTTGATAATAAGAAGCGTAATCCAAAAGAACATG
>DAPR01000079.1 GCA_002502605.1 Euryarchaeota archaeon UBA258
ACAGCATTCCCTGTTGAATCGATGGCAATGAATGCTATGCTCGTCATTTGGCTCAATATAGATGCTTGCGATTGTGGCGAGGGGTAAGCATGCCACGCTGATGTTGGAATAAACACAGTTGAGAAACCGCTGTGGTCAGTGACGTTGTAATCAATGGTGCCGTCTAAATCTAGATCCCAGCCAATATTGGCCAAATCCCCATCGACGTCGATAGCAGCATGATACAATGATACATTCGCCCCAATCATGCTAGAGGTGTTTGTTGACATATTTGTCACCCAATATTCTTCAATCCCTGATTGCGTATATTGAAACACATCAATGGATGGTGCATGGCTTGGCACAGATGTGGCCGTTGGGGTTTGCCCCTCTGCTTCAGGGGAAATTGTATCATCGGCTACGCCGAAGCATCCAGTCAAAACAAGGAGGCAGGCTAGGGTAAGTACATTGATTGCTCGTATCATGTGCATGGTTAGGAATTACCCACCTCGTATATCAAGATGGTCCGAGTTGGCCTTTATCGGTTCATTAATGCGCGGTGAATCATGGGTGGTCGAAAAACCGCGCCCGACGCCCCCTTTTTATTGAGGAGCGATGTTAAGTTCATAAGCCGTCGAAGAAGCAAGCAAAATGGAGAGGGGTGTATCTCAAATGTTGAACGTCACGGCCCGACAGGACTTGATGAGCAAAATTATCGAAACGTTAGGTGTTGTTGTCGAAGACGCACGCTTTGATTTCGGTGAAGCTGGAATGGAAGTACGGGTTGTCGACCCGTCGCACGTAGCAATGATTCAGATGAACATTGACGCAGCGGCGTTCGATACCTGGGAAATTGATGAAAGCAAGCTTGGTTTGGAACTAAGGAAAATCAAGGAACTTGTCAGCCTCGGCGCTGCAACGGACATGATCGAGATGGCCTTCAACACCGACTCGGGCGTCCTGACGCTCAACTTGGGGAAGATCGACCGTAACATTCGACCCCTTGATGACTCGACCATGAACGTTCCAACCTTGCCAAACCTCGAACTTCCATGCACCGTCAAACTCTCGGGTGCAGATTTCGCACAAGCCCTCAAGGCAGCACGCCAAGTCGGTGATCTGGTGAACTTCAGCATCGATTCGAACACCTTCACCGTGCACGTCCAAGGCTCGACCGACTCGGTTACCGTTGCGTTCCACAAAGATGAACTGCAATCCCTTGAATGCGAAAACCCGGCACGTAGCCAATATTCCCTCACCTACCTTGTCCCAATGGCAAAGGTGTTCGGCCCTCTTGAGACGGTTGAAGTCGGCTTTGGCGAGAATTATCCTCTATCGATGAAATTCTCATTCAACGATGGTGCTGCAAATGTGCAGTACTTCTTGGCACCTCGAGTCGAGAATGATTACTGAAGTTCACGATTGGTCCCATAGATTGGACTGCGGTTGTTGTTCAGCAGGTTGTTGTGCCATCTGTGCGTTAGGCACCACTTGCCCTTGAGGCATGGTTTGCTGAATTGGAGCCTGGACCTGTTGTTGTGGCATTTGCCCGACAGGTGCTTGATAGCCCATGGTTGGAATTTGCCCAGTTGGCATGCCACCCATCATCACCGGTGGTTGCTGTTGGCCACCCATGATGAGGCCGACAATGAGCAGGATGACTCCACAGCACAGTCCAATAATCCCGAAGCAACTTCCACCAAACAAATCACCCAAAAAGTCACCAAGTTCCCCCAAGATGTCAACATAGTACGAATCGGAGTCAAAGACCATCATTCCAGTGTTGGCTTGGACGCTGTACACGGTTCCAATGTCGCATGATTCTACATCTTCCGAACCATTTCCTTCATCATCATACGTGTCGCAAATTTTTGCCACTGCAATGAACCCTTCATCAGGGAATTCACCATCCAACTGGGTCGTTCCATAGCGTGTACAGTCCACTTCCGAAGTCTGTTCAGTCACATTGCTTGAGCCATCCATCACGGTAAACTCAAACTCGACGCACGCGTCAACCAAACCATCTTGATTCTCATCGGTTGTTTCGCCCTCAATTAAGATGTAAAAACCAGCACTTCCTAATCCATCGTCGTCAACATATTTGATCTCATGAGAGGTTGATGTTTCAGTTAAGTAATTGGAAGGCGTTATTTTCTCAAAGTCTTCCTCAACACTGCTGATCGCTGCACCTGCGACTGCAAGGGAACCTACGCTCAAGAGAAGAACGACTGCTGCAGCGATTAAAACGGGCTTATTTGCCATGCTACCAACAAGAAATCTTCGTATTTAAGCCTGAAGTAAGCACAAAAAAAGCGTTTCAGTACTCGCGCCAGCCGTGACCACAGTCTTTGCAAGTGAGCATGCGTGTCTCTGGTTCATCGCTTGAACGAGTTTGCTCAAGGTAGGAAAAGACCTCAATGCAATCGCATGGAGTTCCATCGATTCGGTTTGGGCACATGTATGTGCCCTTGGTGAGGACGCCTTGCAGTTTGTCGGAATCCTTGATCACTTCGTAGACTCGAGACTTTGCTTGAGTGCTCGATTTCGCCTTGGAAAGATCAACATCCTTCCCGTCCGTTCCCTTAATCACCAGGTTTGCAGGACCGCTGTATCCGCACTTGTAATTTGTACACGATATGTCTCCGTTGGGACTTGGGAATGCCAAAGTTCCACATTGAGGGCAAAACATACCTACAGCCCAGTCAATGCTCTACTTAGCCTTTTGGCTAAACCCGTGCTTGATTTTTGTATTTTTCTAAAGCAATAATAATGCGCAAGGTGGACTTTTGAGCCTGCCTCAAGGGAAGGGATGAAGACAGACGGACGGTACGGTCGATTCATGTGGCTGTGGTACGATTGGAGAGCCGCTGCTGTTGCCGACGACGAGGGAACAATCCTCGATGTGGAACAGTGGGATGGTTTCTATGACGAGCGCTCCGTTGTACAACGACTCGAATGCATTGCTGCAGCGGGGCTCACGCCCGAAGCGATGACGTTGCAGGAGCGTTTTCCCGACGCTAAGGCAAGGGTGCATGGCGAACTTGATCTTCCCGAGGCGGATTGGCCACTGCCGGATGCAGATGCGCAGGCAGCGGTGGATGCTGCAGCACTTGCGATGGCAAACCGCGGTCCTGCGCAAGCAGCGGGGGATCCTGACCGCCGTCTTGAACACTTGATGCGAGCAAGCGACGAACTTCGTAGCACCTTCATCACCATGGAAGCACGGTTGGTGGAATGGGTAGGACTGTTTCTTCCAGAAGCACGGTTTGGAAAAGACCGTTCCTCACTCGGGCGTCTCGTTGGAGAGGCAGAATCCCTTGAACACCTGTCAAAAACGCTTGAGGTCAACCTACCCCCCGTCGGCCCTAGCAAACCCGAATGGAAGGCTCTGAAGGAATGGGGTTCCAGCGTGGCCGTGTTCCGTGGCCAACTTGACCGCATGGAAAACGGCATCCGAACCCTTGCCGAAGACCACCTCCCCTCGCTGTCTGCATTGCTCGGCCCGTTGCTTGCTGCCCGTTTATGTGTTGAAGCGCACGGTCGCATGCGACTGGCACGCTTACCGGCAGGAACCGTTCAGGTGTTGGGTGCGGAAAAGGCGTTTTTCAATCACCTGAAAACTGGAGCACCGCCGCCCAAGCACGGTCACATTTTCATGCATCCTTGGATCTCTCGCTCACCGCGTTGGGTTCGTGGCAAGATTGCTCGTACCGTCGCCGCTAAGGCAAGCATCGCCGCAAAAGTGGATGCGTTTGACGGTGAAGCTTGGGGTGAGGACGAGATGCGTGAACTTGAGGCAAAGGTTGAGGCCATCAAAGCCGCACATCCACGGCCTCCATCTCGACGTGCATGAGGCGATGACATGGGTCGTGGAAACAGCCGTCGCCGCTCAGAAGCCCTGTCATGGGGCGTTCTCAAAGAAGGAAAATCCATCTGGACCATTAACGCCGTGCCAGGCCACAGCGTCTACGGTGAGTCGCTGAGGCGAATACAAGGGATGGAATGCCGACGATGGGATCCAACTCGGTCAAAACTTGGTGCTGGAATTCTAAGAACTCGCGATGATCCCGCCCTTTTGCTACCCGAAGAGGGCTCCACTGTGCTCTATCTTGGCGCAGGTCACGGAACTTCAATCAGTCATCTGCACGATCACTTGTGTGGGGAGGGAAACGACCTCAACGGACGCCTCGTTGCTGTGGATTTGGCTCCTCGATGCCTACGAGAACTGACTCACATGGCCAAATCCAGACCCGGTCTAGTGCCCGTTCTCGGCGATGCTCGCCAGCACGCGGCATGGGGTGTCCTGCTTCCAACAAAGGTGAACTGGCTGTTCCAAGATGTAGCCCAGGCGGGTCAAGTCGATATTTTCATTGCCGCCTGCCGCCGTTTTCTTCACATCGGGGGCACTGGGCTTCTGTCACTCAAGGCTGCAAGCGAACGATGGACTGGAGAAGGAGAAGCAGCGCTGTTTGAAAAGGTAGAACAACAGTTGTTGACCTCTGGTTTCGATGTCGTTGAACGCATTGAATTAACGGGATATGAAGACAATCACGTTCTGTTTCACGTCAAGCGAACGGAGTGAACAGCGTGCCTGAATTACCTGAGGTTGAAACGGTCCGCGCCGGACTGGAGCAAGCTTGGGTTGGTCGGAGCATAGAACAGGTGATCCTTCGGCGCACAGATTTACGCTTTCCATTTCCCGAACGGATGGCTGAAACCCTCACCGGTCAAACGGTCCTCGCTGTGCGCCGCCGCGCGAAATACCTCCTCGTGGATTTGTCTGAAGGGCAGGTCTTCCTTTCACACCTTGGCATGAGTGGCCGCTATACCCTTGTCACTCCAGCAGAAGTCACTCGGCTCAATCCGTCTGGTGATGGCGTTGAGCGGTCTGTTTTTGGTGAACTCACTGGCTTTGATGGCCGTCACGATCACATGGAATTTCGTTTTGACGATGGTTCGGCTTCAGTCTACACCGATCCAAGGCGGTTCGGGATTGCTGATTTGTTTGAACGGGCGGAAGAGCCCGTCCAGTCGCTGCTTGAGCATTTAGGCCCCGAACCATTTGCCGGTTGGAATTCAACCATCGCTGCAGAACGGATTGGGGCAAAACGCTCGGCCATCAAAATCACATTGCTTGATCAACGCTTTGTCGTTGGTGTCGGAAACATCTACGCCTGCGAGGCTCTTCACAGGTCTGGCATTTCACCAACAACGCCATCAAACACACTGGTCCGAAAGAACGGCAAGCCGACAAAAAAGCTCGAGCGACTGGTCGAGGAAGTCAAGGCTGTGCTCGAGGCTGCGATTGCTGTTGGCGGCTCAACGCTGAATGATTTTGCAGCAGTTGATGGAACGCTGGGGTACTTTGGCCATCATTTTCAAGTGTATGACAGGGAAGATGGCCCGTGCTTGAAAGAGGGTTGCAACGGAACCATTGAGCGCATTGTCCAAAGCAACCGTTCAACGTTCCTTTGCCCCCGGTGTCAAAAATAATCACACCAGTGAGTAGGTCACAGAGGCAGCAAACAGCCACAACGCAATCGCTGTCGCCTTGTAGACCACCGTTCCATGGGTTCGCAGCAATTCAAGTGCTCTTGTGCCCGTTAGAAGCATGGCGACGATGACATACCATGCAGCATCGATGATCATGCCTAGGCCCCCAATCGCTAACTTCGTGTTCATGCCCATGCCAGGTTCGAGAACCTGAGCCAAGACGGCCACAAGGAACAACGCAATCTTCGGATTGAAGAACGCAATTGCAAAGCCTTCAGTGAACCCTTGTCGCTTTTGAACCGATGGAATCAAATCGCTTTCTTGAGGCTCTTCGAGGGCGGTGTGCCACATTTTCCAACCGTACCATACCAGCAAACCTACGCCAAACAGTTGCAGAACGAGAAAGACATCTGGGGCCTGTTCGAGCAGCACAATGAGGCCGAACACAGCGCTTCCTGCATACAGTCCAAAGCCCAAACCGTGGCCTAGGGCACACGCTACCCCTTGCCTGCGTCCGCCGATGAGGGTGTTTCTCAACACGACCATCAGGCTTGGTCCGGGCGATGTGGCTCCAAGAATGAAGAAGGTCCCAGCAGTGAGAATCGCTTCCCAGGCAAGAGGCTCCATAGTTCTGCGAGAGGAATCAATGCCATGAACGCTTCCAAACAGGCCTTCACCCCACCCGCCCTTTGGGAGGAATTGCATACAGGGCGGATGAGGGAGTGGGTATGTTGGGTGAGTTGATCAAAGTCCGTACATGAAGATGGAATTGGGTTGCCCCTCAAGGAGGCGTGCTTCAGTTTCAGCAGATGCTTGGAGGAAATTTCTGTGCGTTTTTCTCTGCTTTACCACACGCATGACCGCAACACGAAGGGCGAGGGTGGTTGCGTGTCGAACGGTTTTGGTGTTCTGGGTGGTGTCCATGAAACGATTGAACCACGTGAACCCTCTTGAAGGTTCGTGTTCATGCGTCAAACACACTTCATGAGTCGTATTTCGGTGAAATAGAGCCAAAAGTGTAGGAATATGGTAAATACATTCATCATTCGGGCGAACATTGGTTGGAATCCTTTCCTTTGCAACCGTAGTGTGGAAAATACACCGTTTTTGAGTCAGGCCCTCAACGGGTCGAGTATCTCGTTCACCGAGTCAAGACT
>DAPR01000014.1 GCA_002502605.1 Euryarchaeota archaeon UBA258
ATTCAGCCCAGTTGCTTGAAGAAGAATTCCTGTGATCGGACAAGAGAATCTGCCCGAGCTGTTGGATGGCCTTGCACATGCGCACCTCTATTTCGTAGGATTCGAATGACCCAACGTCGTTGCCAGCGTTGGTTCAAAGGCCACCGAATACCGAACAACAATTCTCCAGACATGTTCCCGTTCTTGGCAATTCTAGCCGTTCGTTTGTTCAAATGAACTGCCTTAGGGAGCCATGTCAATTCTTTTTTACAATCAAAGGAATGATGTGCCCCTGAATACACGTGTAAGGTCGCATTCGGAAGTTGAGGAACCAGGCCCTCGACGAAGTGAAGAGGGGTCCAATCATCCGCATCACCGTGAAGGATCAAGATTGGTGAATCCGACCAAGTTTGAAGTTCAGGGCGGAGATGGGCTGCTGGATAGAAAGGCAAATGCGCGTCAAAGGGTGTCCCAAGAATCTCGATCAGAGGCGACCATGCAGAATACAAGGCTACTGTTCCTCCAAGACTCCATCCCGCTATGCCAATTTTTCCAATTCTTGAATCCTGTTCAAGAACAGCACGGGTTTTGAAGGCGTCGACGAGCATCATGGCGTGGGTGACTGAAAGTTGATCATCGACTGTAGAATCAATCGACCGTGAAGTGAACGAATGGACCTTGCAGACCGCAAGCCCTGCTTCGATCCAACCATTGACGTGGTCTTGATGATGGTCGGCCCAGCCTATGCTTCCGTGAAGAGCAAGAACGCATCCAAATGGACCTTCACCCTCTGGCAGATACAAGTCTGCCTCAACATCTGTTTCGGGCGTATTTTCCAACCCTGTGAGGATGTGATGAATCTCAAATGGAGAGCGTGACTGCACCATCAACCGCTCGGCCATAATTGACCCATAACTTGCATCATTTGAATCCATACCTGTGTCAATCAGCAGATTGGCAGATCATGGTTCATCTTGCAACCATAAGCCGCCTGCGAGTTTTTCCCACTCGATGGATTGGGGATGGCATGAATTGTGATAATTCGTGAATTCTCCAAAATACCACTTTCCTTCGGAGTAAAACATGTCAACGCGCGTGTAATCAATGTCCTCTGCGAGACGTTCTGCAATGTGAATCAATTCATCAATAGCGTCCTGGCCAAGGGTGGAAACGATTTCATCTGGGGTGTGTTGTTCGCTCCAACGCCCATCTGTTTGGTGAATGCGTTGACCTTTCAGCGTGTAAATGGATTGTGAATGCGAGGTCATGCGACCCGTATCATATTGGATGAATCCCGCCTTTCCATGAAAAACATGAACCTTCCAATCATTTGGCAACCGGTTTTCATCCGTCAGCAATTCCTCAATCATGACACCACGAGGTTGAATATTAGCCGCACCCCATTCAATTGGTGCCGGAAATTTTTGCTTCAAACACCACCTTAGGGTACGCTCAATACGCCACTTCGGCCAGAATTTCCCATTTTGATCACGCCAATTGCGAATCACACGGTATCGGTTATCGGTACGGGAAAACAAGTTTAATTTCCGAGGGACATTCGCCAGGGGTTGTTCGCCATTGTCCATAATGAACAGCGCATCACCGGACCAGTGATTTGTCTTGATCACGCAGCGTTCAGGAAGGTTGTCCCAATCAATAGCAACGTCTTCTGACCAGTGGTATAGCTCCATCAAATGACAAACGCCTTTTGAATCTACAAGTGCTCTGGAGCGATATTTGTCTTCCATTGAAATGAGCAAGGGATTCCGATCTTCTATGCAGCGCTTTAGTTGAAGTTGGCTGTAATAACCTGCCTTGCTGTCATCAAAGGCATGCCAAGGGTGAACGCCGCCTGGAAGCAAATCGGCCATCAGCAGCGCTAGGGAGGCACCGCCTTTAGACTTGGCACCATGAACGATGCATCGCACGATTCAACGCGGCGAAGGTCGCTGCGCTCTGAGTTCATGCCTCTTGAGCGTGGATGTATCTGAGTACGTCTTCGATGACCGTTGCCATGGTCCGAATGTTCTCTTTGGTGAGATGGGGTTGCATGGAGAGGTCACAAGCAAACTCAATGTTTGCAATCGTGTCAACGAGTTCATCCTGATGGGCCTGAATGTATTCCCATTGGCGATAGTCCCGAGCGTTGCGGTGTGCTCCAAAAATCTGCATTGGGATGCCTTCTTGTTTCATCAAATCGATGAATGAATCTGCTTGCTCACGAGAAAGGTCAACGAGATGAAATTGCATGGTGTCACAAAATGGATCAACCTGCGGCAGTGGTTTTGGGATTTCGATATGCGGGTGGTCGCACAGAAGCGAATAAAGCAAGTCCCAGTTCTCGACATGAATCTTCTTGATCGAAGCAAGTCGCTCGATTTGGGGCGTCAGCATAGCTGCCGTAACTTCTTGCATGCGCATGGAGTAACCTGGAATTTGATTTTGCAAGCGATCCATCAACTCTGCGTCCAAATCATAGTGCTTTGTCCACAACCGTTCATAGGAGCCTGCGTACAAAACAGCTTTTGCTGCGTGTTCATCGTTGTTGGTTATGAAAAGACCACCCTCCCCTGCACTCAAGCCTTTGGAAGATTGGGTGGAAAAGCAACCAATTTCGCCAAAAGTACCCAGCAATTGCCCATTCCAAAGCGTTGCGTAAGCGTGAGCACAATCTTCGATCAAAATGAGGTTGTGTTTTTCCACAATCGCCATGATGGCGTCCATATCTGGTACGTGCCCCCTCATGTAGGACATCAACAAAATTTTGGCACCTGTTTCTGTTGCTTTCTTGTCCAGGTCCTCGGGATCCATTGCCCACTCCCGATTGCTTTCAACAAGGACTGGTTCTCCACGAGCGTGTTGGATGACACTTGGAACTGCATGGAAGGTGAAGGCGTTCGTGAGCACCTTATCGCCGGGTTGGAGATCAACAATGTTGAGGGCGATGAACATAGCAGAACCGCATGAGTTTGTTCCGACTGTGTGCTTCACGCCCATGTACTTCGAAAAATTGTGTTCAAGAGTTGCCGTGAGGGAAGTTTCCTTGTTCTTTGGTTGGTAACGGTACATGACGCCAGCATTCATTGCTTGAACTGCCAGGTCAATACCGGCTTGGGGAATTGGTTTGAAGGCCTTATTATCGAAATCAACGATTCGCTGTCCGCCTTCGATGACAAGTTCTCGAGAATGACCGATTGATTCCATAGTTCTCCCCATGGTCTTCCTAAGCCCGATGATATTCAAGGCTTGCCAAGACGTGTGCCTCCTTGAGAGCAACGCTTTCTTTTCAGCAAATGAACGGTGTTCATGTGCCAACTGTGTAATCGTCGAGGTAGGCGAGTTGAGCATCAGTGAGAACATCAATGCTCATACCAAGGGTCTCGAGTTTGGTGGTTGCGAGATCTTGGTCCTGTTCAGTTGTGATGTCGTAAACCTGATTGCCCATTGAGCCACCCTCTTTCGCCAGTCGAACGAGCGATAGGAATTGGTTAGCGAAGGACATGTCCATGACTTCGGATGGGTGGCCTTCAGCAGCTGCGAGGTTGACCAAGCGTCCACGTGCGAGCAGGAAGATTCGACGACCATCAGGCATGAGGAATTCCTCATTGTCTGGGCGGATTGTGCGAACTGAGTCGGAGAGGTCTTCGAGGTCTGTGATTTTAATTTCACAATCATAGTGACCTGTGTTCGAGATGATGGCTCCGTCTTTCATCGACGAGAAGTGACGGCCGACGATGATGTCTTCCATTCCAGTAGCGGTGCAGAAAATGTCGCCAATCTTTGCCGCCTCGTCCATGGTCATGACTCTGTAGCCTTCCATCACAGCACGGAGTGCTGGAAGTGGATCAACTTCTGTGATGACGACATTGGCGCCCATGCCGCGGGCTCGCATTGCCAGACCGCTACCGCAATGACCGAATCCGGCAACAACGAAGGTTTTGCCAGCAAGGAGAACTGAGGTCGCTCGTAGAATTCCGTCGATGGTTGATTGTCCTGTGCCGTATACATTGTCAAAGTCCCACTTTGTCACTGCATCGTTCACTGCAATCACCGGGTAGAGCAAGTCGCCAGCAGCGCCCATTGCTCGCAATCGGTGAACACCGGTGGTTGTTTCTTCCGTGCCACCAATGACGCCTTCTGCGTATTCAGACTTGTCACCGTGAACACGGACAATCAAGTCGGCACCGTCATCGAGGGTCAAGGTTGGCTTGAATTCGAGGGTGCGATCGATGCACCAGTAAAAATCGTCTTTTGATTGGCCGTGCCAAGCATGGACCGAGTAGCCTTCACGGGCTAGCCATGCAGCAACACCATCGTGGGTTGAAAGTGGGTTGCAACCTGACCAAGAGATTTCTGCTCCAGCTGCGCCAAGGGCTTCGATCAGCACTGCGGTTTCTTTGGTCACGTGGAGGCAACCGGCCACGCGCATGCCAGCAAGTGGCTTGGTTTGTTCTGCTTCTGCTTTCAACTTAGCAAGCACTGGCATTCGGGCTCGAGCCCAGTCGACCAATAGAGCGCCTTCGTCTGCAAGTCCAATGTCACGAACGGTGTACTTGTCACCCTTGTCCAAATCATCCATGGGCTCGGGACTTACCCGCCCCTCTTGAACTCTACTGTAAAACCCGCATGAGAGATTTTACGAGCGAATCCGTTCGATCTGTTCAAAGGAACGATTCATCGACTCAAAGACGGTTGTTGGAAGAAGTACCTGTGGTAACGTTTCCATCGTTGTCGATGATGATTGGTGTGCCTTCTTCCCAGCCTGGGCAGTTTGTAGAAACCCAGTTGCGTGTGGCCCACTCGCAGATGTCGTAGCCGCCGGAAAGAATTCCTGAGCGCTTGATGTATCCGACTTTGACGATGTCTTTGTCCTTGGAAAGCACGTTACCGAGCTGTTGACTGGTGGTGCCGTGTCGCATGGTGCTGTTGATGTGTTCAAGGATCTCGGCCGTATTACGGGGTCGGTCGCCTAAGAATTTCTTGATTTTTTCTCTGATTCTGGTTGTTTTCATGCGTATTTCCTCCTGTCACGAGGCCCTTTCCCGTCAAGGGTTGGGGCCACTGCTACAGATGAACGAGGCCGCTCATATAACCATTGCTCCGAACAGAGGTTGTTGGTTACCGTTGATGACCGTTCTGTGCGTAAAAATTCGATTCGCCCCGGTGCAATGTAAGTAAAAAGTCACCACTCCAATGGAAATATATAACTAAATGTAACTAACTAAATGTATTAATTGAAACATTTATCAAGTCCATCTAACAGGGGCAGAACAAGGTGACTCTTGGTGTCAAAGGGGCGGATACGCAGCAGATACCAGCGACGGGTCCTGAACTGGTTGTTGGATGGAGAGGGGACCGTCTCCAGCATTGCAGACGCACTTAATTTGCAAATGCCGCACGCATCCCTCGCCCTGCGCCAATTGCGAGAACGGGGCGATGTGACGAGGGAAGATCAGTCAGGCATTCGAGGTGCACCTCATTTCATCACCGAACTTGGACGTCAACGTTTGGAGCAAGACGCTCTTTCACGGCTGAGAGGCAATCACCTTCAGCCCCCAATGAACGCAGATGGAATTGTGCTCGGACACGACGGGCAATATGTGCTGCTTGGTTATGTCAAACCTCTCGCTTCTGAGCTCATTCGACTGCCCGAATACGCATTAGAGGACAGCACATTACCACCAATTGATTCCAGCGGAAACAGAGGGGGGTGTTGGGCGGTGGTTCGCACAGAGTCGATGCGATGGTATGATCTTGAATCATTGGCGCCAACCCATACCCCACTCCCATCCGAACAAGGCACACTGACGGATTGGTCGATGCGAATACCTTCGATTTGTGTCGTCCATGCACGCCTTATCGATCCAACCAAACGTTGGACGATGGCTCCTGGCTCTTGGTTCACGACGCCAGACTTAGTAAAAAGCGGCCACACAACGCTCGAATTTGGCAATCATGCCATAGGCCACACCGAAGGAGATTCCGTCATCATCCATCCTCCAATGGCACTCCATGGCCACCTCGCATCCCCAGTTGGACGACGCTTAGCAATGGATGCAATGAGCGATGAAGCGTTGGTGTTTGAAGACCATCGCCAGCTCAACCATGCCCGCACACTCCCACTTGAATCCCTGTGGTATTGGCTCAAGCGCCGCCACCCCAGACTCAGTACTTCCAAATTAGAATTGAAATTCACAGAGTTGTGCAATCACTTCGTCGGCAAAGATGCACCTGCCCCCTCGATTGCAGTTCAACGCGCAATATTGGTCGACTTCGGCAAAGCAAATTGGACGCTCGGCGAAGTCTTGTCAAGAATCAATTTCGCCGGTACCACGAGCGAGGGGGCTACAGCCCTGCTCGAGTGGTACCTTTCAGACACCATGATGGAATGCATCGTGGAGTGGCCGCACTCAGTCGATGGGAACCGTGCCTTGCTAGAGAATCTGTTAGGGTCCTTACGTTGCCGTCTCTTACTCACCTCAAACGGCGAGCCAGTGGTCCTTGCAAACTCATCTGCAGTGATTAAACCGGTTGGGAAACTTGGTCATGTTCGACTCAGCCTAGGCAGAGGCCTAGCCTTTACCATTCGATTGTCTGAGGAAACCAGGAAACCAAGGCCTGCGGCAGTGTTTGAGCGAACCCCAGCAACAGCCCAAGAAATGATCAACGGCTATGATGGAACGCACCATTTCCCAGAGGGGTTCACGCTGCTTGAGCCATCCCTTGAACAAAGAACATCGATCTGGCACGCTCTTTCGCTCTACCCTGAAGGCGATGAGGAATGGGCCAACCGCAACGAAGGAACTGCCCCATTGGCTTCCTGGATTGCGACCCCCGAACAAGACAGAAGCAGTCGATGGATTCGCATTCGAAATGTGGTGCCATCGGGTTGGGCAGACCTTCTTCCCATCGATTCATGCGAAACTGCAACGTTGTTGCAAGCCATGCCAGATGGTTCACCAACCTGGACCCGTTCTGCGTTGGAGAAAGTTCGTCAGCGATTCACCCACAATGTGGAATCAATTCCTCGATACCTGCACTACCTCGAGGATCAAGAATGCCGTGCATGGATGGCCTCCGCACTCCTGCTGTCTTCGCAATACCTCCCCGAAGAATTCCATCCAAAAATTGAACACGCATGCACTGTTTGGTTGGAGAAACCACACCACACCATCAGCGTGTTAGAGGGGATGTTCCCTCTTGGGACCCCTCTCAATGAGGCGAATCAAGCCTGCCTTTCGCTGTGTTTAGATGCCGCCAAATCTCAAGCGAAGGGGTCCGTGCTGAACATTTGGGCCAGAGCATTTTCTATGCTTGAGATCAATGAACCGATTCAAGCAGAGTTCCTTCGCCTCTTGATGAGCGCTCTGCCATGCAGTTGGTGGACTGTCTGGGCGGCCGATTGGCTCAAAATCCAACTCTCTTCATCCTCAGGGCGACGATGGTTGGCAACCCAAGCGTTTTCTTGGCCAGCATTGGTGGCAAGGCCCCCCGGTGAACGAGGCGGTATGCCGGGCATGCCAACGGCCCATCAAGAGCGCCGTCTCGCCCTTGAGGATGTGCTTCAAATCCATCTTGTCCGAGATGGTGAATCAAAAAGAGCGTTGCTGGATGTTCATGATATGCTGGCGACCTCGGAACGAAATGAGCCAGTTCACCATGGACGGCTTCATCCATTGGTCGGGTGGTTAGCGCGGCCAGTCGATTCTTGGCCACGGATTGGCCTTGAAGCTTTGAATTCTGGAGACGAACAGGTAGGAGCATTGCTCTATGCCCGAAGTTTTGCCTACAGACTCGAATAATCAAGGCCCACGATGTATTCAAAAGGGGTTGGCCGGTGGTTGCGATTGCCGTACCAGCAACATCAGGCAGAGCTACTGTGAAATTGCTGTGAAGTCTGATACCAAGTGTACGGTGCGCAATCGAAGACTGGGATGACCCTTCGGGGGATGATTCCCGGTGCAAACGCGCTTAAACCAACCGGTAGGTTATGGGTCCTCGTGCGACGACAGAATGAACACGAGACAACCACCCTTCCGGACAGAAACACCCTGGCGCTGGGTCAGGCCCTCGAGCTTTGCGATGAAATGGGCCGTTACGCGCCGGGGTACAGTTTCTTCTCCTTTCTTCAAACTCATTGTTTAGCTTGGATGGAAGCGATGCAATCAAAGGGCTGCTGCGTCCACCCAGATTCATGACCAATGAGCAACGCTTCCGCTGTTGCCTCGTTGGCGGCACCTTTGATCGACTCCATGCAGGCCATCGTTTACTGCTCGAAGCAGCATGTAAACGCGCTGAAACGGTCGAAGTCCACATCACGACCAATGCCATGGCTGAACACAAATCGATGTTTGTCCTTGATTTTGAACAACGGCGGTGTGATTTGCTTGATTGGGCTGCGACGAAGGACACTTCAATCACCGTCCATGCCCTTGAGGATGCGTTCGGTCCCGCACCCCACCATGCAACCGCCGATGCGATTGTGGCGACTCCGGAAACGGTCGGCATGTGTCAATCAATCAATGACCAACGTGAGGCAAATGGCCTTCCTGCCCTCCACATTATCGAGGTCGCTCATTTAAGAGGCATTGAGGGTGGAATCATCTCTTCATCGTCCATTCGCAACGGTTCCATGGATTTGGAGGGCCATCCTTGGATGAGAAAACAACTGAGAGATTCCACATTGAAGATGGCTCCGGCATTGGACAGTGAACTCAAAACCCCGATGGGTGCGCTCTTTGAAGGACCTGAAGACGACCCGGAAGTGGCCATGGCTGCGGCCCTTGATGACCTACCTGCTCACGTCCATCTTTTGGTTGCCGTGGGTGATGTGACAACCAAAACTCTCCTTGAAATGGGCGTAACACCCGGTTTGGCACTCATTGACGGGATGACAAAACGCTCCGCCCTTGCTCCAGAAGACCTCGTAGAGACCAGTGCTTTTGATCATCACTTAACAGCAACAAATCCGGCGGGGCTTCTGACGCCTTCATTGTGTCAAAGCTTACAACACGCCCTTGGTGCAGATGATTGCGTCCTTTTGGAAGTGGAGGGTGAGGAAGACCTCGCCCCGCTTGTGATTCATTGCCTTGCCCCAATTGGCACTGTGGTGCTTTACGGGCAGCCCAGAACTGGAGTTGTGATGCAAATCACAAGCCTAGAAGTGAAACAACGATGCAGGAATCTGCTGGATTTGTTTGAGGTGATTGAATGACAACGCCACCCCTGGTGTCTGCGACCGTTTGCGTGCGGGATGGCGTCGCATGGGTTGATGACTGCATCCAAGCCCTCATTGAACAATCCTACCGCCCCTTGGAGATCATCGCTATCGATGACGGTTCCACCGATGGCTCTAAGGAAAAATTACTGTCATGGCATGATGAAACATCTGAGGTTCCAATCAGAGTGTTCACCCAGGAAGCCAAAGGCCTGTCCGCTGGCAGGCAATTGGCAGTGGATGTCGCCAAAGGCGAATGGGTCGCCATCACCGACATCGATGTGCGGCCAGAACCTGATTGGATCGAGACCATGGTCTCAGAAATTGAACCATTGGATGAGACTGAAACGGTTGTTGCTGTAACAGGGAGAACCGTTTTCGGCCATGCTGGAGATGTTGTCAGTCGTGTCCGGTCTGTTGAAATTGCGAGGAAATACCGTGCTCGACCTCGAAAAACGAGTCTAGCGAACGGTCCTTGCTCGATGTTCCACCGTCAAGCTCTGTTGGACATAGGCGGTTTCAATCCAGAGTGGTACCATGCCGAGGACATGGAAGTTAGTCTTCGCCTCATTGGAAATGGGGGTTCGATTGTGTATGCCCCATCGGCTGTGGTAGCGCATGTGCCTGAAAAAGAACGAAAACGATTCCTCGCAAAACGGAGACGGGATGCAAGAGCCCACGTCCGGATTGTGCGTCATTTCCCGAGAAGAAAGCGAATCGGACCTGGATTGGATTTCATCGGCAGTTCAACGCTTGTGTTGACCGTACTCCCACTATGGATTTCGGCTTTGATTTCAGGATTGCCATTCGTCTACAAAGCCATCACAATGGATGCTTGGGATTGGGATGAGGCTCAGGAATGGTGGCAAACGAAAATACTCCTGAGCACGCTCCTGCTCATGGTGCTGCATGAATTCATCCTCTGGCGCGGCCCCCTTGGAGAAGTGAACCGTGGAGCGTTAAGAGAAGGAAAAACGACGTTGAGAGCCGTGTTGAGCATTCGAAGCCTCACCTTCCGGTGGAGCGTCGCCCTATGGCAAGGATTGCTGCTTGGCATGTACGATGCACTGACTGGAAAAAACGGCCATCAACCGTTCTTCAAGCGATGAACGAAAGTGTTCAAGACAGGTTTTCGTCGCCTTCTGGTGCATTGCTTGATGCTTTGAGGGCAAATCCAAATGCAATGAGAGCGATGGTCACTGAGTAGACACCAGGGTCGGTCCAACCCATGTGGACAATGCCGTAGTAAGCGTAGCAAGCAAAGCCAAGAAGAAGGCACCATGCTGCTGCGAACATTGACCAGCCTTTGTGGCCGGGGTCTGCAAGGGCAGGCCATGTATCATTCACAATCAGACTCTTTCCAAAAGCGCCAATGCCACCTTCTTCAGATGCAATGGTTTTCAATCCGAGACCGGCAAGTGCGCCACACAGGCCCATGAAGACGAAATCAGATGGAACGATTTGGATCCCGTCTGATTTAGGCTCAAACGCCAAATTGGTCGTTTCAAAGGTGAGAATACCGCCCCATGACCAATGATAGGTCGGGTGTGCTTGGCCCAAAATGTTGAGAATAGCGAGCAAAAGACCCCATGCCCCGATGGCAATGAACCACATGGAAACGCCTCGTGAAGGGTTGAGAATTGCCGTCATAAGGCTGTTCGAACCGTCGTTCTCATCTTTGCTCATAGGATGCGCCACCTGCCTTTTGGATATAAGCACACCGAATCAACAAAAGAAGGAGTGATGTGCTTGGAGAGTGATTTCAGAGGCGGGATTGATGCCGATAAGGGCGCTCGAAGACCTCTTTCATTTGTGCTTCGGATTCAACCATGATGCCTTCTGCGTCAATGTTTTGGGGAATGCATGAATTAATTTCCTTAGTTCGCCCGTAGCGTCCTCGGGACACGGTTCGAGCGGTGATCAAACCAAGCATGTCGAGGTTTGAGATTAAACCAGAGACTCGACGTTGGGTGAGAGGGTTTTGGCGCACGTAGCGGCAGGCTTGTGCATAGACATCGTAGACTTCACCGGTCTGAATGTTGCGCAATCCATTTCGTTCATTCAGCAGAATTGAGGCGAGAACAAGTTTTTGTTGGCTCGGAAGAGAGGAAAGAACAGGATGCATTTGGTCAGCTTCCAATTGGTGTTGGGCCATGCGCACGTGTGCTTGTGTCACGCATTCATCACCAGATTGTTCTGCTTTCTCAGTGGACACGCGCAGCAGATCCAAAGCACAACGAGCGTCTCCGTGTTCTTGTGCTGCAATAGCTGCACAAAGTGCGATGACGCTGTCATCGAGGGCGCCCTCGACCAAAGCCCCTTGGGCCCTTTGACGAAGGATATTCTGAAGTTGCATGGCGTCATATGGATTGAACACCACATCGGATTGACCGAGCCGAGAACGAACCCTCGGGTCGAGGAAGTCGGTGAATTTGAGATCGTTGGAAATTCCGATGACACACGCACGAGCACTCTTCAGTGAAGCGTTGATGCTGGTGAGGTTGTAGAGCAAATCGTCGCCTGCTTTGCGTACGAGATGATCGATTTCGTCGAGGATAATAACAAACACTCCACCTCGCTTGTCCATTCGGCGAACCAACTCTCCAAACACTCGGTCTGTTGGCCAACCAGTGAATGGGATTTCATCAATCTCATGAGATTCCAAGAGGGAATTGCCCAAGTGGCTGAGAACTCGATACTGGGTGTCGATTTGACGGCAGTTCACCATGATGCTCTGCACTGGACGGTTGATCTCTCTTCCCTTTGCCTCGAGTTCATCGCAAACATAGGAAGTCACTGCTGTTTTTCCAGCACCGGTCACGCCATACAATGTCATGTTGGATGGAATGTGTCCATTCAACGCCTCGACAAGGTTGAAGCTCAATTTCTCGATTTCGTTTTGCCGGTGAGGGAGATTTTTGGGGCGGAAGTCGTGACGAAGAACTTCCTTGTCAACGAACAGAGTTTTTCGTGAAAGGAAGTCATCAAAGATGTTTCCGCTCATGATGATTCCTCTCAATTCCTACATTACCGAGCAAAGGTCGGATGGACCGATGCGCGATATTATGCGTGAGTCCGAGTCCCCCTCATAAGCATGTCCTATGCTTCAATTCACAAAACTGAATTTGGATTGTAAAGCATTGATGATTTAGAGGATATAAGGGCGGGTCTAAAATCGAGAAAAATACGAAAAATAACGAAAAAAATTCGGTAAAATGACCTTATTCCGGAAAAAATCGAACCCAGAATTCAATCGATAATATTCCATTTCAAACCGTCCCAACTCAACCGAAGTTCATCGCGGGCATGGTGCACATTGGATGGATGATGTGGAAATGTGTCGGTCACGGTCGGAGTTCGGTTTTCGTGTGGTTCATCGATGTAAGTGTGAGTAATGATCATCGGAAGTTCAGGTAATTGTATTGCGATTTTTTCAACATCTGATGGTTTGTGGTGATGGTCTGATTCAACCCACTCTGGCAGGCCCATCTCCAAGATCGCCATGCTCGTCTGAGCCATTTCATCATACAATGAATCACAAGGCCCTGAATCACCGCTATGGACGAAACTAGCCTCTTTGCCTGGATTGAAATGGTAGCCGTACGGGTCCACCGATTCATCATGGTGAACCCTAAACCGTCGCCAAGTGAGTCCACACTCGAGTTCACCTTCAGGCTCCTCGCGCCATTTGACTTTGGAAAAGACCTCTTCGAGGCTTCCAGGGTAGGCCAAAGCACACAACTGCTCCAAGCGTTGCTTTACGCCTGGTGCTGCGACGATGGTCAGCGGCATGACTGAATCACGATCTGAAATGTACCGTCGTTCAAGCAAAAAGAATGGAAAACCAAACACATGATCTCCGTGTACGTGGGTGATGAAGATGGTCTCGATATCGCTGAGAGGCACTTGAGCCCGTCTAAAGCTGGCGAGAGCAGTTGGTGGGCAATCCACCACATGTTTACCGTCGATCATGACGAAGGAGTGATAGCGACCATAGGGAAGGAACGCGTTACCTGTCCCGAGCATCACAACCTCCTGCGCCATAAGGTGGGCTACAAGCGCTTGCTCTTTTCTTCATCGGTCGAACGAAACACATCTTGATAGGCAGACTGAAAAATTGTGTGGCATGCCAGAAGGCCCCGAGATTCGAAGGGCTGCTGACCGGATTGGCAAAGCCCTCGTTGGCCAACGCATCGAACGGGCCTCACTCCCGTATTCCACCTTCATCGGAAGAGAACACCTCATCAAAGGCCAGACCGTTGTTGATGTGACCAGCGTGGCCAAAGCCATGTTGATTCGGTTTCAAAACGGCTGGACGATGTACAGCCACAACCAATTGTACGGCCGATGGACCGTGAATCTCAAAACAACTGAGAACAAAATGCGACGCTCCCTCCGGGCGGAATTCCAAACTGAAAAACACGCAGTGCGCTTGTGGTCTGCCACAGACATCGATTTGATTCCAACTGCGGAAGAGCATCTGCATTCGTTTCTTTCCACATTAGGCCCGGATGTGCTTGAATCGGCAGTTGATGAGGGCACATTGTATGCACAATTGGTTTCAAAAAAATGCTTCAGAAAGAAAGCGGCAACGTTGATGCTCGATCAGCGAAGTTTTGCTGGATTGGGCAATTACCTGCGTTCAGAAATTCTGTTTAGCGCCAACATCCACCCAGATGATCGGCCTTGTGATTTACCCGAAGAACGATTGCGGGCGTGGGCGAATGCCATCAAAAGCGTCACCTGGCAAGCCTACAAGAAAGGGGGTGTCACGGTTCCCGAGGCCGTTGCTAAAGCGGGAAAGGCAAGGGGTGAGCCGAGACGAACCTGGCGCCACTATGCCTTCTGCCGCAATGAGCGCCCCTGCCTAAAGTGTGCGACGTTGATCGTTCGGCTCCGCTATGGAGGAAGACGGCTTGACCACTGCCCGACGTGCCAGCAGGCTCATCGCTAAATCACTGGTCGTTCGGGTGAAGGGTCTCACCGTTGGTGAGTGCTTGCTGGACCCGCAGGTAGGTTTGGTGGTCGATTTGCTGTTGCTCTTCGCTGCGTCTGCTCAAATTGCGCATCGGCATTGATAGACGATGATTGCCCGAAAACGCATCTTGGTGCCGTGCGAGGTAAGCCCAGTACAAACGAGAAATTGGACAGGTTTTCTTTGGATGGAATTCACACGTTGAGCAATGGTCACTCATCCGATTGATGTATGCAGACCCTGCAACATACGGTTTTGTCATCATCGCTGAACCGGTGGCAAAGGTCCCCATGCCCAAGACATTGGGTTCCACAACCCAATCGAAAGCATCAATGAAGGCAAAATGAAACCAATCTGTAAGTTGCCTTGGTTCTACATCGAGCAAATGGGCAATGTTGCTAAGCACCATCAATCGTGGAATGTGGTGCGTCCAAGCATCTTCCATGACCGAGGTCACCGATCGGTCAAGGCAACTCAAACCACTTTTTTCACCCCAGTAAGCTGCTGGTAATGGCTGACGCTGACCCAAGTGGTTCGGGTGAAGTTCTGGCCCAATAGGCGACGCTCGGTTCCAATTTGCATCCCTTCTGGAATGGGTACGAGCAACGTCTATGGTACGAAAACCATCCGTGACCACATGGATATGATGCACATATTCCCGCCAAATCATTTGCCTGACGAAGCCTTCGACGTTGTTGAGGGCTTCCCCGCTCGCCAGTGCCAACTCGATGGCCTGTGATGGCATCACGCGATGGAGGTTGATCAAAGGAGCAAGACGTGTATGAAACAGCCCTTTGTTGGTGGCCGACATCGCATCTTCATAAGTCCCAAAATGAGGCATGCATTCCGATGCAAACGCTAGCGCTTTTTCCACATCGTGTTGTGATGTGGGAACGGTGGATAAATTCGCAGTACCGGGGTGGTCTGGGAAAAAGCGGTTGACAAGAAGGGTGACTTCTTCGTCAATATGATCGATTGCAAAATGTGGTGCCGAGGGTGGCATCGGGTCACCTTTCCATGGTTTTCTATTCTCACCATCGTGACTAAATTGCCCACCTATGGGCTTCCCTTCATGCATCAGCCAACCGGTTTTCCGCCTGACATTGCGGTAGAATGCATCCATTCGGAAGGGTGGCTGGTTGCCGACGCTGTCAGTGAACAAGGCTTGTGTTGTGAGCCATCCTCTGTGCGGATGGACGACAAGGATTTCCTCGTCAACAAGAGGCTGAACTTCGATCCGAGTCGACCGTTCAGCGTGTTCGATTGCGTGAATCTGCCCGACCGTTGAATGGAGGTGGCGTAAGGCCTCGTGGTAGGACCTCTCTGTGATGACATACTGCACCTCAAAGCCCTGATCGACCGCCTCAACTGCGAAATGGCGCATGTTTGAAAGCAGGAAGGCGAGTTTTTGTTTATGGTAGGGATGAGCCTTTCCTTTGGTGCTTGACTCAATGAGGATGAGGCCTGTGTTGGAAGGTTGACTGGACACATCTCGGAGCAGTTCAAGGTTCAGTTGGTCATAGCAAAGCCAAACCCACGAATCCATCTTTTTGGCAGGCGTCTTCTCTGCACCTGAAGTGAAGGAGCCTTTTCCGCTACCGGGGTTATGAATGCACAACATCGGCTCACTTCCTGAGATAAGCCTCAATCCTCTGAGCGGTTGTTTCTGCGGATGAGAGAGCACCTTCGACGCTACCATGCACCGTATGATCTCCGCATTCAAATCCATTCGAGCGAGGGGTTGTTCCCAAATTGATTTCTTTTCCGATCTCTGGTAGGGCGTGTTGGATATGTTGCACCGCAAGAAGACGCCAAGCCTTGCTGACCTCGGGGTACCAAGTCGAAAGTTCACTTCGTACAGCTGCTTCGACTGCGGAAGCATCCCTCAACCCTCTGGCGTCGGCTCGCTCACCTACAACCGTGATGGTGATCAGGGAACGGCCCTCAGGGGCATAACTTGGTTGGACATCTGAGGGCACAGCCAAATGCGCAATCAAGCCCTCTGTGCTTTTGACGCCTGCATTTAGAAGAATATGATTGGTCCTGAGCGGAGAGGATTCAGCATCGAAATGAAGCGTCCAAACATGGCGTTTTTCTTCACCCATTGCGGGATTGAATGCTTTGACGATCGCATCAAAGGAATGCTCTTCACCGTTGACCAGCATCTCGGTGTCATTGCGTATGTCGACTGTGGAATTCAAATGAATCCGGTCCTGACCTAGCCGTTGAGCCAGTTGCTTTGGTGCGGCAGCAATGCCGTGCTTTGGCAGCACCATTTGCCCTTCTGACATCATTCGGAAGACGAAGCGAAACATCCGCTCATTGGTTCGTAAATCGTCTTCAAGGAAGATTCCTGAAAACAATGGATGAAAGAACCGTTCAATCATCGCCGGCGAGAACCCACGCCGTTCAAGATACTGCAAAGCAGTGTTGTGTTCTCCGGTGAACACGCGACTCACCTTTCCTCTGCGAACCGCAAATCGGAGACGTGCAACTCGAAGCAGGTCAAAGGGTGAGGCGAACCTGTTGAGTCCACTCAAAAGGCCCTGAAACGGACGCCGAAACGGATCGGCCATGGTCCAAAATTTGGCACCGTTGTTCTTTTGCTCAACAACGATTGCTCCTGGTTCGAACGCCTTGGCTTCCATGGTTTGGAAATTGAAAGCACGTTGGGAAGCAGGATAACCAGTTTGCATCACATGGAACCCATGGTCGAGCAAAAAACCGTCGACTGCATCGGTTTGCATGCGACCGCCAATTTGATTTGACCGTTCGAAAACCTGCACATCATGGCCAGAAGCTTGCAGCAATGTTGCGCACCTAAGACCGGATAAACCTGCACCGATTACCGCAATTGAAGCCATCATCCCACCCTCAAATCTTGAGTTTTGTCTGGAATTCTTCCAAGAAGGGACCCATCGATTGGATGAGCAATGCATCCGGATGGGTGCGAATGACCAATCCATCAAGGTACATCAGTGCGCGAATAATAGGGAATGCTTCTTCTCCGAAGGTGGCGCCAGCATGCTCCACAGCGGCCTTTACCGTCCTCATCATGATCCGGGTGAGGCTTTGTTCACCAACCGGCTTCTTTTCGAAATCGGTGTAAATTTCCGTCATTGTGCTGTAATACTTAGCTAGCCTCTTGGGGTTGGGTTTCAAATCGGTCATTGTCAGGAGGGCATCAAATGCTTCTTGCATTTCTTGTCGAGATAAATGGTCGAAGAAATGGAAGAGTGCATGAGCGACTCTTTTCGGCGCATGACAGATTGCTCCGTTGTCAATGAATACGAATTTTCCATCATCATCAACGATGCAGTTTCCGGGGTGAAGATCACCATGGAAGGTGCCGATGCCGAACAAGTAAGCACCGTGAATCCTGAAGAATTGCAACAAGAAATCCCAGGTGAGTGCTTTTTCTTCAATCCCCTCTTCTAGAGACATGCCTTGGATGAATTCTGAAACGAGGATGTCTGAATTTGATAACTCTGGATAATAAATCGGGAATCGCAGAAGGTCCATACTGAAGTCGTCTTTCAACGAGTCTTTGATTGCGGCCAGTTCATCTGCCCCCTTGATTTCATTTTGTAGGTCAAGTTCCCTCAAGGTGTAATCTGCGACGTGGTTGATCAATGCCATTGGGTTTCCGACCTTGCGGAGTTTTGGCGCAAAGATGAGGAAAATTCGAAGCCACCGGCGCATGCGAACGACTTCCTTTTTGAATTCCACAGCGTTGGTTTGTTTGATGAATTTGATGACCACTTCCTCTCCAGTCTTCAGTTTTCCACGGTGGACTTGCCCCACCGATGCTGCTGCGAGTGGCTCATCGTCAATCGACTCGAAGGCGTCCATGAATCCTTTTGGTGCTTTTTTGGCGATGGTTTCGTGAAGGTTTTCGGAAGCAATCGATGCTGCATGTTGGTAGAGTTGTTGCAATTGTCTGGCTTTTTCAACCCCCAACAAATCAGGTCGGAGCGCGAAAATCTGCGCTAATTTCACCGCTATGAGGCCTTGCCGTTGAATCCAATCAAGGTCCGCTGGTTTTTTCCTGAGAATTTGACGCATAAAACGGAAAAACGTCAGCATTCTCATGGCACGAAGTCATTGGTTCCGCTTATCAAGAGATGTTTTCACTCAAGAAGGTCAACATCAGATTCATCGATGAAGATGAGGGTATAACGCCAGGCGTCTTTGCCTTCTGCTTCCCGGCGAATTCGAACATTCCCGTTCTCTGGATATCGCGCCAACAACGCGCCTTCGATGATGCCGTCATCCAGTTGCCAGAGCGGCAGAATATCATCATCATCGGTTGCCGGATGGGCGAGGTTGACGATGATGTGGAAAAATGGATCTGCGTTGTAGTCCAGTTCACCAAGCCCAGCATGCTCCCACCAGTCCATCAGTTCGTTGAGGAACTCCACGTGGCCTTCGATTTTGCGAAGGCTGAACGACAATTCCTCTCCAATGCGTTGACCAACTTGCCTTAGCATAGTACCAAGGTCAATGCCCAGTTCATGCAGGCTGCTCATTCGGCCATCTTGTAGTGCGGCCCGAGCTTGGTTGATTTCACTGCTCGATGCAAGGAATGATTCTGGGTTGAATGGGACATCATCTTCCGGCAAATCCTCGCTCACTTTGAGTGCCATGCGGAATTGTTCCAAAAACGAGCCTTGCCCGACCGTAAGTCGCAACGGATCGACGATTCGTTCTTCCGTGAATCGCTTTTTTGCCGCCTCAATGTCAATCGCTTTGTTCCAAATGGCGTTTACGAAGTCACTGTGTGAACTTGCAAACACTTCGGAATTGACAACCAACGCAGCATCGTCACGGCCTCGTCCGACTGGATTCTCTTCGACGTGAAGGAATTGAATGACGTTTCCAGTGTCTTGAAGAACGCCAAGGGAGTTCACTTCGTCTGAATGTCGGACTGCAATCGATTCATGGAGTTGGTCATAGAACCTTACGGTTCTTCGGTCAAGTTGAGCCAACACGGTGACAATGACGCCACGCTCAGCCGCTAGGTTGACTTCTTCGAGCCCGACCGATCTGCACAGATGGAGGATTCCAAACCGCCCAAGGAGGAGGACGAGTCGTTCTTCCGCTTGCGCAGCAAACTCTCCGATTCGCTTGTGAATGTGCTCCCTTCCTTTGAGGACCGCAAACTTGGCATTCGTATCTTCAGTTGCCTCTTCGGTCGATTCCTCGTAATCAGAGGTCGCTCCTGACATAATTGAATCAAAGGCTTTGGATGTTCGCTCAATTCGTTCTCTCTGTTCATTGAGCAAACGTTTGAACAGCACAGGCAACGACGAACAGGAGAATCGCATGGGGCGATCTGCAGTCACTGACACGAGCCCGATTTCGGTCAACCGAGAGAGAGAATTGTACGCATCTAAGCGATTCGTACCGAGTTCTTTGGCCAATTCACTCGCTTTGAGTTCTTTGGAGGATGAGAGAATCACCAAAGAGCGGGCCTCGCGTTCGGAAAGTCCCGCATCTTCGAAGAGTTCGAACCAGTTCATTGCATTGAGCCCCCAGAGGAGAGTTCACTGAAGGCATCGAGGATTCGGGCAACGTGGCGGCGGGGCCTAAACAGCCAATCGTAGCAGTAATGTACGGTTCGATCTGGCCCGATCAAGAATGATGATTTTGCTGGGAATCGCCCCAAGAACACAGGGACACCGAAGGCATCGGCTACTTGGCGTTCGGGATCGCTCAACAACGGGAAGGGGAGATTGAGATCTTCTTTGAACCGGCGATGGTCTTCAACTGAATCCTGACTGATTCCAATGACTTCGACCGGAGGCGTCAGTGATTGGAACAGGTCATACTGCTCTTTGAAGGTCAAGCATCCTCGCTTGCACGTAGGAGATCCGTCTTTGGCATAGAAGAAAACGACCTTCCATTTGCCGTCGAAGTCAGAGAGCGAGAAGGTTTCACCGCTTGATGCGGGGAGCGTAAATTCTGGGGCCTTCTTACCTGAAAGTTGATTCGCCATGACTTCGCCTCAAATTCTGCCTTTATAGCATGGGGGGGTTAAGCCTGCTCAGGAATGAGATGACCCATTCGCTTTTGTTTGGTGGAGAGGTAGTGATCGTTCAACTTGCAGCGTCCAACCAAGTGAGGGACTCGCTCGTGTACCGTGATGCCGTTTGTACGCAACCCTCGAACCTTCAACGGGTTATTGGTCATGAGGCGGACCTCGTCAACTCCGACGCTGGTGAGCATCTCAGCGCAGAATGAGTATTTGCGAGCGTCTGCAGGTAGGTTCAGAGCGAGGTTAGCATCGAGTGTGTCAAGGCCACGGTCTTGAAGAGCGTAGGCACGGATCTTGGCTTCCAAGCCAATTCCCCTACCTTCTTGACGCATGTAGAGAATAGCCCCAGAACCTTCTTCCTGGATACGAGCCATTGATGCTCGCAATTGTGGTCCACAGTCGCACTTCAACGAGCCGAAGGCGTCGCCTGTGAGGCACTCTGAGTGGATGCGTACGATTGGTACAGTCGAGGAGTCTTCGAGGCCAACGGAGAGAACCGAATGTTCGCTCCCCTCATCGTCGACGAACACCCTCATTCGGAAGTTTCCGTATTCGGTTGGTAGGTTGGCATCTGCTTTGATGTGTGCAGCGAGTGCAGTGTACTGGGACATAGCGATGAACCTCGCCAGTTGCATTATAAAATCCTGTTTCAAATCGTGTAGGCACAGAAACAGTCCTTTATACGCATTTTCTGTAAATTGAGGTACATGCACAGTGTAGAATGCGATTTGGGCGTTGCGGCAATTGTGCGCCGAGCCAGATCGGTTCTCCTCGTTCGGGAGCTCCATGGCCGGTACCAAGGACGGTGGGGCCTGCCCAAGGGTTACGTCGATCAAGGCGAACTCCCGCGCAACGCAGCACTGAGGGAACTGAAAGAAGAATGCAGCCTTGATGGCACGGTTCTCGGGGTCCAATCTGTTCGAGAGCGCCTCCTTGATGGAACACCTGCGCTGTTCATCGCCTATCTCGTGGATGCTTCCCCTGAGGCAATACCTCAGCCAAACGACGAGGTTTCTGAAGCATGCTTTGTGCCTGTCGAGAAGTTTTCTTCACTTGAATGGATCAGCGATGCAATGCACAAGATGGCTCTTAATGCAGTGAATTCAAAGCAGGCACTGTCGAGCATCGATTACGAAGCCGACCGTGGACACCCGTATGTTCTCCATACATTGCCCGAAGCCTGGGGTGGATGTTCGTGAAATCAAATCTTAGCGATCGGGCACGGGCGCTCAACACGAAACCGCTCAACAATGAAGGGAATTACGTCCTGTATTGGATGATTGCTAACCGACGGTTCCATTGCAATGCAGCCCTCGAATACGCTGCGCAAGTAGCCGAAGAACGCCAAGTTCCCCTCTTGGTGCTTGAAGAAATCTCAACACGCCACGCCTTCGCAAACGACCGAATCACCGCCTTCATGATTCAAGGCATGCTCGACAACATCCGCACATTTAGAGAAAATAAGATTCGCTACATCCCTTGGGTCGAAACACCGATTTCCGGTCACATCGGAAAGTTGCACGAACTTGCCTCAGATGCAGTCATGGTCATCAGCGATGAATTCCCAACATATTTCCCTCGCAAAGCGGTTGAAAGCGCAGCCGTTTCTCTGCCGCTGAGGTTTATGGTCGTGGATTCAAACGGCGTATTCCCAATGGCGTGGACCGATCGAGCCTACCCCACGGCACATGGATTCAGACGTTTTGTCCACGAACGTTTCGTCGATTGCATCGAAACATGGCCGTCGCACGAGCCTGTTCAATCAGGTCACGGATTGTGGATGGAAGACGACGCTTTCAATGCCATCTCACTTGAATCGAAACTCGGTGTCACGCCCTTTGAGTGGCTGTGGCGGGCTGGTGAACAGGGCTCTTCTGGCCTCGATGCGCTGTCTACACTCGATATTGACCACTCAATCCCACCCGTCGCCAACGTGCAAGGCGGTAGAAACACAGCAGTTCGAATGCTGAGGGAGTTCCTCTCAAACCGTTTGAACCGTTACCATGAAGATCGCAATCAAGTCAAGAACCCCGCAACAAGCGGTCTTTCACCGTGGTTTCACTTCGGTCATCTCTCAACGGTCGAAGTTGTGCGACGAATCCTCGATACGAACGGATGGATGCCGGATCTCATCAACGCATCACGACGTGGTGCCCGCGCTGGATGGTGGGGCCTTCCTGAGCCAGTTGAAGCCTTCCTCGACCAAATCATCACCTGGAGAGAACTAGGATTCAACAATGCGTTCCACAACCCAGAACACAATGATTTCAACTCATTACCAAACTGGGCCAAAATCACCCTCTCCGAACACGCTGACGATGAGCGAACCACCTACACGTTGGAGCAAATCAGAAACGCCGATACCCACGATGAAATCTGGAACGCAGCCCAACGTCAGTTGGTCCGCAAAGGAATCATCCACAACTACCTGCGTATGTTGTGGGGGAAGCGCATTCTCGAATGGGCCGAATCGCCAGAACAAGCTGCTGAATGGATGATTGAACTCAACGACACGTATGCACTCGACGGACGAGACCCGAACTCCTACACCGGTATATTCTGGGTTCTTGGACGGCACGACCGCGCCTGGGGCCCAGAGCGCGCTATCTTCGGGAAAATCCGCTACATGTCGTCTGAAAACACTCGACGGAAATTCGACCTCAAACCTTACTTGCAAGAGTTTGGTCATTGAAATCGGGAGGCCGCAATATGTTGTACACTCACACCACTCAAGTCCCTGACGATGTCAAAACCACATTTGATTGGCATGAGCATAAGGGATCTTTCCGTCGACTGATGCCGCCATGGGAGAACGTCGAAGAAGTCCGCTCAGACCCAACATTGGAAGACGGTTCCGAACGCATCTTTCGCTTCCCTATGGGACCAATTAAGTTGCAATGGATCGCACGTCACAAGGGGTACAATCCTCCACATGCGTTTGAAGATGACATGATCAAAGGACCATTCAAATCTTGGCATCACGTTCATGCTTTTGTTGAAAATGACGACGGGACCTGCAGGGTCGAAGACACGGTCAATTTCAGTGTCCCACTCGGCGCTCTCGGGCGCCTCGTTGCTGGCCGAAGCATCCACAAGCGCATACATCGGATGTTCACCGCAAGAGGAAATCGATTGACACGTGACATTGCAAGGCACAAGGAATTCAAACACCTGGCGCGCAAGAAAATCCTCATCGCTGGTTCCTCTGGCCTGATTGGAAGGCAACTCGTCGCCTTCCTCGACACTGGAGGGCATGAAGTATGGCGACTGGTCCGAAGGACACCAAAGAAGGGGGCTCAAGAACTGCAATGGGATCCTGCGAACGGCACCCTTGATGCTTCTTCTGTGGAAGGTTTTGACGCCGTGATCCATTTGGGCGGCGCCGGTATTGGTGACAAACGATGGAGCAAAGCTCGCATGAAACTGATTAAAACGAGCAGAACTGAAAGCACAGCATTGCTCGCAAAGACCCTCGCATCGCTAAAGAAAAAGCCTGAAGTGTTCTTGGTTGCAAGCGCTATTGGATTCTATGGCAACCGTGGTGATGAAGAACTCACCGAAGCATCCTCTCCGGGCGAAGGGTTTCTCTCTGAAACCTGTATTGCTTGGGAAGCTGCTGCTCAACCTGCAAAGGATGCAGGCATCCGCACTCTCCACTCGAGGACGGCAGGGATCGTCTTAGATGCCACAGGCGGGGGATTGGGCACAATGCTCCTACCGGCCAAGATGGGAGCGGGCGGACCGATTGGTCGAGGCAAACAGTGGCTTTCTTGGATCTCAATGGACGATGAAATCTATGCTATGCATCACTTGTTGATGACTGAGGCGTGCGAAGGTGCGTACAACCTAGCCGCACCTGAAGCCGTGCGTCAAAAGAAATTCGCCAAGGTGTTGGGCAAAGTGCTTCGACGTCCCGCCTTCATCCCGACACCACCATTTGGAGTTTGGATTCTGTTCGGTAAAATGGGTGTCACATTGACCACTGACAGTGGTAGAGTGGCCCCGACTCGACTGCAAGAACTCGGCTACAGGTTCGAGCACAGCACGCTCGAACCGGCCCTGCGAGACACTCTAGGCATGTGGCGTTGACACCGTCACGTCGTCTGAGTACCCCTAAATTTTTCTTTACAGATTGAATTTTTAGAATTACATCTTCAACCAATTTGGTTACAGCCCACCTGGTTGATGGCTTTGAATCTAGGATGACATTTCAATGGCTTCTAAACCCTTGATTTTGGCTGATCGGTTGTTCTGGAAAAGACAACGAGCGACCATTAATCCAGAAAGAACAAGTGAAGCAAGCATCACCTGTCCAATCAAATCGTAGTCAGCGTTGACAATGCCACCATCCAACAAAAGGAAGTCCAATGAGAGAAATGCACCGGCAATCATGAGCGGTATGGACCCGTTGTTCGTGAGGGTCAATTGA
>DAPR01000069.1 GCA_002502605.1 Euryarchaeota archaeon UBA258
TAAAGCATAGGGCATTCGAGCCTTAACACGGGGCTTCTTGTTGCGTCATGGGGTGAAAAAAATCAAATCAATTCTTGGGCGGGAGATTGCCAACTTGGATGCGTAAAGGAGGGCATGGACTTTCTCCCAGAGAGCATCGAGTCAAATTGAAAAAACATGAGATGGCATGTAAAGACGAATAAAACCGGTGAAACCTCTTTTTTAGTTTCGTGTGCAGTACCCTACAGCACTTGATAAGGGAGAGGCGTGAGGGGGGAGTGGGTGTGGCGATGAGCGAAGAGATGTTGCGGGTTGAAAATCTTCATGTGAGCGTCGAAGGAACTTCGATCATCAAGGGGCTCAATCTGACCATCCATCGAGGTGAAATCCATGTCATCATGGGTCGGAACGGAGCCGGTAAGTCCACCCTCGCAAACGTCGTTATGGGCCACCCAGCCTACGAAATCACCCAAGGGACAATCCACTTCCAGGGCCAACCGTTGGAAGAATTAGCGGTCTTTGAACGGGCAAGAGCGGGTATGTTCCTCTCGTTCCAATACCCCGCAGTCATCCCTGGTGTTCAAGTTGGAACCTTCCTGAAGAAGTCGGTTGCCTCTGTTCGAGACGATCCTCCAAAGGGCCGCGCCTTCCGAAAAGAACTCAACGGTGCAATGGCGGAACTGGAGATGGACAAAAGTTTCCTCTCCCGCTATGTCAATGACGGCTTCAGCGGCGGAGAGAAAAAGCGTTTAGAAATTTTGCAAATGTTGCTTCTCAAGCCAAACCTAGCCTTGCTGGATGAAACCGATTCCGGACTCGACATCGATGCTTTGCGCATTGTTTCCAAAGGCATCAACAAAATTGCACCAGAAGCAGGTTGCCTCATTATCACTCACTACCAACGGTTGTTGGACCATGTGAAGCCTCACTTTGTTCACGCAATGATTGATGGCGCAATTGTCAAAACAGGTGGCCCTGAATTGGCATTAGAACTTGAAGAGCGCGGCTATGATTGGCTCGACGTTGCAGCATGAGGTGAGATGATGAGTGAGGAAGCATTCGAAGCAGTTGGCGATTATCGCTATGGATTCCACGACCCCGAAAACGCCACGATTAGGTTCGATAAAGGCCTCTCGGAGCAGGTTGTCCGTGACATTTCAGCATTGAAAAATGAGCCCGAATGGATGACTGACCTCAGGGTCAAAGCATACCGTCATTTCGAGGCCCGTGCGATGCCAGATTGGGGCAATTGCAACTTGCTTGAGTCGATCAACTTCGAGAACGTCACCTACTTCCTTCGCTCTTCTGACAAAACTGAAAAGAATTGGGATGATGTACCTGACGACATCAAGAACACATTCAATCGCTTAGGCATTCCCGAAGCAGAACAGAAGTGGCTTGGTGGCGTGACTGCTCAGTATGAATCGGAAGCAGTTTACCATTCAATCCGTGAAGATCTAGAAGAGCAGGGCGTCATTTTCCTTGACATGGACACGGGATTGAAAACTCATCCTGAATTGGTCAAGAAATTCTTCGGCACCGTCGTTCCTCACAGCGATAATAAATTCTCAGCGCTCAACACGGCCGTTTGGTCTGGCGGTTCGTTCATCTATGTTCCAAAGGGAATCCATGTGGAAATGCCGGTTCAAGCCTACTTCCGAATCAATGCGAAAAACATGGGTCAATTCGAACGCACCCTGATCATCGCAGATGAAGGCAGCTCCATTCACTATGTGGAAGGCTGCACAGCCCCAAGCTACTCAACAGACTCACTCCATTCGGCAGTGGTCGAATTGATTGCCATGGAAGGTGCAAAAATACGATACTCTACAGTTCAAAACTGGTCCAGTAACGTCTACAACCTCGTTACAAAGCGAGGTGTTGCTCACAAGAATGCAACCGTGGAATGGGTCGACGGTAACATTGGCTCAAAATTAACCATGAAGTACCCATCCGTTCTTCTCAAAGGGGAAGGAGCGCATGCTGAGGTGATTTCGGTGGCTTATGCAGGAGACGGTCAACACCAAGATACAGGCGCTAAAGTGCACCATTTGGCACCAAACACAACCTCCAACATCCTCTCGAAATCGATTTCCAAGAACGGCGGACGCTCGTCTTACCGTGGAATGCTACAGGTGATGCCAAAATCATCTGGGTGCCGATCAAAAGTTGTTTGTGATGCCCTCATTTTGGATGAATCCTCCCGCTCCGACACCTACCCGACAATGGAAATCGGAAATTCGACGGCAGACCTCGAACATGAAGCAAGCGTTTCCAAAGTTTCAGGTGATCAGTTGTTCTATCTCATGAGTCGCGGCTTTACCGAAGAAGAAGCAATGGGTCTCATCGTGAACGGATTCTTTGAACCCTTTACTCGAGAGTTGCCAATGGAATATGCAGTTGAACTCAACAAGCTCTTGGAATTGGAGATGGAGGGGTCCATTGGATGAGTTATCAACAAATGGCAGTCCCTCCGCGTTCGGCTCATTTGTGGCGGTATACTCCTTGGCCCCGAATCCATCCAACGAAAGTTGAGGAACTCCCCGATGCAGATGGCATTTCGTTCACTGTTGAAGGACATGATGAAGCATCCTTCACCCGCGCAGACACTTCTGCAGACATTGCGCGTGTTTTCCTCAAAGAACTCAAAGGTTCCTCGCAACGGTTGAACATCAACGGCACGGGCGAAACAATTCATGTTCACGCTCGAGCCTCTGGCCACATTGCAGTTGGCCATCTTGACCTCAACGTCAAAGGGGACGCAACCGTTTTGGTTCACTTGACTGGAGAATCAGGATGGTGTGGCCTTCACATCACGGGCACTGTGCATCCAAATGCAAATCTCGGCTTCGGATTCATCAACGAACTCGATGCCAACACCAAACTTCTGCGATGCGATGACTGGATTGTTGAGCGTGATGCTTCGTTTGAAAGCGCTACCCTTTCGGTTGGTGGCTTCAATTGCAAATCCGATTTGCGCACCACCCTCAACGGCACTGGCTCATCAATTCGCCAAGCCGTCACCGCACACGGTCAAGGTGCTCGGCATGACGATCATCACATCGAAATCCACCACCTCCACGGACATACAGACTCTGATTTGGTGACCAATGCCGCTTGCTCAGGAAGCAGCCACTTCGTCGCCACAGGTTTGTTGACCATTGCGGAAGGTGCTGATGGTTCAGATGCTGGACAGGTGTTCCGGAATCTCTTGCTCTCAGAAAAAGCCCGAGCCGAAGCAATTCCCGAGCTCGAAGTTTTGGCCGATGATGTCTCTGCTGCACACGGGGCCGCCAGCGCCCCGATCGATCCTTCTCAACTGCATTACCTGATGTCTCGTGGTCTCAGCCTTGAAGAATCAGAATCAATGATCGTCAACGGCTTCCTTATTGATGCGTTTTCAAATCTAAAGAATGACGCCTTGACCGAACAGGTACGCACACGGTTGACGGTGCACCTTGAATGTGAACTTAAGCGGTGATTGCATGGCTTTGCGGGATGACTTTCCAATTCTTCAACGTCAGGTCCATGGCCACCCGTTGGTCTACCTCGACAATGCTGCAACCACTCAAAAACCTCAAGTTGTCATTGATGCGATGAACGATTATTACACTCAATCAAACGCCAATGTCCACAGAGCAGTGCACACCTTGGCTGGCGAAGCAACCGATGGCTACGAAGGCTGCCGTACCAGGCTCAAGACATGGTTCAACGCTGAACGTGCCATCCTCACAAGCGGCACAACAGAGGCCATCAACTTGGTTGCGCACGCATGGGGTCGGGCCAACCTCACCAAAGACGACGCCATTGTACTGACGGAAATGGAACATCATTCAGATATCGTTCCTTGGCAAATGTTAGCCGAAGAACGAGGCGTGGAAATTCGCTATGTTCCCGTGTTGGATGATTATTCATTGGACATGGAAGTCTACGAAGCATCGCTCGAAGGCGCGAAGTTGGTCTGTGTTGTTCATACATCGAACGTCTTGGGGGTTCGAAACCCACTCGAAACCATCATTCAACTCGCTCACGATGCCGGAGCCAAGGTCCTCATCGATGCCGCTCAAGGTGTTCCTCATGATCGCATTGATTTCGATGCATTTGGCCCTGATTTCATGGCTTTTTCCGCCCACAAAATGTGTGGTCCTACCGGAATTGGAGCCCTTTTAGTTCGGCCAGATGTCTTCGAGGAGATGGAACCCTTCATGGGCGGTGGAGATATGATCCAGACGGTGACCATCGAGGGATCGACCTACCAAACGAATGAACATAAATTCGAAGCCGGAACGCCCAGAATCGCAGAAGCGATTGGTTGGGATGCCGCGCTTGGATGGATGGAACAATTGGACCTAAAACATGAACACAAACGCCTGCTCGAAATAGCGAGGTACACGGCCAAGGAACTGCGCTCGCTCGGTATGACAGTGTACGGTCGCCATGACGATCAAGACAGTGCAGTTGTTTCTTTTTTGCACCCTACTCTTCACAGCGAAGACCTTGCACATTTGCTCGATGCGGTAGGATTCGCAGTTCGCACGGGCCATCACTGCGCTCAACCATTGTTGACCCGACTCGGAATCTCAAGCACCGTAAGAGCATCATTTTACTTTTACAACACCATGGACGAAGCGAAATCCTTTGTCGCTCAAGTCAAGAAAATTTTGGAGCGGTTTGCATGACATACCCAACTCAACTGGTTGAGTTAATCGAAGAATTTCAAGACGTTGAAGACCAGATGGAACGGTTAGAAATGGTCTTTGAAATGGCGGATGAAGTCGTTGTCCTCCCCGTTGATTCATGGAGCGACACCACACGGATCGTCGGTTGTCAATCAGAAGCCCATGTTTATGTTGTTCTCCAAGAAGGAAAAGTTTTGATCTCTGGTGGCGCAGATTCACAACTGGTTCAGGGTCTAATGGGAATTCTTACGATTGCGATTAACGGCAGTGCCCCTGCCCAAGCATTGTTGCTTTCCCCTGACTTTGCTCAGGAAATGGGGGTTTTGAACTCCCTTTCACCGAGTCGTTCCAATGGGTTTAGAAACATGTTCGATAAGGTCATGCTGGAAATCCGTGGTTTGGAGGCATAATGATGGTCGAAAAAGAAGAAGTTATGCACCATTTGGACGAAGTTGAAGACCCCGAATTGGAACTTTCCATTGTCGAATTAGGTCTTGTTTATGATGTCCGTTTCGAATCAAAAGACGAGGGCCTTCATGCTGAAATCGATCTCACGCTCACTTCTCCGGGGTGCCCTGCAGCTCCGGAAATCATGGCTGCAACTCACCGGGCCGCACTGCTGACTGAAGGACTCAATTCAGTTCACATCAATCTCGTTTGGTCACCACGCTGGGACCCAAAAATCCACGCTACTGAAGACGCCCGAATGGACATGGGCATCTGGGATTGATTTCACCGCTTCACAACGATGGTGACTAAATCACCATCTTTGAGCAGGTGGTCGAGGCCAACACGTTGCCAATCGAATTTAGCACTCGGGCCTTTGACTCGAGCGTATCTGAATTTCCTCACGAAATCCCTGTGCAGCTGGTTACAGATGTGTTCGACGGTTGAATCGTCTTTCACGATCAGGGGCTCCTCCAAATCTGCCTCTTGACCTTGAGGCTTCAAAAACACCCTCATGAACCCTAAGTTGTCGTAGATGAAATCCTTGAGTTCATCCAATCCAATTCCCTTGAATGCAGAAATTCTCATCACTGGCCAATCCTCGGGAAGATTTGAACGAGCGTGCACCAATTCTTCTTCGGTAGCGATGTCAATTTTGTTGATGGCAATCACTGCTTTTTCGTAAATCCGATTTTGAGCTAAACAGTCAACAATTTGTTCGGCAGTGGTGTCGTTTCGTAAGGTTACAATCGCTGAGGTAAAGCCAAACGAGCGAATGATGTCCCCCATATCTTCGTTGGTAAGGTGAGTTTGTTCAACGGTTGTTCGAACATCAATTCCGCCTCTCTCTGTTCGTTTGATGAACACTGGGGGTCGAGTCTCATTCAACCTCAACCCAGCGTTGTGTAATTCTCTGTGAAGGACATTGAAGTGAGCGTCTTGGAACGGGTCGACAATGTAGAGCACCATGTCTGCGCTGCGAATCACGTTGAGGATTTCTCGACCGCGACCTTTTCCTTCCGCAGCACCTTTGATCAATCCAGGTAAATCCAAAATCTGGATTTTAGCACCACGGTGTTCCATAACACCGGGGATGCAGGTGAGGGTGGTAAAGGCATAGCCTGCTGCCTCAGAGTGAGCGTCAGTGACTTGCGAAATCAGTGTGGATTTACCAACCGATGGGAACCCTACGAGTGCGACGGTTGCATCACCTGATTTCTTCACTTCAAACCCTTTGCCACCACCGCTGGCTTTCGAGTGAGCGTGGGCTTTTTCTTCCTTGATTTTCAACTGCGCGATTTTCGCCTTCAGTTTGCCTATGTGGGCGTTTGTAGCCTTGTTTTTCTGGGTCTTGTCGATCTCGGCGCGAATCAAATCGATTTGCTCCTTAATCGTGGCCACAACAACACCCTCCAATCGCAACGGCGCGGCGCGCATTCTTCAATGCTGTTGCCTGTTCAAAAAAGCGAAAGGAGTTTCTTTCCACTCCTCAAAAGCCGATGGCATCAAACGGGTCGAAGGTTTGGAGTAAGTCATGGGCCTTGAGTTGGTGCTTCTTTTAGTGAATCGTCCTGCGTTGCAAACGCTCGTAGATTTGTCATGGCAAGCCCTCTATTCGGGAATGGAAAAAGGAGAATTCCGCCACATCCGTCCGCCCGCTGATTCAAGGTTAAAACGACCTTTCGACATTGATGCTGAAGCAGAACTTCTCGATTGGATGGATACCTGCACCGTCGAAGGAGATCCAACCATCCTCGAGGGCCTCTCAAGTCTTCGTGACGGAGCGACAGGACTGCTCCATCTCATGCATTATGCGAGCCCTGGTTCATGGGAGGTCTGGGAAGGCCGCGCCTTCCTCTATCTCGATGTTGCCACCGGTAAACCAGTGCCTCATGTTGACGCTTTGTACAGTGAAGACACCTGGAATGAAACAACTCGCCGCCTTGCAGGTCTTCCCGAAGATGAGTTCGCTGAATCGGTTTGTCTTGATTGGATGGATCGAAGAAAAGAACTTGGTGAAACCCTTGATGAGAAAGAGGACCCTAAAATTGTTCCAACCTATGAAGCGCATAACCGAGCCAGTCGGACACTTGTCCACGCCATCACCCGCTGGCTTGGAGAGCCTGCCCTTGTCGGCATCATCGGGCGTGAACACCTGCCTGCCAAGGAATGGGGGCATGGCCCGTGGAACCTTGAAGCGTTTCTAAAAGCCTGAACGAGGGGTTCAAAGACCACTTGATGCACGGTTGGTGCATGAGCGAAGACGATGTTGTGGATGACGAAGTTCCAATCATCGAAGAAGGCATGGAAACGATGGACCTTGCGGAGGAGGTCGAAATCGAAATTGAGGACCCCTTGGATGTCGCCCTCGCTCGAGCAGAAACTGCTGAGAAAGAAATCGCATACAAGGACGCAGAAATACAGAATGTACGAAAGCGCCTCATGGCAGAGAAAGCAGAACTGATCCAATACAGTGGCATGGGTCTTGCCCGTCGAATGTTGACTGTTTTGAGCGATGTCGACCGAGCGCTTGCTAACGTTGGAGAAGACGATGAAGGCGTCTTAGCACAAGGTCTGCGTTTAACGAGAAATAAAATGTGGCATGAACTCCAAGCAGATGGTGTCTTGGCGATTGAAGCCAAGGGGCAGAAATTTGATCCAGCAAAGATGGAGGCAATCACCACGATTCCAGCATCAGAGGCGTTTGAGGCAGGCCACGTGGTGGATGTACTCGAGGCAGGCTACATGTACAAACAAAGGGTTCTCACCGCTGCACGGGTTGTTGTAGCCTCCGAAGATTGAGGAGCAAACCTTCATCAGCGATGGTGTGAATCGTGCATCATGGTCAAGAAATTAGCAGGGAAGGCAGCAGGCGCCGCAAGCAAAGCGGCCAAAACTGCTGCAAAAGAAGCCGCAGGGAGCATCAAACGAAACGTCGTTGATGAAGCCACGAAACCGCTCAAGGATGCAGCAAAGAAAAAAGTCACTGCACTTTCAGAATCCGTCAAAGCAAAGGCCGAGGCAAAGGTCCGAGATGTTGTCAAAGAACAAATCAAAAAGGATGCTAAAAAGAAAATCTTTGGCAAGAAGTGATCATCCAGCATGGACGCCCGTCTCAAACGTCGAGAGCCGGAATAACGCATCGTTGCTGATCAACCAATCGACCACTTCCCTCGGAACGCTTGCACAGAGGACCTCAATAACAGCATCGTCATCGTACACTGTTGAGAGCATTTTTGCAGTTTGACGAACCCTCCACCCTTCCAAGCGTTCCCGTTCGTTCAAATCCACATTATGAACTGGGAAGTTAGCTTCACCGTAAAGGGTCGAGGTTGCTGCGTCAGAGGTGACCAACGTGCCTTCACCGTGGTGTTGACGAGCGTGACCAACCCAATTTGGAGGGTCGTTGATGTCTTCGATGGTGCATAGTTGCACCTCGAACTCCATTGAGTCAGCCCAGGCTCGAATCATCGATTCCCTGTCCTGAGCAGACCATGGATTGTGCGGTTCCCACTCAGCTTGTGCAGAGCCAATGGCAATCATAACGGGTTCATCAGGGTAAAGTTCAGCTGCCTTCTTAACGAGGAAGGCATGACCGCTGTGAAAGGGTTGAAAGCGACCAAGAACGATTGCTTTAGCCATATCGGACCCTCAGAAATAGGCGGCAACATCCACTGCTGGAAGTTCATGACCGCAGGCTCGGAAGCATTCGAGCATTCTGACGCAGCCTTCAACCATCTCTTCGACGGGTGTTTCCCCCATCGAACCAACCCTGAACATTTTACCCTTCAAATGGTCTTGTGCACCAATCACTTGAGTGTTGAACTCGTCTTTGAGACGCGTCCGCCAGGTGTCATCAATGCCCTCGGGATACATGATGGCCGTCACAGATGCGCTGCGACCTGATGCATCAGCGAGGAGTTCGAAGCCAAGGTCGGTGAACAACGACCGAACTCCTTTGGCCATGTGGGCGCATCGATTCCATCTTGCATCATTCGTTTCCTCCTGCAGACCTTCCAGAGCAGCACTCCAGCCCATGACGAGGTTGATTGCTGGAGTCCAAGGCGTTTGATCGTCATCTCCCTTTTTCAAGGCGGGAATCATATCGAAGTAATACAGTGGATTCGTATCGCCTTGTTTTCGAATCGTTTCCACTCGCTCGACAAAGTTCTGATTGATGGCCACTGCCGCAATTCCTGATGGGCCTGCTGTGCATTTCTGTGCACCCATGACAACGGCTTCAGCGTTCCACTCTAGAGGATGAACCGGCATGCCACCAACGGAGGTGATGCCGTCAAGAATGAATGGAGTTTCATGGCGTGTGCACATTTCAGCGATTGATTCTGCATCCTGGGTGATTCCAGTGCTCGTTTCATTGTGGCAAATGAGAACGGCCTCGTAGCACTTACGTTCAAGTTGGCGTTCGATTTCTCCGAGATCAAATGCCCTTCCCCATTCGCCCTTGAGATGTTTGACATTGCAGAATCGTTTACAAATTTCAGCAACACGTTCCCCGAACTTTCCATTGGTCGGGACGAGAACGAGGTCGTTGGGGCGAAACCGATTCGCGATGACCATCTCCATGGCAGCTGTGCCACTCCCCGACACGACAATCACCTTGTAGCCATCTTCACCTTCCCAAGATTGTGATTTACGCACAGGTGAAGAAGGGCTGAGGTTGAACGCATAGCGAAGACCAGAATTCAGTTTCGCCATCTCGTCTCGAAACTCTGCACCTCTTGCAGTCATCACAGGGGTTGCCATTGCATCTAAGCATGGCTGACCCATGCGCACCGGGCCTGGCACAAGAAAGCAATCTCCGTCGTACCCCATTGGTCGTTGCACTGCTCGGAGGTTTTTCAACACACTACCTTCCACGACCTCGCACCTCATCATCAATTGCGATGGAATGAGAATCCGTTGCCCTCTTAGGGTGGGTCCGTTTGGTCACACTATGGTGCGTGTTGGCCTAGCTATGCTGCAAGGCGCCCGACATGAACACATCGAAGCGTTGCATGGTGCGGCTCAGGAATTGGGAGTCTCAGTTGAAGTTGTAGAACTGAGGCGAGGTGACCAAGTGGACGGGGATTTAGACGCCCTTGTATTGCCAGGTGGAGAATCGACCGCAATGAGGAAAGCCAGTGAGAGTGAGGCTTTGCTCCCAGCTTTGTTTATGTGGATGGACCAACACCCAAACCGCCCAGTCCTAGGGACCTGCGCGGGGGCCATTCTTCTAGCATCGCCGGGGGGCGAAAAAGAACCCTACATTGCGACAAGCGTTTCTCGAAATGCGTGGGGTCGCCAACGCCAATCGTTTGAGGCCTTACTTTCAGTTGATCTTGAGGTGCCGGATGGATCCGTTTTTGAACCGCATGTTGCTCAAGCAGATCGCTTCAATCATCGCCCACTTCCGGTGAGTCCAATCGATAGCCAGAACGAAGGCGAAGCATTTCATGGCGTGTTCATCCGTGCCCCTCGCTTTGAGTCCTCTTCAGTCCAATGTGAAGCAATTGTTCATCTGGACACCGAAGTTGTGGGTGTGCTTGATGGTGCTCGTATGGCCCTGACCTTTCACCCTGAGTTGACCACTGATCGGCGGTTCCACCGCTGGCTTCTCGCCCGTGCTGATGATTGATTATCATCCAAGAAGCAGCGACGGTTTGAAACCACATCGCTAGTAGGACAGGTTGAGTTCTATGGCGACCTTGCTACCAATGGCGACCGAAATTCTCCCTGCAGAAGAGGGAGAAGCGGAAGGCTGTGTGCAATGTCAAATGGGAAGTAAACTGGTCCTCTTCGTGACGGGGAAATGCCATTGGGGCTGCGATTACTGTCCTCTTTCGGATAACCGCCGTGAATCGCCCGACATGTTTGCCAACGAACGTCGATGCTCTACATGGGACGAAGTGATCGAGGAAGGCCATGCTATGAGAGCAACAGGGACTGGAATCACCGGTGGCGATCCGATGTTGGATTTGGAACGGTCTCTGGAAGCTGTCAAGCAACTCAAAGCAGCCTTTGGTGAGGAACATCACATTCACCTTTACACTTCGATTCCATTCCAAATCGAACATGCATCACGTTTTGGTGATGCTGGTCTTGATGAAATTCGATTCCATCTGCTCGATGGAACGGTTGACAAATATCTTGCAGTGATGCAGGCATGTGTTGATGCTGGGATTGAGGTGGGTGTCGAGTTGCCGTGTGAGCCAGACAAAGAGCAACAGTTGTTTGCCTTGCTCAATCAATTGCACGATTCCCCAGTTTCATTCCTCAACCTCAACGAACTCGAGATCACAGTTGGAAACCAAGACAACATGGATGTTCGGGGCTTCAATCTTAGCGGCGGTATCACTGCCGCAGCGGAAGGATCTGCCGATTTGGCCTTACGGCTCAAAGATGCAGCACAACCCCTTGATTTCCACCTCAAGTTTTGTTCTGCGCGCTACAAAGATGCAGGTCAATTGCGGGCAAGGTTCCGCCGAAGAGGTCAAGCAACTCTCCGTCCGTATGAAGTGTTGAGCGAAGACGACACCATCCTGTTTGGAGCGATTCCAACCATGCTTGACGACGCTCAAGATGATGTTGCAGAACTGAAAAAGGCATTGAATATCTTAGACGGTTGGATTCGTTATGATGCTCAATTCGAACGCATTGAGGTTCCTCTCTCGTTGGCCGAAGATTTGGCACCCATGCTCTCTGTGCCCGTTCTATTGGTGGAGGTGCATCCAACACACGACCGACTCGAAGTAGGCATGGTTCATCTCAATGACCATCGCTGAAGAGGGTCCAAGCAAGCCAACGGCGAGGCTTATATCATCGGTGCTTTAGGACAGACTACCTTAGGGCTCGTGGTCTAGGGGTTATGACGTCGCCTTCACATGGCGAAGATCGCCGGTTCAATTCCGGCCGAGCC
>DAPR01000030.1 GCA_002502605.1 Euryarchaeota archaeon UBA258
CATTTGTATTGTGGCTGGTGCGTCGGGTGCAATGAAGTCGAGTTTGACTTTCTCTATGCTCTACAACGCAGTGCTTTACGGTGAAACAAGTGGAATCTACGTCACCCTCGAACAAGGCAAGGATTCGCTGCGTTCCCACATGGCCAACATGGGCATGAACGTGGATGATGCTCGAGTTCGAAACCGAATCGCAATCATCGATCTTTCCGACTTGCGTGTTGAACTCGACAAGCAAGGGATGAGCGATCGTGTCGATTGGATGGGCCAACTCATCAAGCAACTGACATCGTATCGAGAAGCGATTGGTTTCGAACTTCTCGTTTTCGATTCACTCGGGGCGTTCTTCACCCTCACAAAAATGGAAAATCCTCGTGACGAAATTTTCCGTCTTTTCGAAGCAGTACGAAGGCTCGGCTTGACATCATTCTTCATCTGTGAAATGACTGGAGAAGACCACAAGCAATTCGGTGAGTATGGCGTAGAAGATTATCTTTCAGACGGCGTATTGCATCTTGTGATGGAGCGTTCTGGTGACGATGTCAAGAGGAAACTTGGCATTGTCAAGATGCGCCACACGCGGCACAGCTTAGGTTACAAACCCTTCAACTGGAAGGAGAACGAACAACGCTTCACTATTCTGTGAACGCTTCATTCAACAGTGACGGACTTCGCCAAATTTCTTGGCCGGTCGACATCGCAACCTAGGGCGAGCGCTGTATGATAAGCGATCAACTGCAAAGGAACAACGGTCAACAGAGGCGAAACAAGGTTGTGTACCGGTGGAACCGAGATACAAACATCGCCTTCCTGAGCGATCTCATCTCCTTCTTCGTGAATGAGAATGATCTTTGCACCACGCGCTCGACATTCGTGAATTGCAGATACAGTCTTTGCTTTCACGTGGTCATTTGGAGCGACGAAAATGACTGGGCTGCCCTCTTCTAACAAAGCAATCGGGCCGTGTTTCATTTCTCCCGCTGGATAAGCTAAACAAGGGATGTAGGCGATTTCCATCAATTTCAAAGCACCTTCTTGAGCAACGGGGGCTGAAATCCCCCGGCCAAGGAACAGGACACTCTTTGCATCTTTGACGAGGTCAACTGCTTCTTGAATTGGTCCTTGATTGGCAAGGTATTCCTCGACCAAGTGTGGCACTTGTTGAAGACCATGAATCAATTCAACACCTCGCTCTTTGCTGATGTTGCGCGAACGGCCAACCTGAAGAGCGAACATAGACAAAGCCGCAACCATATTCGAGAATGCCTTGGTAGAAGCAACGGCTTGCTCAGGCCCGGAGTGGATGTAGACACCTTGACCGCAGAGCCGTGCGATGGAGGAGCCTACGACGTTGACAACACCGTGCACATTACCTCCTTTGAGTTGGATTTCTTTGATGGCGGAAAGTGTGTCCGCTGTTTCACCCGATTGCGTGACTGCAAAGTGAAGGGCGCTTGGGTTGATCACGGGGTCGTTGTGCCTAAATTCACTTGAAATGTGAGCCATGGCTGGAATACGAGCCAATTTCTCGATCAGCAATTGGCCAATTTCTGCAGCGTTGTACGATGTCCCACAACCAAGCAGGCGCACATGCGGGACTTTTGCCAAATCTGAGGGATTGAGTTTCAACCCTCCAAGCCTCCCGCTGCCGCCCGCACGGTCTAAGCGACCGCTGATGCAATGGCGTATGGCGTCTGGCTGTTCATAGATCTCTTTGAGCATGAAATGCGGGAATTCACCGAGTTCGGACTCACCCCATTCTGATTCAAGAATGCTGCTCTTTGTCTGGCTTTTTCCGCCTTTTAGGGTGGACAATTTGACCGAAGTTGCGGTCAAGGTAGCAAGGTCACCATCTTCGAGGTAAATCACCTGTTGGGTGTGAGCTGTGAGCGCATGTGGATCGCTTGAAATGAACATTTCATCCACACCTTGGCCAATGATCAAAGGAGAGCCATTGCGTGCGCAAACAATGGTATCATGATCTTTGAAGAGAGCACAAATACCCCATGTTCCACGCGCTTGGCGCAGTGCACGTCGGACTGCTTCTTCGGGGTTATTGTCGACCGAAAGTTCGCGCTCAATGATGTGTGCAAGGGCTTCAGAATCCGTCTCACTTGACAAGGCTACACCCTGCACGGAGAGGGATGTTCTCAACATTCGAGCATTCTCGATGATCCCGTTGTGGACAATCACGACCTTTCCTTCCGCAGACTCATGTGGATGTGCGTTCTCATCGGTCACGCCCCCATGTGTGGCCCATCGGGTGTGGGCGATGCCCGTTGTTCCTGGGATGCTGGGTGGTAAAACCGTACGTAAGTCTTGGACCTTTCCGACCTTCTTGTGAACGTTGATGGTCCCATTTTTGACGGCAATCCCCGTTGAATCATAACCACGATATTCCAGACGGCGTAGCCCTTCTAAGAGCAATGGTGCCGCTTGATGTGGGCCAATATAACCAAAAATTCCACACATGATATCACCCTCAGCAAGAGACCGTGCTCGAACAAATCGGGCAGGCTACCTTTCTCAACGTCATGTCTTTCACAACAAACTTCGCGTTGCAATCAGGGCAAACCACATCACGCTGAGGTGGGGCGATCCCCGGTAGTGGAGGCAAACCATCCAATGGTGGAAGACCGCCGGGCCCTGGAAGTGGGAGTGGCGGGAGTGCTCCAGGTGCTGGGAGTGCGGGCAATTCTGAAGGTGGAGGGAGTGGTGATTCCACAACAGGTGCTGGTGCAGATTGGATTTTCTCTGTGATTTCTGCGAACTCCCGTTGTTGCTTTCGCTTCATTCGCCTGTTGAGGCGGGCGTTGCCTTCTCCAGATTCTGCTTTGGCTTCGAGGCTATCAGCAAGGCTTGGCTCATCTTCTTCCATCACCGCAACAGGCGATGATTCAGTCACGACCAAGTCGTCTTGTTCGGTGTCGATGGCTAGAAGTGGTCCTTGGTCGTCTTCAGGTTGAATCATCAATTCAATTCCTTCATCTGTTTCGCCAACAATTGCAGTAGCAACCAACGCTTTTTGTTCTTCCTTTCTTCCTTTTCGAATTGACACCACAACGGCAGTGAGGAACACAACCATAGTGAGGCCTACCACTGACAAAATGGTGATTTTCATCTGCTGAGAACCTGGCAGTGGAGCAAGCAAGGCATCGATGAATGAACGATCTTCGACAATTGGATTATCGGCTGCAGACAAGGAGGCAAGCGTTCGTAGTTTGAGCGAACCTGAAGCTGTCGAGAGCATCACAATACCATCGTATTCCATGCCTGCAAAGCCTTCAAGGAAGCCCTGTGCCATAAGGGCAGACATACCTGAAACTGGCTGCTGATCCGAGTCAGTGAGCAAACCGTACCTCGTTGTTGGCCCGTAGGTGTTGATTTCGTCGTACATGATCTGGATGCCTTGTGGTGCTTCATGCAATTCAAGATTCATGACACCTGGTGCTCCGATTCTTGAAGCATCATCGATGCTCCAAGCGTTGTCGGTCACAGCATAGGCAACTTGAGCATCTCGCCCCCGTCCTTCAATCCAAGCGGCAGTGAGCACGTCATCGTTCTCCAGTTGTGTCACAATCAATTTGGCGCCAGAGGTATCGTCTCCAATGGAGGATTGGAAATTCCAAGCGGAAATCGTTGGCTCCCCATGGGTGTACATCAAGCCCACACGGTCGATTCCGGTCACATCGTTTCGCATTTCTTGGTACAAGATGTGCAGATTTTCGGCACCGTACGAAACAGCAAGTGGGTCACCCTTCGATTGACGAATGTCGATGTTGGAAAGGACATTGATTGGACTGCCCCAACTCGTAGGGCTGTCCGGATTCATCGAAACGAGTGTGAAAATCGAAGTTACGTCCTGCCAAGAACCACCTGTTGCTATGTCGCGGTGGTATCCAGCAAGCACAACCGTATCGTCGTATTCAGTCAGGGCAAGGCCCCAATAAGCGCCTTCAGACAGTTTGACTGCCGGCATTTGGTAGTGGACGGGTGTGATCATTTCGACCTTTGAAAGAGAGGTCATTCCGATGTTGGTCAGGGTGTATCCATCCGCACTCACGCTCTTGCGCGTCCATGCCGCATGAATCGCTCCATCTTCTCGCTCGAGCACAGCAAGTTCGCCGCCCCACATGTCTTCGAGCAAGATGTCTGTTTGAATTGACATTGAGGAAGTGATGCTTCTGGCGTGGAGTTCGCCATCGACGGTGGTGAACAACAGCGCACCGTCATCAAGGCCGATGAAATCAACCGGTACTTCTCCATCAGAAAGGTCGATGCTCACTTGAGAGCCCAAGGATACATCGTCAACCACGAGCATGAATCGATGTTCGCTAAATGCTGCCTCGACTCCGTTGCCAAGTAGGACTGCTTTGAATTCGATTGCACCAATCGTTTCACTGGGCATTGCTTGGAATGAAACAGAAGCATATCCAGAACTTGTATCAGAGCCTGGAACCACCATGAGGTCTTGTTCGCCAACCTGAATCCATCCGTCTTCTGACCAACGCTCGAGCCTCACATCCAAATCAAGCGCATCGGATTGACCGAGGTTATCGATGCGCAGTCGAACGGTAAAGGGCTCTTCTGGCACGGGAATGTTAGGGCTTGTCGTGACGGCCCCCGGCAAGAAGCGTAGCATCGCTTCAACAGGACGTTCTTCGACTTCGAAAGTGAATGTGTAGATGTTGTCTTCCGGCGTTGGATCTGCATGTTGGCTGGTCGGGTCGATGATGATCGACACCTCTTGTTGTCCAGCTTCTGTGGCCCACCAGTACAGCGTGACCTGCTGGCTCTCGCCTTCGTTTAGGATTGAAATGCTGGTTTCGGAGGGATATGTTTCCGAGTTCGAACCCTCGGCGTCCAAGCGCACATAGACATCCGTAGCATCCAAATCACCAACATTGGCAATCGTGAAGTCGATTTCAAGCACCGTACCGGCAACCGCAGAGTACACTGGCAGGCCTTGATCCATGATTTCGACTGAGCCCTGATAGGCAAAATCCGGAGCTGCAGGCATGTTGTCGACGGTGTATGTGCGACGGATTGTATCGGTCGCCACGCCACTCTCATTGACCATCCTGAAGCTCAAGCGGTGTGAGCCATCTTCAACGGTGTTTGAGTTCCATGTGAAGGACCAGTCTTGGCTCCCGACTTCCATAAACTCGAGTTCTTCTCCGAGGTTCCATTCTCCACTGCCCACTTTGAATTCAAGGCGGTCTGGCTCGAGCCCTTCAGCAGTCCCGGTAAATTCCACGGACCCCTCCAGTGAGGTTCCAACTGATGGACCAGCAAGGGTGACTGCCATACGAGCGAGGTTAACGTAGCGTGCCTCGATTGAGGATTCATCGCCATCGTCGTTGATGGCACGGGTCAAGATGAGCACATACTCTTCGTCACCACGGATCCAATCGGACTTCACAAACACATCGAGGTACCAGTTTTCAACGGTGCCGCCAGCATCAACCCAGCCTTGGAGTTCTCGAACAGTACCGGATTCGAGATGTTGTTCAAGACGAACTTGGACAGCATCGTAATCGGCGTCGTCCCCGTTGATTGCAGTACCGGATACACGCGATCGATCACCTTCAATCCACCATGTGCCGTTGTTTGGAGCCTCCATTGTGACGTGGTCCCCAGTACCGTTTCCTGTTGGAGGTGGCGTGATGATGCCCCCGCCTTCAAGAGGTGTGCATGAGCGTTCAAGAACCGTATCGATGGCGCATGAGGCATCGATAAGGCCGAAGCCCCAATCTGAATTCCAACGGTCCGAAATTGAAGACTCCGAAGCGCTTCCTCGTTGTTCGGAAGAATTGCGCAAAATATCCTTCACTTCCTGAGGTGAAAGCGAGGGCTCTGCTTGCAGCATCGCTGCTACGATTCCCGAAGCAATCGGGGTCGCCATGCTTGTGCCGTCCTTTTCATCGTATTCATTTGAGGCAAGTGGACGGCCTGGCTGGCCGGGGAATGAAGACCCTGTTTGGGCGGTAGCTGACATAATTCCAGAACCATAGGCGGTGATGTCCGGCTTCAGTTCGTCCCAGTCATCGTCATCATTGTCGCTAAGTCGAGGTCCAGTGTTGGAATAATCCGCAACGTTGTCATTGGTTCGGTTAATTGTTCCACGATCGGTTGCCGCTCCAACTGAAATAGCGTCGTCGGCACTCGCAGGGGATGGCACCCTGTTGGTACCATCATTGCCCATAGCGACGACACAGACAATCGATGCGTTGACCGCATCGTTGACCAACCGCGCTTCAGCTCCAGATCCGTTGTCGCCTTGGTCACCAGGGTTGAGTGGGGACGAGGCGGAGCCGAACGACATCGAAGCAACTTGGATACCTCTGCTTGAGGCGTTGTTGTTCCAGTCGGTGTTCACATTGTCGATGATCCATTGAATGCCATTGAGTGATGCCTGTGAATTGGTGCCACCGGTATCGGTGAGGACCTTCACGTCGACCAAGTAGGCACCCGGTGCGGTACCCATGTGGACTCTTGATGAATCACCTGTGCCGACAACTGAACCTGCAACGTGGGTGCCGTGGCCGTTCCCATCGTCCGGGTCTTGAGTGCCATCAGTCGCACCGGCAGAGGATGTTGCATCGTAGCCTGCGACCCATTTTTGGTCATCATAGGAAGTCGGATCTTGGTCGGGTTCATCGTCCTCATCATCGAAGTCGTTGAGGGATTCATGCTCGTTGTCAACCCCTGTATCCAACACCGCAACAACGACGTTTTCGCCGGTGTAGCCCCGCTCGTAAGCGGTCTGTGAATACACTTCGGATGGGCGTGCTCTCGATGCTTTGGCTGCAACATCATTCGATGGAATCATGACATTTTGCATTTCAATCACAACCACACCGTAGGAAGCATAGATGTCCATCAGCGCACTGATTGGCACCTTGTCCACTGCAACCGAATCGATGTCCTTGAGCACTTGGAACCAAGCGCCTTCTTCTTCGCCAACCCATCCATGGGCCATGAGAATGGCACGCAGCGTCTCGATTTGACTGACCTCAGGGGCCCATGCATAGTCGACGACAATGGCCACTGTCTTGCGTCCATCATCACCAATGATGGCCGTAGGAGAAATTGATTCGGCTCCAGCCAAGACGCGCTGCAAGCGATCATCCATGCCGTTCCAATCGAGGTCTGGACCGTATCCTTGCCACCAATTCATCGCTTCAGCCGAAGGTCGACCGTCCCGACTAAACTCTCGCAGTGGCCGTTCACACAGCGAATCACCGCACATCAACGGCGGAAGTCCGTCAACGAGGATTGGTTCGGCAAACAAGGGTTCGATCACGGGGTCCTGTTCGGCTGGTTGGGTTGCAATTGCACCCAAGTCAGCAACCAAAAACACAGCCACTAACAGCAGCGAAATGAGGGGTGTTTTTCTCGAAGGCTTGTTCATCAAATCCATCCACTCCACCCTTTGGTGTTGGCGCATGCCTTTGAGGGTATCCGTGAATTGTCCCCTCCCCAGCCCCTAAGGGGCTTGGGGAGAATGAGTTCATGGCCACATCAGATGTTCGGGGTGCTTCGAACATTGCAACTTTGGTCCACCTTTGTGTTCCACGACGCCTAAGGCAGATGCACATTCCATGCATTTCGCTCGTTCCGCAATGTGCTCCATCCAAGCCTGTCGAGTCTCAGGTTCATCCGCAGACGCCATCAATTTGGCGAGTGGCTCTCGAATCGAACGTGGCACGTCCATGCCTTTCGAAGTCCAAGGGTCCTCCAATTCTGAAAGATCAACCATTGTGGCCTTCATCTGGTTCAATCGCGCACGGATGTCACTCGAGGACGACGGTCCCCCATCTTCAACACCAAGCGGATAAGGCCCTCCTTTGGCGATCACAGGCACAAGGAAGTATGCTGCTAAGAAACCGCCTAAATGGGCCATGTGGGCGACATCGCTCGCCTGTTGCAAGCCCAACGTTTGGTAAGCCCGGAAGACTTCGAGGCCGAAGTAAATCAATGCGATGACGTACACAGGCCACTTCCGAATCAGAATGAGTGGAAAGGCGATTTCGTCCCGAGGCCAGCCAGCCAAGTAGGCTCCAAACAGACCAAAAGCGGCACCAGAAGCGCCAAGTGAGGGGGTCGTGGAATCAAAATTCATCAGCCACCAAGACACTGAACCACCCACCAAACCGATCAGATAGATCAGAGCGAATCGACGAAGACCAAGCCGCTGTTCGAGTGGAACGCCGACCAGAGCAATAACGAGGATGTTTCCAAGAACATGGGTTGCATCAAATGGGTTGTGCAAAAATCCGGCAGTGATGAGCGTGTGAGACCATTCAATCACGCCTGTGCGCCCTGGTACGAGCCAAAAATCAGACCACATGTACCATGAGTCACCACCCATGAATCCTTGTCTGATCGCAAACAAATAAAGCACCTGAACCAAGTAGCCTAAAAGCAGGCCAACAGTGAGCGATAAGGCAAGCGAAGATTTGTGACGAAACGCCACGCTAATCGGCCAAAGTATCGCAGAAGCCCACAGCAAAAGGAGGGCCCATTCGCCCGCACCAAATGCATCGATTCCAGTGGCCACAGCATGACCATAGCGGGCGAACTTTTGAGTGCATTGGCGGAGCGGAGGAGGGGGAGCATTGATGGCAGCAGCCACAGTGGCATTTCCATGGCAGAACCCCTTCTGGAGATTGAAGGCGTTGAGGTCAGACGAGGCATGGGGACCGTCCTTTCTGATTTTACACTCGCTTTACATCCTGGAGAAATCATTGTCCTTCATGGCCTCAATGGCTCAGGAAAATCAACGGTGATCGAGACTGCTGCGAGGCTTTTGCCATTGGAGCGGGGGCATGTGAACCATCACGGGTCGTTAACCATTCACGCTGATGGGCGACGAATGAACCCCCCTCATCCCTTTGGACTCACGCTGCAGAGCAACGGGATGATTGGCAGCGAAACTGTAGAACATCACTTGACCATGGTTGCACAGCTTTCAGGCGCGAACATTGATCTCAATTCGTTGTTGGAATCCTATGGACTTCAGCATCGAATGAGCGACCGAATGTGTCACCTTTCCGGAGGGCAAGCAAGGAAGGTGGCCGTTCTTGCTGGATTGATCCCCGCAATGGTTGCCACAACCCCCGTAATCACGTTGCTTGATGAACCAGATTCTGGTTTGGATGAAACGGCCATCAAGGCATTGAAAGGACACATTCAATCCCTCGCAGGTTTTGGACATGGATTTGTCATCGCAACACATAATTCTGAACTCATGCAAGTTGCAACACATTTGCATGATTTAAAGCAAAAAAACACACAAAAAAACACGCCTTCTACAGGCTGGCAACCTCTAGGCACCAAGGCTGAGCATTCGTTCACCAGAACGCGTGCTGGCCACAGATACAGCCGGTCAACACGATCTGGTTTTGCTCGTAATGGACTTGCTGCGCTGCTGGTTCTCGGTTGTGTTCTTGCTCTTGGCGACCCGTTACAACTCCCCAAAGGGCTCTGGTTGACAGGGGGGATTTTGGCCCCTGCTTTCGCAGCGGGGTTAAGCGGCGACCCGACAACACACCTCTTGCGAGAGAACAGAGCGTATGACTGGTGGAGGGCTCAAGGCCAAACGACCCCATCAGCCATAGGACTTGGTGCGTTGATCGGCCTTGTCAGCACCATGGTCTCATGTTCGATATTCATAGGAACTTTGGATCCTGTGTTGTTGTTCATCGGATCGTTCATCGGGGAATCAACCATGCTTGGCGTACGGATGCTTCACACCTCAACTCAACGATTAGCCCGTCCCCAAGCCGTGTTCATTAGGCTCCTCATGCCTGTGTTTATCCTTCCATGGGCGTTGATTGTAAGTTGGGCTTCTGGGCTCTGAGCACACCCAAGTTCAAGAAGGGGAACTGAGAGGTCGGCACCATGGCAGCCCGAAGTGCAGAAGCTCTCCTCGGCTTCGGTTTCATTGGCATCATGGCCACGCTCTATCTTGGGTTCCAATGGGCACCAAGCGTTTCCATTGACGCCTTCGAATCGCCCGCTGCACAACGGATTTTCTACTGGCATGTCCCAGCCGCCTGGGCCGCCTTCATTGCCTTCGGGGTGTTGTTTTTAGGTTCTCTGATGTGGTTTTTCAAGCGAAGTCCGTTGGGGTGGCGCCTGCATGTTGCTGGTGCTGAAGCCGGCTTGGCATGCGGGCTCATCACGGTGTGGTCGGGTTGTGTGTGGGGGGCTGCAGAATGGGGCACTCCATGGGATTGGACCGATGTACGACTCAACACGTTTGGCTTACTCACCTTGCTTGCCCTTTTTTTGGTTCTCGGTCGGCAATCACAACCGGATGGGATTGAAACTCGTGATACATTTTCCACCTTTGGACTGTACGGATTCGTCTTGGTCCCGCTGACATACATCGCCACGAGGATTTGGGAAATCCGCCATCCCGGTCCGGTCATTGGTTCGGGCGATGGAAGCGGATCTCTTTCGGGGGACATGGCCATGGTGCTCCTCCTTGGAGCGATTTCGTTTACAGTCTTCATCTCAGGTCACATCTTGATGTCGATGCGCATCACTGGTCTCGAACAGCGCCTTGAGCAGGTGCAACACCACATCGATGGAGGAAAATGAAATGGATGGAATGAACTACTTGACCGTCGCCTATTTGGGCATGATTGTTGGCATCGCCGTGTGGACTTGGACAGTTGTAACCCGTTCAAAATCCATTGAGGCACGGCTAGAAGCTGTCGAGGCAAGCGTGGGCGTTTCTGCTTCGGAGGCTGATTCAGTCGCCAAAGAAGTGGATGCGTAAGGCTCTGCGCAAGCCACAGGTTCAAAGCGAGAACCACAAGCGTCAACATGAGGCAATCGTATGGCAGGCAACCTTGGAGGCGAATTTTGTCTTGTCTGTGGTGCAGATCCTCCGCTGTATGGGGAACGAATGTGTGAACCCTGCGTCCGAAAACGCGTCAAATTAGTCAAGGTCCCTGAAAACATACCGTGGGTCCGATGTGCACGGTGTGGCATTGTTGAAATTCAAGGGAAATGGGTTCAAATTTCAGAAGAGGAAATTTGGGATGAATTGATCCAACGCCATGTCCATTTCCACAAGGATGCGGAAGACATCGGATTGGCACTTGATACCCGCACGGTTTCAGATCGCCATACCCTCTTGCATGTTCAAGTCGAAGGCGTCATTGAGGATTTACTGTTCAAAGAAGAGCACACCATGCGGGCCCGTATGGCAAACGGCGTCTGCCTTACATGCACCCGGCGCGCAGGGAATTACTTCGAAGCAACGGTTCAATTGCGCTCGACCGGCCGGCGGCTAAGTGAAGAAGAATTCACAGGATTACGAGCAACACTCGACAAGGTGTTAGAGGAACTCGCCGATGATCCAATGTTTTTCATTACTTCAGAAGGACCGGTCACAGGTGGTTATGACATTGTGCTCGGAAGCAAGGGCCTTGCCCGAACATGGGGCAGGCACTTGGTCAGTGAACATGGAGGTCAAGTGGCAGAATCCAATACGACTGTCGGCCGAAAGGATGGAATCGACGTCACAAGACTCACATTATTGTACAGAAAACCCGGTTACGACATCGGTGATGTGCTGAGGTGGAGG
>DAPR01000047.1 GCA_002502605.1 Euryarchaeota archaeon UBA258
ATCGATGCGTGGTGGAGGGCATACAACGAGTTGGTGCAACCAACCACGCTGGCTTGCTTGTTGGTGAAACCATGCCGCCATCGCCGTTCGCTTGGTGTGGTTAAGGTCCTTTGAGTCGCGGATTCCATTTTCAGCGAGAAGGTAAAGATCCTCGGTTGGAAGGGCAACAGAACCTACAACAAGCGGTCCGAGAACAGGTCCTCGCCCTGCTTCATCAACACCTGCGGTCCACATCATCACACATCCAACTCATCAAGGTCAAGACCTGTGGCCGCCTTTGGTAACGGGACCTTTGGCGATTGTTCGCCCAGAGATGGCTGCTCTAGGATTGCTTTAGGGTCGCGGCGAACCGTCAAGTTTTGAGGAATTTCCACATCAGGTAGGACTTCCTTATTCCCAACTGGTTGAGCAACTTTGCCGTCTGCAATATCGGTGAGCAGTCGATCCGCTTGGGCAATGGTTCGTTGCCTGTCTTGCTCATCCAGTGCCTGTGCAGCCGCTTCGTAGACTTCTGTTTGGACTGGTTCAGGGGCTTGTGTTGGTGTCCCAGCACGGTTGATGAACGCCTCCTGAAAGTGTCCAGAGGAGACCTGCAATGTTGGCTCTGGAGCTTCTTGGACTTTTCTCTCGGTAAATTTCTGCATCCAATCTTGAGGCTCTTGTGCAGGTTTTGGTGCATGCAATTCATCGTAAAGCGCCTGTTCTTGTGCTCTTGCTTTACGAGCTGAAAGGGCTTTTTGGATGATGAATACGGACAAACATACTGATGCAATCACCCATATCCATGCCATAAAAATCCCGACTGTCGCATCCATGATGGCTGCGAGGTCGAACCAACCAGATTCTTCTTCGACAGGTTGCCAAGCCATCCCCAGATACGCTCCCGTACTGGTGTGAATAAATGGTTCATCCGGGACAAATTGTGAGCGCACTGTTGTGTTCACATACACCGTTCCATTGCTTTTCTGATCCTGAGGTAGGTCGACCCATGCTTCAATGGTGAAATTGAAACCAATCGGAATCTCAGTGATTTCATAAGATCGGGGGTATTCGACTCCATCCTCATACACTGCAATGAATGGTGGGATAAACGACATAGGAGTCGAATGTGACGACTGGAGTTGGACAAGTAAACCATCAATTGCGTTGCCCTCATTTCGCGCAGTCATCGAGATTGTAAGTCTTCCATTCGAATCGATTTCTTCTACGATATCGGAAAAAACCCAATTGATCACAGGGGCTATTTTGGTGGGAATTGCAATTTCCTCGATGACCGTATTGGTCCCGCTGAGTCGGACTTGAACACCAACATCACTGGTTGTGAAGGCGAGGGACTCTTCCTCTGCAGTGATTGAAACCGCAGCGAACGTCGTGCTTTCGAATGGATTGAGGTAAACTGTTGTGGTCAACAGCGATGCAGAGAGGTGGTCGGGAACATCCGATAAATCGACTGCGAATGTGTCTGGTGCGTTCCCAGTGTTTTGAATCATGAGCACGGCTTGGCAGGAGGCGTTCGGTAAGAGGTCGCGGCATTCATCAGTTTGGAGTGCTGCGGTTGCGTTTCGTTGCCATTCGATGACGGCCCCCACATCAACAGTTCGTACCCGTTGAGGCGCTCCCTCTGCGAACACCCGTACCCGCACATCGATTGCTCCAAAGTAGTCGCTGGGCGCTTGGAAACCAATTTCTATGGTTCTTGATTCATTTGGGCCCAATTGAACATCTTCGAGTCCACTAAACAGCGCCATTGTCCAACCGTTTCGCGCAATTCGATCGCTAAGAGAGACACCTGGAATTGGTTGCCCTTCAGTATCAATGGCTTGGAGCGTGATGTTCAGTCGATTGTTCGAATTCCCAACGTTGCGAACATCGACCTCGATGCGGTTATTTGCCCCCGGGTCGAGGATTAAATCGGTCCCCTTTGCATCGATTGAAGCGTTCCTATACGTGCCGAGGATGAGGTCAAACGACCACTGTGAAATGGCTCGATCAACGCTTGAAACTGCTTTCAATTGGAATCGAGGACCCGTCCCAGTAAGCGGTGAACCATCCACTACTGTTGGTACATCCACCCAGACATAGACATAGGCCAGTTGGCCGGGTTGTAATGTCTCGTAGGCATTCACACCATCAGAATCGTTCATGTTCCATCCCCAATTCCAGCCGCTTTGGGTGTAGAAATTAAACGTCACATCTTCCGGATACGACCCGTTATTTGTGATGTTCACCGCCACTGAAGTTCGGATTCCCGGATCGCTGTCAAACGATGAAATTCCTTGCACTCCAAAGTCCAATCGGGAATAGGGTGCCACGAGGACTGACAAATTCTCTTCAACGCTCCATGTGGAATTGCTTTCCATTGTGAGTGAGAGGGCGATGCTTAGTGTGCCGTAGGTGGCAGTTGCGCCGCCGCTGAGATTGAATTTCAAGGCCTTGAGAAAACCGGGTTCAATCGAGTGGGTGAGAGGTAACCCAGAGATGGAGAGGTCGGATGGAACATCAGTTGCCTCGATGGTGAACATCTGTGCGTCGGTGCCTGTGTTATGTACTGTGAATGGGACCTCTATCAATTCATTACGATGGACTACGACTTCATTCAACCCAATCAGTTCTGCCGATTGTTCCCGTCCATGAACGGCCTCGGCCTGCACCATCGATGCCGCGAAAGGTGCTGCGAGTTGGAACAGCAGCATCACGACAATGAGGCCCCAGCGCATGCTTCCTCCATACCATGGCCCACTTCAACATGACCCCTTTCATGGGTCAATCTTTGTTCGCATTGTTCATGAACAAGTTCGAATTGGGCGAAGGTATGCCCCCATTTTGGCCCTTTGGAAAAAAGAAGGAACCACTGTCCTTAGAAGAAGAAGCTCCTGCACCCGTCATGTACAAAAAAACAGCAGATGTCGGAATCGAATCCACCACCACCGACCAACAGCAAGCCGATTACAAGGCTGCGCTTTCGTTTTTTGGAAACGGACAAGATACCGTGAAAAAAGCGGAGGAACAATCTCAACACTATGATGGAATCAGTGGGACTCATTCGAATCCTACTGAGTCAACAACCGTTGCATCTCAACCCGTCAATTGGGTGCATCACACCGACGGCTATCACTACAAGCGCCTCGATGACGGCACGTTCGATCCTGTGGCTCATGTCAAAAACGAAGATGGAACATATCACCCGTATTCCTGATCACCAAAGCGTTGGGACCGGCCGTACAAGGTGAGCGCCATCGTGGTTGGCTGAATTTACTTCTCGGCTAACAGCATAGCTGTCGACCAGCATCGGACCTGGTTGGCTTCTATGGTCAGCGCCTGCGAGGTATCCGTCGATGGCTTCTGATTCGAGCAGCAATGGCATCCGATGATGAACATGGTTTACATCGTCATTGGCATCCACCGTGACGAGGGCAAATGATTCGATGTGGTCGCCCGAAGGTGAAGACCATGTTTCCCAAATACCTCCCAGCCAACAGGTTCCACCATCCATTCGATGGTGATACCATGGGACCTTGCCTTGAACGCTCGTCATCCATTCATACCATCCATCGGCTGGAACCACGCAGCGCCTTCGCGACCATGCATGTTTGAACATCGGTTTCTGATCAATGGTTTCAGCACGGGCGTTTGTTGGTTCATGGGTGGAGGCCTTGGACCAATGTGGTCGCAACCCCCAACGCATGAGTCGTAAATGCCTCGGTGCTGCCCCTCGACCATCAATTGCAGTTTCCGTGATGACAGGGACCCATTTGGTTGGTGCGACATTCCAGGATGGCGCGAATGGAGTGAGTTCGGATAACGGCTCAGCACCAAGAGTTTCTGCAATTTCATTCAACGGTGTTGCTAGTGCAAAGCGCCCACACATACCATCGCCTCAAACCGGATCAGGAATCGCCTTCTCAAGTTCCTTGAGATCGAACTCAGCCCCGTTCAGTGGGACCCTTAGTTCGTAGTGATCGCCAATTGCAGGGTCCATCTCTCCAAAACAACCAACATGGATTCCATCGATGATGACCTTCGCACAGCGTCCTGCAAGCCAAGGGCCCATGGTGCCTTTAAGCGGCTCAATGGTATACTCCGTTGCCCCTAAGTCCCGAAGGATTGCTTGAATTCGTCCACGCACTGCTGCAAAACCTCCACCTTGCTCAGCTACAAGGAATGCGAATCGCTCACCGTTTTTGTGGTCTCGTACCACGGTGCCCAGTTCGTAGACCGCTTGTGGGAGATCATGATGTCGATTTGATGCGAGAAGCCTAAACAAACCGGGGAGCAAATACTGACGGAGCAACGTGTGTTCGATTGTAATCGGATTGGTGATTCGAGTCACATCGCCCATGGCCGGCCATCGCATAGCTTCGAATTGGTCAGTATCGTTTGACAGGGTGAGCGATTGAATTTGCATCATGCCTAATCCTTGGAGTGCGTCACGAATTCGCCTCCGGATATGATTGTCATTACGAGGCAATGCAGTCAATGGGGCTCGTGGCACATCGGTTCCCAAATCCTCGTATCCATGTCCAATAGCCACCTCTTCGACGAGGTCGATCGGGTGCAGTATGTCAAATCGCCATCGAGGCATGGCAAACGTGAGGATGTGGTCGTCATGCACAATGTCAGCCATGTTCTTCGGTGTTCGAGCTGGAGCATCCTTTGCTGGTGAGCGACCTGCGAATTGTCCACCCATTCGTGTAATTGCTGAATGAATCTCTTCATCAGAAAGCGAACGGCCTAGGAGACCATCAAGCAGACGCTGTGTCACTCTGTGTTCGATTGGAGTTGGATTTGGCAAGTGTTCGATCGTTCCATCAAAGCCAGTAACCTCAACCGATTCAACCGTCCCGCCACGCTCTTCAAGTTGGCTTGCTATGAGCATGAGACTGGATTCACAAGCCCGGCGATCCCAGCCGGTGACGTCGATGAAAAAGTCCTTGGTTTTTGATGTGACAGTGGTGTGATTGCCATTGATAATTGGTGGGAATGAGAGAACTGCACCAGTGCTGTCAACAATCACTGGGAATTCAGTCATACCCTCTAACAAATGGGCGTAATCAATTCCTTTCGGATGGTGTTGAAGTATCGATTCGATGGTCATTGGCTCCTCCATGGCAAGGGGGGTGAACGATTCAGTGGAAGGGACAGTTTTGACTTTGAATGGCGGCGATAGCACCGATAGGTCGTGAACGCCTATGGATGCTCTTTTTCGTCCTCGACCCAATGCAAAATGGAGTTTTTCTTGGTGATCCATTAACGCTTTGATGAACGCTTCATGTTCGTCCTCATCGGTTCCAGTGTGTACGCCTCGCACCACTGCGCCCAAAATAATCGGACGAACTTTCTCCAATGATGCATCAACCTGCATGGTTAACGTGCCCTGCTTAACATCCAGTGTTGGTTTTGAATCTGCACCATACAGGAACGGACGCATGGCCCGTGTGAGCGTTTCTCCTGAAAGTAAATCCGGTCGATCAGGGAAAATTTCGATGTCAAGGGTTTGTTCATTGCACGCATCTATATCGGTGCCAAGAAGTGGTAATTCATCTGCCATCCTGTTGATGTCATTGGTGATTCCATGGCTCGCTAGGAGGCTTTGAATCAGGGATTGGTCAACAGATATTGTAGGCATGATTTCACCTCATTGAGCAAACCAGTGCGGTAAAGGCCGTTCATAGCCAACCAATCGTAGTCCACTGATGGCCGCAGTTTCGTAGTCGAGTGCCCTTAAATTCTGTCGTTTTAGATTGTCAATGGAATCAAGCCCTAACCGTGCTAATATGGCTGCTAATTCCTGATGCATGCTCTGGAGCCAATGCGCTAGGTCATTGGCGTCTGCCATTGGAACCTCACAAGCAATCACCTTGACACCGGATGCTCGGAGCACAGCCACATCATGCGCACTTGCAGAAAGACCGAGCATGACGCCAGAATCTGTGTGGGTGCCTTCGAGGTGAGCCTTTGTTGAGCGTCCAATTAACGGAAGGGCTGCTGCTTCTGCGACCCCGCTTCCATCTTCGATGCGGGAAAATGCGAGGTCTGCATTATGGTGTGCAGCCCGAACATGAAGGTTCGTCGTTCGTCCTAAGGCGTTGAGGAAAGCAAATGGTTTCTCTTTCCCAAGGAGGGTTCTCAACGCAACCAATAATCCATCAATTTGTTCGGAATTCATGGCCGGCATGTTGTCAAAATCAATCACAACACCAGAACTCGCCTTGAGCATTTCCGGTGCGTCTGCCAGATTGTGTTGATCGAGCAGAACATAATCAACAGCGCGTGGATTTGAACTCACTAGGAACGGTTGTTGAGCCAACAAAGAAGCTGAGTGAGCCATTGCATCCTTGGGCAGCAACAGGTCATCCCCGTTTTCAATCAAGGCCAACACTGGGAGCGGAAGGGCGGTGGGTGTTGCTTGCCCTCCCCGTTCTCCAATCAAGGTCACAGTGTCGCAAGTAGCGTAATCGGAAGTGTGGTGTGATTGGTCAGGTACCAAGCCAACCATTGACAAATCCGAGGTTGACATTTGTCCTCCCTCAGTTTCTATGTTCATCGTTTCTGAAGGAGTCAAGCAAACAGCGTCGCTTGGTATTTCGAGTTCCTCATCGTCGAGTTGTTTGTTAATGGATTTGACTTCTGCCGCCGTTAATGGACGCAGTGAAACGCCTTGGGGTGGTGTGGGGCAACGGCCATTGATGACAATTCGGCCACCTGTCATTCCAGCGCCAGGGTCGCTGCCAACATCGCCGTGGATGACGATTAGGCCGTCATTCATACCGCCGCCAACTCGCGCCCCCGCTCTGCCTCGTACCACGAGTAAACCTCCTGCCATGTGAGCGCCAGCATCGTCGCCCACGCCGTCAAGAACGCTGATTTTACCGTCCCTCATAGCAAAGCCAGCGAAACCACCAGCCTGTCGTTCACACACAATCGTGTTGCTCCGGTTGCCAGCACCCAAAAATGCACCAGCATCGCCTTGTAGAGTAAAGGTGCCACCGCTTCCAAACGGAGCGGTCCAAGATCCGAGCACTCCGAGTGCCCTCATTCGGGCACCTTTCGGCAGGTCTGGGCATAATCCAAGTTCGCCGTTCTTTGGAACAGGCTCCCCAGCATTTGTCCAACCAATGCGGAGAATTGCATTTTGTTCGGCCGCAGCAACAAGCCGGGGTCCAAGTTTGGAATTGATGTTGAAGGAGCGTTCAACCACATCATGAGCCTCGGCCATGTTGAAACGCTGTTGCTTCCCATCCAAATAGCCTCCCGTGTTGAAGCGTGAGATTGTCGGGTTCTCAAACGGGGTAAAGCCTGCGGAAGTAGGACAATTTGTTGTGTCCTTTGTCAACGATGTGTTAATAGAGGTTCTTCAAGGGCACCACTAATGAGAACCATGACCATCAAAGTGGCAATTAACGGATACGGAACCATTGGAAAGCGCGTTGCAGACGCAGTTGATGCGCAAGACGATATGGAGATTGTCGGCGTCACAAAAACCCGTCCGGCCTTTGGATGCGACCTAGCCGTGCGCAAAGGATATCCTATCTTTTGCACCTATGATGATGCAGACCGCATCTCAGCGTTTGCGGCAGCTGGCTACCAATGCCACGGTGGTCTAAGTGACTTGTTGCAAATTGCTGATATTGTGATTGATTGTTCTCCGGGCAAAGTTGGTGCATCCAACAAAGAAAAGTATCAAAATGCTGGAGTGAAGTGGATTTTCCAAGGTGGAGAAAAGCACGCAATGACCGGGATGTCCTACACATCGTCTGCGAACCATGCACAAAACCTCAACGTCGAAGGAACTCGGGTTGTTTCGTGCAACACAACAGGTCTTTCTCGCACCCTTGTCCCTCTCTACGAACACTGTGGATCACTTTCAGTGGAATGCACCATGATTCGCCGAGCAGCGGATCCCGGAGATTCCAACAAAGGCCCAATTAACGCCATTAAACCAGTCCTCAAAGTTCCCTCTCACCACGGACCTGATGTCATGACGGTCAAACCTGAAATTCAAATCAACTCGATGGCCGTTGCTGTGCCAACAACGATCATGCACGTCCACGTCATTGTAGCGACCCTTCCAGAAGGGCACGGTTTGACCACCGAAACGGTTCTCGATATGTGGTCGAACCGACCTCGACTCGTGATCATGAACGGCTCAGAGACCGGCATCACCACCACCGCAGAAGTCATGGAGTTTGCACGAGATATCGGCCGAAAATGGGGCGATTTGCATGAAATTTTCGTGTGGGAGGACGGCGTAAAACTCGAGGGAAACACCCTCTATTATTTCCAAGCCATTCACCAAGAATCCGATGTTATTCCTGAAAATGTGGATGCGATTCGGGCGTTGATGGGAACAGAATCGGATTGGCTGGTCTCAGTCGAAAAAACCGACGCTGCCATTTCCAAATACAACAACCTCTGAACGAGGTTTTCTCGTGCCCCGTAGGGGCACAATCAGGGGGCGTTTTGAAAAGGGTCCGATTGTTGGCATCCCTATGCAAGCACTGCGACGTCCTTTTCTGATGCTTGTTCTTCTTGTGTTGACTTCCCTTTCACCAATGTTGAGTGCGCAGTCAGAACCTCAAGACCTTTCAGAGTCTGAACCTGGGTTCATGACCGAACAACAGCGCCTCGAATTGGCGTCCTCAATGTGGCACGTCGCCACACCGTCAGAGCGGTTTGTGACCTCTCTGCAACCCGCAACCGGGGAACTCCACATGAACATTGGATCGTTTGACCCGCTTTTCGATGACCACCCTGCAACCCCGCTGGGATTGTATGACGCCAATGACTTCACAACGACCGGTTTGGCTCTGGTGCAACTTCACGCACACGATGGGACAGTGCTCGACAGATTGGTCGAACGCCACGGGATTACACCCCTCGATTACATCGGGGACGAAGGATGGCTTGTCCGTCTTTCGGAACCACCAAGTGATTCTCTGAGAGCCCTCTACGAGGATGATGAGGTTCGCTGGGCTGGTGCTCAGCACCCTGGATGGCGAATCGATGGAGCGATTGCTCAGGGCATTGAAACGGAACGTCTGGCTTTGGTTCCAGCTGCGGATTTAGCCTACGGTGGCTTCGAACAACTATCGCTTGATCTCATTCACATGGGCGCCGAGCAGGCTTGGTGCGGTTATGGTCTGTGCGAAGCCAATTTGGATGCCAACGCCATCGGCTCTTTTGTCCGCAACGCCGCAGGAGACGGCCGAATCATTTGGATTGAACCAACCACAGATTTCTCGTTGCACAATGCCGTCGCTGCTGCGGCTTCAGGTGTTATTGACGTTCGGAATAACGCCACATTCACCCTCGATGGGTCTGGTGAGATGATTGCTATTGCAGACACCGGTCTTGACCTCGATCACCCCGATTTGACCGGGCGAGTCGCCGGAGTGTACACGCAATTTGGACTTGACTCGTCCCCTGCAGATTCAAACACAGGCCATGGCACTCACATCGCGATTTCCGCTGTTGGAAGCGGTGCTTCGAACACAACAGCAACTGGAATTGCCCCCAGTGCAGACCTTGTGATGTACGCACTTGAACACGACCCGACCGGTGTCTTTGGCCGAATTGGTTCAATTTACGATCTCTTGCGGGATGCTGAACAGATGACAGCCAGAGTCACGATTAATGCCTGGGGTGCCAATGGAAATTACGGCCAATACACCGCCGATTCCCGTTCTGTCGATATCTTGGTGCATGACAAACCGGATGTTTTGCCCCTGTTTTCAGTCGGTGACAGAGGTGCACAAGGTGCAAACCAAGTGACTGCTCCGGGAACAGCAAAGAATGTTCTCGCTATCGGCGCAACTGGTACCGGAACAACACTCGGAACTGTCGCCTCTTTTTCCAGCAACGGACCGAGCCTCGATGGTCGAATTAAGCCGGATTTGGTTGCCCCTGGTGTCGATGTTTGCTCCGGGCGCGCAGAGGAAGCGGCAGCCTCACCTGGCCTTTCGTGCACATCTGAAACTCACTCAAGTGGTACGCAGATGTACACCTCACTTTCTGGGACCTCGCAAGCCACCGCAGTCGCTGGTGGCGTTGCTGCACTCACCCGTGAATTCATCCGTGAAGAAGTTGGTATCAATGCACCAAGTGCTTCGCTCATCAAGGCTGCCATGATCAACGGGGCAACTGATTTGGGTGCACCTGACATTCCAAACGCTGAGGAAGGTTGGGGCCAAGTCAATCTGGAGCGCACAGTTCTTCCTGTTTGGGATGAATCCTCACCTTCCACCACCGCACTATCGACCTTTATGGATGACAACACTCCACTCGACGCAGGATTTGGTTTGCTCTATGCCTTTGAGATGGACCCGTCGCATGGCATTGACATCACCCTTGCATGGTCAGATGAGGCAGGCTCGGCAAACGCTGCTCAGAATGTAGGGCGCTTGGTCAACGACCTTGACCTCGTCTTGGTTGACCCTTCTGGAAACGAATGGTATGGCAATAACTTCGCTAACGGCTTCACCACAACCGGGCAAACAACTGATTCGATCAACAATGTGGAGCGGATTAAAGTCGCACCGGGAACATTGACTCAAACTGGGCAATGGCTGGTTAAGATCCTTCACAGAGGTGGAACGACCCAAGATTTCGGCCTTGTTGTCACCGCAGATGCCACTCCAAATCCTCAAGCGGATATTGCATTGTACAACGGCAGCATCGTTCCATCCTCACCCGAACCTCTTGCCAACGATTTGATTGCTATACGCATTGGGTGGATCAATCAAGGAACATTTGCAACCGGCTCGTTTAGAGTCATCTTTGAAGATTTAACTACGGGCGAAGTGTTGTTTGAGGGCGACCGCCCAGCCCTTGCTCCTGGAACGATTGACTCTCTTTTGATTCAACATCAGTTCCTCGCCACTGGGATCCATGAGATGCGCTTGCGCGTTGACACCAACGATCAAGTCGCTGAAATGAACGATGCTACATCAGGAACCGATAACAACATCTGGGAACAAGAAATTGAGGTTACAGCGCTCGGTGTCCGGGTTATCGCTTTGAATGATGATGGTTCTGTTCCCACCACGGCTGAGCAACGAGAAAACGCAGCAACCAAGATCTTTGATGTGCGGAACAACACTGGGATTGAGATTCCGATTCACATCCTCCATGAAGGGACTGGGGAAAAGAACGTCACACTGAGCGTGACCAACGTTCAGGTTCCACAACCTGACCGTCCAGATTTCCTTCTTCCTCCAGAAGATTTGTGGACAAAAAGTGTATCTGAACTTGGTCCCTACACCGTGCAGGGCCAAGGTGAAACCGGAGATTTCAAGGCACTGACTGTGCAACTGGAAGATGAGTATGCGAATTTGGACGACCCTGATGACCCAAGGTATGCACGCTCCGGCACATTCATCGTCGATGTCACTGCGAGGTACCAAGACAACCCGACAGTAGCCCATACACAACGGTTGACCATCATTATTGAACAGCTCGACGAAGTGCTGATCACACCCTTGGGGACTGATGGGCTCACAGCAGAGCCTGGCGACTCAGCAGGTTTCCGTATTTCAGTAGCCAACATTGGCAACGCACCGGCCCAGTATTCGATCAGTTGCAGTTCTGAAAACCGTTGGCAAATCATGCTCAAGGACACCAACTCTTCCACATTGGAAATTGAGCCGATTGGGATCCGTCAATACAGAGCGATTAAAATCGATTTGTTCGTACCACCTGTGGTCAACGGTATGCCGCTCACAGGCTCCACTGACACCGTGACATGCGTTGTCACATCGAGCACCGATCCGTCGTTGAATTTCAGCGAAAGTGCGATCATAACCGTCCTTCCTCAGCAATCCTTTTCGGCAGATCTCTACGATTCAATCGGCCCCATTGGGCCCGCATCCAAAAATCGTGAAGTTTTGGTCGACAGCGGTGAACAAGTCAGCATGAACCTCACTGTGGAAAACACCGGTAACACCGATTTAGATCTGTCAGTGAAAATTCAACCCTCAAACCCAACATGGCCCATTCAAGTGACGTATGAAGATCAGTCAGATGCACGTCAAGTGCTGCTCGAACTCGCGCCGGGTGAAACCGTTTCGGTTAATTTTGTGCTCGGCGTTCCAGGGGTCGCAGAAGAAGGGGAGACAAACAACTTCGTGATCCGTACAGAACTTTCAGCACAAGTGTTTGTTTCCAATACGACCGTGTTAAAGGTGCGGGATGAACTCTCCCTTTCACTCACCGGTCCTGAAGAAGGCGTTATTGAAACAACCCTATCATCGACGTTCAGTTATGGTTCATTCAATGTGACCAACACTGGAAATGCGCCGCTCACATTGGCATGGTCCAGCGGTCTGGCCCCTGATGGATGGGTCGTTGGTTTTGCAAACCCAATCACCTACCTCGAGCCACGTGAAGAAAAGACAGTGCGGTTTGGTTTGATTCCACCCGCAAACACTGAAGCCTCTGAGGCAGCCTTCGACCTCTTAATCACTGTGACAGGTGGAAACAACGGCCGCATCGTTGATGATTCAGTGCGCGTCGATGTTGCTGTGCTTGCCTCTCAATTCGCTAACATCACCGTTGAAGACGACTCGATTCGGCCCTATCGAAGTGTGGGTAAAGGGGAAGCATCCACTCAATCATTCGTCGTCCGCAACGATGGTAATCTACCGATTAACGCTGTCCTTGAAGGTGATGTTTTTGATTCAGAGGGCAATGTTTCGAGCGCCTGGGGCGTTGAGTTCTCCCCGAAAGAAATCACGAACCTTGGTGTTGGTGAAACGCAAGTCATCGAGGTCACGATCCTTCCATCTCCGTCAGCAAAGAAAGGCCTGATGAGCACTGAAATCCGATTGATTGATGCAAACCAGCAAGTTGGTGTCATTCAAGTTGAAACGACTGTGAGTTCTGTGGAAAGCAGCGGTGGTTTGTTCGCAGTGCTCCCGCCCTACATCTCCATCCCACTGGTTGGGATTTTGGCGTTGGTTGGAGTCGTCTTGGCCTTGCGCATGAAACGCAGCGGTGAAATCGAGGACGATGGGAATGAACTCGTTGCACCAGATGCGTTTGTCAATCCAGACCACCTCGGTACACGACGGGATGATGCCCTTGACATTGGCCATGCTGTCAATGAAATCGCTTCTGCGGAAGTTTCCCAAGATGAGATTGCAGCAGCCCTCGCACAATCGCTGAATCTCCCGGCTGCTCCGGCTGCAGTGCCCAAAGGTCTGCCTCCAAGATCCCTCCCTGCAGGACTCCCTCCTTTGGGCCGTCCACCTGCAGGACTCCCACCTGCTGGAATGCCCGGAAAGAACCTCCCAAGCCTTCCCATCCCCGCTCCATCGCTCCCTGTGCCTGCCCCGACTGCAGCCACATCAGCAGCCGGCCCACCGCTCCCTCCATCCGGCCTCCCAGCGGGTTGGACCATGGAGCAATGGCAACATTACGGCCATCAATGGCTCGAGCGTCAAGGGCCGTGAACTGTGCGCATCTCTAAAACCAAACACGATGTCCACGATGCATGAGCAGCATTGTTCTCTTTGGCCCCCCTGGGGCTGGTAAAGGCACACAAGCAGAACGAATCACCGAAACAACTGGTTTGCCTCAAATCTCCACTGGTGATATGCTTCGTGCTGCTGTAAAGGCAGGTACAGAAACAGGTGTTTTAGCGAAATCATACATGGAATCCGGTCAACTTGTCCCGGATGAGGTCATCATTGATCTGATCAAAGAAAGAATTACTCACCCAGATGCTGCACATGGTGTCATGTTCGATGGCTTTCCCCGGACTGTCCCGCAAGCAGAAGCCCTCGCATCCATCACTTCCGTTTCCCATGTCATCGCCATCGAAGTTCCGGATGATCGGATTGTCGAGCGAATTTGTGGACGATACTCATGCGGTGGCTGCGGCAGCGTCTACCACGATACGTTCAATCCAGTTCCCGAAAACGGTTGTGATTGCGGTTCATGGATTGAAAAGCGACGTGCAGATGACAATGAAGACACCGTCATGTCGAGACTGAGTGCCTACCATGCCCAAACATCTCCGCTCGCAAATTGGTACCAAGCCAAGGGGATTTTCCATCAAATTGACGGGAACCGAGGCATCGATGACATCACACAAGACATTCTTCGTGCGTTGGAATGAGGAGGTCAATCCATGCCGTCAAATCGCCGTGGCCGCCAAAAGAAGGGTCAACAGCGCCGAGCCCAAGCCCAAGAGAGTCAGGAGCGCTTGATTGGCATTTTGGAAAACACAACCGACCCAAATGAGCGTTTGCTCCGTTCTTCTGCCCGACATCTCATCAAAATTTCTCGGCGTCATCGCTTACCAGTCCCTTCTGAGGCCCGCCATCTTGTGTGTCGGAAATGCCATGCCCCACACCGTTTTGGCGAAAATGCCAGGGTACGAATAAAGCACGGTCAACGAATCATCACCTGTCTTGAATGCTCCTCCATTCGAAGGTTTGGCGGTGGTCCAAAATCCCATCGAAGACGATAGTGTGTCGGGTTGAACACGATGAGCATCTTCTTGAACAATCGCTCGCAGGCCCAAAAGAACCCCTATGACTCGAGACATTCCATCATCGATTCGTCGTGAGGCTCAGTCTCGAGATTTTCAACCCAGCATCCGCATAGGGAAATCTGGTATTACTGAAAATCTGATCGAAGAAATCGACGGGCAGCTCACCAAACGTACACTTGTGAAGATCAAAATCAATCGAGGCCTTTTCGAACGAAAAGACATCGATGCAGTTTGGGAACACTTAGCCAGTGCGACCCACTCAACGCTCGTCCTCGCACGAGGAAACGTCGGCGTTCTATGGCGCTGAGCAATGTTTAGCGAGGAAATCCTCAATAGGCCCCCCTAAGTGGAAATCGCCATGAGCGCTCATGCAGTCTTCCCACCACGCCGACGGCATGCTTCGCAATACATTGCCCTAGGTCTCCTTGCATTCACTGGAACAATGATGTTCACAACGAACTCAATTGCAGGCGGGGGGTCCGCAAGTTCTTCTGGTTTTGCCGACATTGAGGACAACTCACAAGCCGTGCTTGTTGGGCTTGGAATTCTTCTCGGTGTGTACGCCCTCATCATCACAGAAGTCGTCCACCGAACACTTGCGGCTGCGGTTGGGGGCCTCTTGGCAGTCCTCGCCCTCGCATACTACACTCCAGCTGATGCAGATGTTGCCTTCACTCTTGGAGCGGTGACGACGCTTATTGATTGGGAGACCATCGGTTTGCTTCTTGGTATGATGGTCATGGTCGGAATCCTTTCACACACTGGACTGTTTGAATGGTTTGCGGTTCAAGCATACAAACGCAGCGGAGGATCAGTTTGGACTTTAGTTGTGATTCTTTGTTCCGTGACAGCCGTTCTTTCAGCCTTTTTGGATAACGTGACTACGATGCTTTTGCTCACACCAGTGACAATACAATTAGCGAAGGTTTTGGACCTCAAACCAATTCCAATTCTCATCTCTGAGGTTCTCTTTTCAAACATCGGTGGAGCAGCAACAATGATTGGTGACCCACCAAACATTATGATTGGTTCTGGCCTCTCTGCGTCTGCCATCGAAAAAGCAGGCTATCCAGACCTCATGAGTGCGGGCGTGACATTCAACGATTTCATCATCGAAATGGCGCCTGGTATTCTCATGACCATCGTTCCGAGTTTTATGTTCATCAAGTGGTTCTATGCTGAAGAGTTTTCAGGAAGCAGGGTCCGCGACATCGCTGAACTAGAATCAAAGTACGGCATCAAGGATGCAGCAATGCTGAAGGTCAGCGGAACCATTCTTTTCCTTGTTGTTTTGAATTTCTTCCTTCATCCAATCACCCACATCGCAGTGTCATGGATTGCTTTGGTTGGTGCCGTCATTATGCTTCTAGCGACCGACCGACACGACCTCGAAGCCCCGTTAGAACATGTCGAATGGACAACGCTGCTGTTCTTTGCAGGTTTGTTTGTTCTCGTACATGCCCTTGGCTACATGGGTGTCATCAAATTCATCGGTGACTATGTCACCAAGGGAATCGCTATGTTTGGCTCTGCTGAGGGCGACGGCGTGACAACACGTCTTGCAGCGGCTGTGTTGATCATCCTCTGGGTATCTGCAATCGCTTCAGCGTTTATCGATAACATCCCTTACACGGCAACGATGATTCCTGTGGTTATGCAAATTGCCGATGAACTCAGCATCGAACTGAGCCCGTTGATTTGGGCCCTAGCATTCGGTGCTTGCCTTGGTGGCAACGGTACGCTCATCGGAGCTTCAGCCAACGTAGTGACGGCAGGAATGGCTGAAGAAGCCGGCTACCCGATTTCGTTCAACGAATTCTTCAAGGCTGGTTTCCCTGTGATGATCCTGACCACTGCCATCGTTTCTCTCTACATGGTGCTCGTCTATGTGGTCGGTGCTGATGGAGGAGCGACTGTGTGGAAGTTAGTCTGTATCGGTGTGACCATGTTTGGTGTCATTTGGCAAATTTCTCGTGGTCGGGCAAAGGGCAAGAACTTTGCAGAATCTCTGGTTGATGACGACATGGAAGCCTTCACTGAAATGGCAGAAAGTGCAGTTGATTTGATCAAATCCGTGACCACTTCCGAAGAGTGATTCTTGGCGCTTCTGTGCGCTGTATTGAAGAGCCACGGCCTTCACCGTCTATCAGAGGGCCTCCATGTTTGAATGCACGATTTGCGGTTTGCTTTCCCTAGGAGGGAACGCTTGTCCAGCGTGCGGCAGTCAAATCCGTGTCGATTTGACAGAACAAGACGAAGGGGGGGCACCTCTCCCTGCAGACGTCCCAGGACTGGATGAAGCCGTCGCCTCTTGGAACGAACTTGAGGGCATCGAGCCGGTTGAAGACGAACCAACGCCTGAGGAGGCTCCGAAAGCCTCGTCAGCGGGGTCCCTGCCGTTCGGCTACTCCGGAGCTTCAAACACTAACATTTCCCGACTCCCGTTTGGGATCGGAAGTTATGCTTCTGGTATGCCCTTTGATGACTCAGAGGAAGCCCTTCCCCTGGTCAGTGAAGAGGCTACACAAGTGGCAAAGCCTCTCCAAGACATTGTCCAACCCTCTCAACCACAGCAAGAATTGACAGAACCAGAATCAATGCCCGTTCAAGTTGAACAACACGCACCAGTTCCAACGCCGGCTCCAGCCCAAGAGGTGCCTGCAATACCTGCACTGCCAATCCCCCGTGTAGAGCCCGTGCAATCGCAAGTGGCCCCCTCGGTTGCTCCCGTACCTATCCCCCGCCTAGAGCCCGTCCAAGAGGCCCCAACGCTTCCTCGGCTCGAACCTGCTGTTTCGGCTCCATTGCCACGTCTTGAAGCCCAGATTCAACACACAGAGGTCAACACCATCGTTGCTCATGACGATCTTCCTCAACCACCCTCCACAGAGCAGATGCCAGCAGATGTGCCTGATCTTTGGCGCATCGATGCTGCGGCTCCTGACATGGAAGAAATCTATGCGCAATCTGAACAAGTCGTAGAAGTCGTTCACACAATGGAATCTGAGCCTACGGTTTTTGTTCATGAATCTGCACCCGAAGAGTTTGCTGAAATGAGCGGTGTAATCTCACTCGATATTCATCCAGCCCAGGCCCTTGATGTCAATCTCGATGGCTTGCCTGAGCTCAAGATCACCCTCCAGCAAGGGTTTGAGGCCCTAGGTGCAGCATCCTGGGCCCAGGCGGCAATTGCCTTCCAGAAACTCGCAGCACGGATGCCAGGTGATGCTTCAGTGTTCAACAACTACGGCCTTTCCCTCTTGCAACGTGCACTTGTCATGGCTAAAAGCCCGGATTTGGATGTTCAAAACCTTGCTACAACCCAATTTGAATCATCGATATTGGCCTTGCGGGAAGCAGCTAAAACGGCACCTACCGAAGCAATCATTCTGATGAATCTGGCTCATGCGCTTTTGGTAAGTGGACGGGCTGAAAAGGCGGTTGGACTTGTTCAGATGCACGATCAACTCCAAGGGCAAACGACCGTCAGCGGCAATCTCCATGCTGCGGCTTTGGTGAGCATGGGCGAAAGCAGTGCTGCAAAAGCACTCCTTCAGCGATTGCCACAAGACGAAATCGTTCGAGCAAATCTCGACCGGCTCTCATACTGAGTTCGAAATTCTCCCAGGATATCGGAAAATTTCTCGAAATTGACGAGCGATTTTAACCCGCTTTCAGCACCTTTCGACGCGAGAAAATCGACCAAAAAGTGGCGATTTTCGGACCAAATCACAACCTTCAAACAGGCTCGCTATCACGCATCCACTACCCGTTGCATCCCACGGTCTCACCCGAGGCCCAAACCGATTCGTTCATATATGGGTGGTAAGTCGGGGGGATGCTTAAGCACCCTGGTATGCTACATATCGGGGGAAGGGCAGAGGAGAACCGTCCCTGAGGAGGCGGTTTTCTGTGGAAGCCGAATTGGCATGAATTAGATACCGAAGGGTTACTCGCATGGTGTGTGATAACATACATGTGATGCTACAACCCAACTGGGGGATCGCTCGGCTCGAGTGCCGATGAAGGTCGTGACAAGCTGCGATAAGCTGCGGGGAGGTGCATGTATACCATGGATCCGCAGATGGCTGAATGGGACTTCCTGTTTCTTCGGAAACAATCGCAAATGCGATAGGGAACCCTCCGAATTGAAGCATCTTAGTAGGAGGAGGAAATGAAATCAATAGAGATTCCGTGAGTAGTGGCGAATGAAAACGGATCAGGACAAGCCGAATCCCGAAACGAAAGTGAGGGAGATGTGGTTGTCAGTCTTTTGTCTAAGTCATAGAAGGTGAAATTGCCTGGAACGGCATAGCCAGAGAGGGTGAAAGTCCCGTAACCGTATATGATATGACCACGTGACTGTCAAAGAGTAGCATGCGTTGGAAATCGCGTGTGAATGTGGGACGCAATTAGTTCCAATCCTAAATACAACTCGAGACCGATAGTTTACAAGTAACGTGAGTGAAAGCTGAAAAGTATCCTTAGCGGGATGTGAAAAGAACGTGAAACCAGTTGGGTACAGGCTGATTGGGCGTGAAAGCGA
>DAPR01000035.1:0-498 GCA_002502605.1 Euryarchaeota archaeon UBA258
TGGGCTTCTTTCTTTTTTTAAAGTTGGATTTTCTTCTTCCTCCTAACGGCCAAGTAAACTCATCTTTACACGAGGGGCATCTTATGAAGCCCTTGTTGACATCCATTTTTGGCGACATTTGATGGACACAATAGGGGCATTCAATCGCTTTCATGCGCGCAGTAGATTCGATGTCAAGATAAGTATTCACCAGTATCGACTGGTGTTCATTTGAAACAGGAGGGCACAGAACGAGCCGCCAAGGAACAAGAACTCGGGCTTAAATCATCTGAGAGGAGGCATCCATGCGCCCTTTTTGCGCGCATGATCAAGCACATGCCAATACAACGTGACGATTGGCTGCGCTCGATTTGGAATCATTTCATCGACTTCATCGATTGAAAGAACACTTGGTGCGTTCTTCCAAACTCCTTTGGCCAGCGTGGAAAGTGGAAACATCGTCAACGCAGGTCCGTTGGCGGGCAGGCCAAACCGCGTGGCCCAAGGCCGTTCAATCAC
>DAPR01000035.1:540-6236 GCA_002502605.1 Euryarchaeota archaeon UBA258
TTCTTTGCGACCACCCATGAAGGGTTCACTGATGAATCGACGCCGTAGCCATGTTCGGCCAAGACTTCAGCCATCCATGGCGCGATGTAGCCAGCAGGGGCACGAAACCAATGACGGAAATGGGCAGGAGCGCGCTTGCTCAAGATCGCCGTAGCCTGCATCAGTGCTGAAGAGAACCCATCTTTGTCTTCGGGCCAAGCCGACCAAGAGCGGTGGGTGAGTCCATGACACCCCACGGTCAACCGCTCGCCATATTTTGCTAACAAAGCACTGAACCATCCCCCAAATTCGTCCGATTCAAACAGATCTGCAATGACGAATAATGTGACTGGGTGGGTGGTGCTTGCTAGCCACGAGTCAAACGCACTCATCGCCACTTTGTAGGGCTTTGAAAGCGCCTTAGAAGAGGACGGGTTTTTGCTGCGCGTTGGGTGGCCTTGAGCAGAAGGAACATGCCGCAGATCGTCAAAATCAACAGTGAGCCAAGTGCGCGTCAACCGGTTCAACTCCGAGGCAAATCGACGATATGAAGCCGGTGAGGTACGGTTCGCTCACCAATTTCAATCCCGATGAATTCCTCGACGGTTTCACCCTGCCACGCTTGACATATTCGAGTTGCAGTGGCGAGCCCTGCTTCGTTGTGAGGGTGAACGGTGATCTCGATTCTGTGATGCTGTTCTTCGCTTCTTGCACGTTCATCGAGCCATGTGAAGATTCTGTTTGCAGCCATAATGGCAATCCCTTTGCGCTGATACGATGGGCGAACCCAATACCCAAGGTTGTAGGATGAGCCGATCAGTTGCAGTTCATCTCCGAGCCCAACAAGACCAACGAAGGTGTTGCCCTCTGGCTGACAAATCCACCAAAAATGCAATCGATCAGCACCGGCCTGACTTTCGACATCAAACAGCATGTCGCTCAATTGCCCTTGGACATTGAACGAAGCATCCAACCAAGGCAGTGCGGTTTGAGCGGCGGCAGGGTCTTCGTTGTAGGCTTCAAGCAAAGAGGGGAGAATCGACTTGTTGACCGGTTTGAGCATCAAACCCTGATCCAAATCGAGTTCCGGTGTCATTGCCTATGCCCCTTTGCCGAGTTGAGCGACCGCAGAGGACACTTGTTCATCGTTTGGATGCACATGTTGGGCCATTGCCAACGTCCATTGCAAGTGTTCTTCGCGACCAAGCTGTCGCATTGAGGCTCCTATGTGAAGCAACATGTCGAGGTTCTTATCCAAGTGTGGGCCCAGTACGTCAAGGGTTTGTGCGGCTTCAGGAAGTCTGCCAGCCTTGATCGATTCAAGAATTGAAACCACTTCTCGATAGACTTCACGTGGATCCCACGGCTCTTGAGCAGGCCAGGGCCAAATTCTGTTGTTGTGCTGAGGTTCAGGTGCCGGAGTTTCTGGTGCCTCATCTGGTAGGTCAGGAGCGACAATTTCGGCAGCAGCATCAGGGAGTTCAGGCGTAGATTCCGGAAGATCAGGAATTTGAGGCGTTTCAACATGCGCAGGCGTGACCGAATCCATTGCGTCGGGCAGTTCGGGTGTTTGGAAGGGGATTGGTTCGGGTTCAGCCGCTGCGGTGATGGCTTGTGTGATCGGTAAAGCAACAGCGTCGACAGGTGATTCACCAGGTAGGTCTGGCAGGTCGGGGGTCGGGTTGACAGAGCCTAGGGCTGGGCCAACACTGCCAGTGAGGTCATCGTCCGTTTCGGTTTTGTTCATGGGGGAATACAGATTTCCAAGTCCGGTGTGAACGGGTTCAGCGACCTCTGCCATTGGATCGTGTGCCTCAATCTCGAAATCGACTGGTGCGGATGGTGCATCACTGGCATCCAATTCAACGGCTTCTGGCGATTCATACTCCACTGTTTCTGAAAGGGTTGGCCGTCCTGCCTTGATGAATCCAAGGTCTTCCTCTTCTTCGCCACCTTGGAGTTGACTTTGCCCGATTTCTACGGTGACTTCCTCCATTGAAAGCACCGCTTCAACGGCGATTTCTTCCTCCTCGTGCAACTCCTCGCTCAGCAATGTCGCCATAAGTTCGCTTCCAGACGAGGAAGGGGTTGCCATTGGTTGGTCGCGAGCGGATTTATCCAGTGAGTAGTAGCACTGCGCGCATTGTTGTGCCCCTTCTGGGTTGACAAATTCGCAATAGGGGCAAAGCACTCCGTCGACGGATTCTTGTTTCTTCTTGCGAAACACCCTCTGCACCCCGACTCCTTCGTCCTACATTTCCGGTTTAAGTCAATGGGTTTCTCGTACTTGCGAAGCATCATTGCAAGAGGCATACGCTGATGGGGTGAGGCGGATTCCATAGGTCATGGAGGAGCGAGGTCGAGTTCGGCGCATGAACAGCAGCGCTGCTCAGAAGAAAGCGGATCGCGACATCGCTGGTGAGATGCCGCTCAAGTGGCAAAGGGGCCAAGACCACTTCACACGTTTTACCGCACTGATCAGAAGGGAGCTGGACGACGAAACGGCCATGGTCGAAGAGCGATGGAAATCATGGTCCAAACAACGCTTACTGGCGGCAGGCCTCGCTTTATTCGATCTCAATGGCCGAGGGCAGGGTCGTTTTTTCGGTGAACCTATTCTTGTCTTTGAAAACCGTCAGGGCTCCCGTTTGCCAATTCATCGGTTCGGGCATGGTGACATCGTGCTAATTTCCCGCGCCCGCCCTTGGGGTGAAAAGGTCGTTGAAGGGATTGTTTTGGACCGAGGTCCAACCCGCATCCGCATCGTTGTCTCTGAAAAACCAAAAGACCTGAAGAAAGGCACATGGCGACTCGACCGGGGCGCCAATCGAGTCGCGCACGATCGCATGCATGAGGCCCTTTCGACCTTCCACTCCAGCGATAACGAAGGCGGAACCGTGCTTCGCGATCTTCTTCTTGGCTCTCTCCACGATATGGAAACTTCAGCCGCCAGGCCGCCAGAAATCCACGGCCAGAAACGCCGTGGCCCATTGGGCATCGAAAAAATGAAACTCAACCCGTCTCAAAAGCAGGCGGTTGAATCCGCCATAGAGCGCCGCTTAACACTCATTCAAGGCCCGCCTGGTACGGGTAAAACGCACACTGCAGTGCACCTTCTTTCCGCCTTTGTCCAACTTGGCAGAGGTCCAGTGCTTGCAACTGCTGAGTCAAACGTAGCTGTTGATAACTTGCTCGAAGGATTGCTTGAACTCGGTGTTAAAGCCGTACGAATTGGCCGACCAGTCAAGGTCCGAGAGCATCTGCGCCAGGCAACGCTCGACGCTCAAATTGAGCACCACCCAATGCAAGAGGAACTTCGCTTTATTCGAGAACAAAACGACGAACTTCGCAGAAGCCTTGGAGGCCTCAAGGGGAAAGAAAAGGGCATGGCGCACCGCGATGTCAACAAAAATTTCAAAGAAATGAGGGCCATTGAGGGCAACATGATTGCTTCTGTGTTAGACGGCGCAGAGGTCATTTGCGCTACGACCATCGGTGTCGGTCACTCGTTGTTGCGCGACCGGCGATTCCCCGTGGTGCTGATGGACGAGGCAACGCAAGCAAGCGAGCCAAGTGCGCTGGTGCCGATCACCCGTGGTTGCAGGCAACTTGTCCTCGTTGGCGACCACAAACAACTCCCTCCAACCGTCATCAGCGATGCGGCGCAACAAGGTGGTCTTGGCCAATCGTTGTTCGAACGCTTAACAGAATGCGGGGTTGAAACTCACATGCTCACCACTCAATATCGGATGCACCCCACCATCCGAGAATACCCAAGCGCCCGCTTTTACGAAGACCGCCTCCTCGACGGCTGCACGTCCGCAGAACGACCCCCGGCAGCAGGTTTCCTATGGCCTGATTGGGATCATCCAGTTGCCTTTGTTCCGATCGATGGCTCTGAAATTGTGGACGATGAAGGGAGCAGCAAATCGAATTTAGATGAGGCTGCAAAAGTCCTCTCTGTGGTGAGTGGTCTGCTTTCTGCGGGTGATTTGACGCCAGCAGACATCGGTGTCATCACCCCCTACAGCGGCCAAGTGCGCTTACTGACCGACTTGTTTGAACAGGCTGGCGGGCGCGACGAACACGGCCCGTTTGCAGGCCTCGAAATCAAGAGCGTGGACGGCTATCAAGGCCGGGAGAAGGAAATCATCGTGTTCTCCGCCGTAAGGGCCAACGACAACGGCGAGGTTGGTTTCCTCCGCGATCGCCGACGCCTCAATGTGGCCATCACACGAGCTCGGCGCGGATTGATTGTCCTTGGAAACCCGAAGACGCTGCGTCATGATGGCACGTGGCGTGCTTGGTTGGATTGGGCTGAAGAACGGAGTTTGTTCGCCTGGCATGTCACCCATGGCTGAACCCAATAGCCAATAGTTGACAAAGGGCAGAACCTAGGCACCAACATGGCCGAGAGTGCTGTTGGTTTGTATCAAGGCGGCGGCACCCTTGCACAAGCCGTCCTCGCATCTGCGCCAGAGGGCATGCTGATCGCACCAGTTTGGAAGCGGGTGGCAGCATACATGCTTGACGTCGTTGTTCTAACGCTGCTGTTGCACTTCCTCACAGGTCAAATGCTCATGGTCTACATGTCTGATTTTTCTCTGCTGGGCGAAGGGCCACGCTACATCGCAGCCTTTGTTCTGAACTGGTTTTTGTTCCTCGGTGCTCATTATCTGTACTTCAAATACACCGGTCGAAGCATTGGGCGCTCGCTTGCTCAACGTGGCCTGCGCATTGCCATTGTTCACGACAATGGCACTCCACTCGAAGACCACCATTGGGGTCCACGAGCGGTTGGAAAACTGATCTACCTCATCCCCATTATCGGCCCACTCTGGTTTGGTTTACGAGATGTTATTCGTGGCCGCTCCAAGGAAAGCGAGTACAGAACTTCGATTGATACAACCCATCACACCGTGGCGGCAGTCGACTGGTCGTTGCCTTCTGAAACACGCCTGCGGTTGCGTTGAATTGAAGTAGGACTTCGTTGAGTGGCCAACAGGTGAGCACATGAGCGACGAACACAACGCACGGACTTCCTCGCTTGAAGCGCGCCTGACTTCGGTCAAAATGGAAATCGACGACGACGACGAAGATGTCGTGTTCGTCACCATCGATATGACCAACGAATCCGCCATGCCGGTTGGCGGCCTTTCAGCCTACATCACCACCGATAAAGGCACAAAAATCGAGCCACTCACCTCCATCACCTCGCTGGGCCCGGGACTCACTCGCACTTTCTCGTTTGAATTCCCACTTGAAACTGGCACCTGGACCTACTCTGTTTCAGGCAGCGGTCAGAACCTCTCTCTTGGCCCCTATGAAGCGGATTTTGCCTTCGAAGCAGAAGAAGGCCGAACGTTTGGAAACGCCATCGGCTCAAGTTTGTTCAGCGGTGCGTTTGACGCCAACCTTGACGCCTTTGGCAAAGTCCAAGAAAAAGAATTGATCGACCCAACGTCGGTTGTCATGACTTCTTATCATGGAGAAAACGCAGCAGGCGGCGCAACCAAAGTCAAACTTGGTGAGGCTAAAGCAGCCAAAACAGATGAAGAAGGCCCACGAACGCCGCCTTGGGCAACCGCTTCGCCTGCCGAGTCAAATGACCCCCTCAGTGCCCCACTTGGCCAACCCGACCCACTTCTCGCCCCAATCGCCTCAACTCCGGTTCCGGCTCCGGCCGCTGAAACTGAAGAAGTCGTGGACTTGCTCGC
>DAPR01000015.1:0-244 GCA_002502605.1 Euryarchaeota archaeon UBA258
TCTGGAATAGCCATTGCTTCAAGGCCAAGACCCTTGTTGAGTTTGCCAAAGTCTGCTCCACGCAGTTCAGCAAAATCCTTCATGTCCATGTACAATCGAGGAAAATGAATTGCAATGTCGTCGATACCTACACAGGTTTGACCGTCTGTTCCCATCAAAGTTGTCTTTCTTCGGCCCCTATTTGAAACAACTACCCATTCATAGAGAGGTAATGTGTGTTTCAATACCTATTCCATTTCAGGGA
>DAPR01000015.1:261-15639 GCA_002502605.1 Euryarchaeota archaeon UBA258
TTCAGTTGCACCAGCAATCGATTGACGTGCAATAAGATACGGTTCCAATACTCCGTTTTCAATCATGTTCGCTGGTTGGCGTTCAAGGACGTTAAGGCCAATTTGATGAGCATCACCCCCACCGTTCACTTGCTGAGCCACCAATTTCAAAAGGGTGTCAATTGGGTCCAGTCCAGCATTCTCTGCCAAAACGCGAGGAATCACTTCAAGTGCATCTGCAAAGGCTTCTGCACCAAGTTGTTCACGGCCAGGAATGGATTCAGCAAACCTTCGCAAACGCCGGGCAAGAGCCACATGCGTCGCTCCGCCTCCAGCAAGTAATCGATCGTCTTCGAGCATTCGACATGCTACGCCAAGAGCATCTGCAAAACTGCGTTCCACTTCACCAATCACCGTTTCTGTACTGCCGCAAGCAATCAATGTCGCACCGCCTTCTTCAGTCTGCACAATCCAATGGGAAACACCGGACCAGTTCTCGTTTTTGCTCGATATAAAGGCACCAAGGTCTCGGCTGTGTGCGCGCTTGACTTCGCTGACCAGCGTTGCTCCACAACCACGGGCAAGGAGGTCTAGGTCCGAACGAGCGACCCTTCGGAACGCTTGAATACCTGCTTGAGCCAATAAAATACGTGCCTCATCATCAATTCCTTCTTTACAAGCCAAAAGACGAATCCCAAGGGACTTGAGATGCTCGACCTGTGCGGTCAGCAACTCGACTTCTTTGGCCCTGAAACTTTCCAATACGCCAGGAGAAGTAACGTTAATTTTCATATCGCTCTTCATCGAACGCCGTTCGATTCCTCCATCGACAAGAAGAATTTTTCCCGCACCGATTGAGCGAGGCATGTCGTCATGAATGCGGTTTTTGGCAAGAACCAATCCAGTGACCAATCGAGTATCACCGATGCTGCCACCGGACTGCGGCAGAACCTTGACACGTGTTGGGTCAGCAACGACGCCTTCAGGTGTTCGAACATGAATCGTTTCAGCAGCCTCGACGGCAAGTTCAGCAAGCAGAACTTGCATGGAATGATGTCCTTTTCCAGCCAGCGAAGTTTGCGTCGCCATTAATCGATGTTGATGATCGGATGTGAGCGCAAACTCATCCAAAATCTCGTGAACGTGCGTTTCTGCCATTCGAAAACCTCGAGCAATAACGGATGGGTGAACATCTTGCGTAACCAAATGCCACGCATTTTGAAGCATTTCAGCAGACAGAAGAACGGTTGATGTTGTTCCATCCCGAGCAATCTTATCTTGAACAGATGAAGCATTGATCATCATTCGAGCCACGGGGTGTTCGACTTTGGCAGACTCAAGAACGGTGACGCCATCGTTGGTGACCAGGGTCCGTCCATCGTCGTCAATGAGCAATTTGTCAAGCCCTCGTGGTCCAAGGGTTGAGCGTACCGCACCCGCAAGTGCCATTGCCGCCTGAATGTTGTTTTGAAGAGCACTGCGACCTGTTGTACGCTCGGTGTCTCGGAGCAGTGGCGCATCGCTCATAGCACGCCCACCCAACTCTTCGACATAAGGTCAACTATGGCTGAGCAAGACTCAGTCTTCGTCGTCTTCGACCACTTCGAAGTCTGCATCGACCACATCATCGCCACCGACGTTGATGTCTCCGTCTTCTGAAGAACCGTCTTGTTCTGCCATTTCAGCAGCAGCAGCTTCGTAGAGTTTCGCTGAAACAGCATGCATGGCTTCTTCCACTTCCTTGACCTTGGCTTGGATAGCCGCATCGTCAATAGAGTCGATGTCGAGTGGTTTTCCATCCTCGTCTTGGACCATCTTTTCGAGAGCGTCGAGGTGTTCCCTGACCGGGTCAACTTCAGCATCGTCAAGTTTGTCAGCAGATTCGTCAAGCGTTCGACGGGTCTGGTAGACAACTTGGTCTGCCATGTTGCGCAGTTCAACTTTCGCCTTTCGAAGTTGGTCTTCTTCAGCGAATTTCTCTGCTTCACTGATTTTCGCTTGGATTTCGTCTTCAGACAGAGAGGTTTGGGATTCGATCTTAACCGACTGTTCCTTACCTGTCCCCATGTCCTTAGCACTCACGTTGACAATACCGTTTGCATCGATGTCAAAGGTAACCTCAATTTGTGGCGTTCCACGAGGTGCCGCCGGAATACCCATGAGTGTGAATTCACCAAGCGTGACGTTATCTTTGGCAAAGTTTCGCTCGCCTTGAAGAACGTGAATGGTCACTGCAGGTTGGTTATCGGATGCTGTCGAGTAGATTTCCGAACGTCGAGCAGGGATGGTTGTGTTGCGCTCAATCATGGTCGTCATCACGCCACCGAGCGTCTCGATTCCCAAAGTCAACGGTGTAACATCAAGCAAGAGAATGTCAGAAACGCCTTCATCGCCGGAAATGATTCCTGCTTGAAGTGCAGCACCCATGGCCACTGCTTCGTCGGGATTGATGCCTTTGTAAGGTGCCTTACCGGCTTCCTTCTCGACCGCTTCTTGAACGGCTGGAACCCGTGTTGAACCGCCAACGAGGATGACTTTATCGACATCGCCCTTCTTGACCCCGGCATCTTTCATTGCTTGACGGGTTGGACCCATTGTTGCTTCGATGTGTTTGGAGATGAGGTCTTCGAACTTGGCTCGGCTGAGCGTCATGTCCATGTGTTCTGGTTGTCCGTCACGCATGGTGATGAACGGGAGGTTGATTTGCGTTTGTTGTGTCCCGGACAGTTCGATTTTAGCCTTTTCAGCCGCTTCCTTTAGGCGGGACATGGCTTGAGCGTCTTTCGACAAGTCAATGCCCGTATCGCGCTTGAATTCTGCGACCATCCAGTCAATCACTTGGTCGTCGAAGTCGTCGCCACCGAGCTTGTTGTTACCGGCAGTTGCTTTGACTTCAATTTGTGGCTGGCCGTCAACTTGATAGATTTCAAGAACAGAAACGTCAAAAGTTCCACCGCCCAAATCGTAAACCAGAATGGTTTGGTCTTCACCCTTATCGACACCGTAAGCAAGTGCTGCTGCGGTCGGTTCGTTGATGATTCGAAGAACTTCAAGACCTGCGATTCGACCAGCGTCTTTGGTCGCTGTTCGTTGTGCATCGGTAAAGTAAGCAGGACAAGTGATGACCGCTTGCTTCACCTCGTGACCCAAGTATGCTTCCGCATCAGCCTTCAACTTTTGAAGGATAAATGCTGAAATCTCTTGAGGCGTATAATCTGTATCATCGATGGTCGTTTTCCAATCCGTCCCCATGTGTCGCTTGACCGACAAGAGGGTTCGTTCGGTGTTGGTGACCGCTTGTCGCTTGGCGGTTACACCAATCATGCGTTCGCTACCGTCTTTTGCAAATGCAACGACGGAGGGGGTTGTTCGTGCGCCTTCTGCGTTAGCAATAACGACGGGTTCTCCGTTTTCGATGGTTGCGACACAGCTGTTTGTTGTTCCTAGATCTATTCCTATTACTTTACTCATTTTTTTCACTTCCTTCATCAAAAGATTGGGATTCCACCGTCGTCATCATCGTCTTTGTCGTCTCCGACATCGATGCTGGCGTCTGAAAAGCCCGGAGTTTCATCATCATTATCGTCATCATCATCATCACCCTTCACAGGCGCTGGTAGTGCAGAGCCTTGAGGTGTAAGTTTGAGAGTGACATCCAGGATTCCGTTGTTAAGGCTCCATTCGACCACCTCATCGCAAGGATGAGGAAGTTCAACCCGTGCAAGGGGTGAGGTTTGAGTGGGGTTCATGATTTCGAGTTGTTGCCCGTCGCGAACAAGAGACATCTCGACATCCGTTTCCTCAACTTCTCCCTTCAAGGTGAAGTCAATGGTGACCGACATGTTCCATCCGTCGAGATATACGTCGTCAGCGGGGAGGGTGTACACTTCATCGCTGGCGTTCTTGGAATCGTTCATTTCAGGAGTATTCACTTCGATAGGGTTGGCATCAACTTGTACATCGACACCGAAATTTTGCAGGATGTCTTCAATTGACTTCCCCTTCTCAAACATTTTACCGAGTTGTGAAAGGTCGAAATTGAAGTTGACATCGCCTTTAGCAATTTTCTCAGCATCAAGTCCAAGGTTTTCAAACTGAGAACGGAACTGTTCCATAAGCGTACGAATCTGTTCTTTGTCGAGGTTCATGCCCATGTTTCTGAACATTTCAGTGAGTTGTTCAAGCAATTTTTCTTCAAAATTATCTTTGTCTGCCATTGGATGCCCTCCTTGACTACTGAACCATCGGTTACATACTGCCGTGAAAGTCACCCTATATGAAGGTCACGAAATGCACTGCACCACTGCGTTGGTTGAGCCCACGAAAGGCGAAGCCATAAGAAGAGCGAACTGTGGGCTGAAAATGAGGGTCACCATGTCTCGCTCAATCTATGCTTTTTCACTCATCGCACTCATGCTCATGGCGCCGTTAGCAGGTTGCTTTGGCGAAAACGAATCTGAACCATTGGATGCCAGTGAAGTCCTCTTCATTGACTTTGCACCGGCTGGAGACACACCTCTTCGAAGCGGTGAGTGGCATACCTTCACCCTTGAAGGCGAAGGCACTCGGCTGGTTGTTCCTGAAGATGTCTTGCTGTTTGTCGACAACAGTATTGTGCCACTTGGCGTCATACAAGTCCAAGGTGGGGAATTACTCAACGGCAAAATCCTCACAACCCCTTACGTAACCTCAACCACACTCACCTTGGTGTACGCCGATGGAACCGGCTCCGCTGTCGACCTTGAAGTGGAGAACGGAACGCCTATTGTCAACGGCGAGGACTGGTTTCAGAAAATGGATTTCATCCTCTCCGTTTGTACGGATTCAAGTCAATGCGGTGGATATGTGAACCGATGGATGGGCTCGCCAAATCCAGCGTTTGAACGTGCCGCAAGCTACTTCCACGGGCACTTCGAAGGATTGGGATATGAAGCCAACATCATGCGAGTGACAGACCACCTCAATCCCGCCGAACCTGAATCCCTCAACATCATCGCTTGGAAAGAGGGTCGAAATGACGACTGCGTTCAAGGCATGGGCGCCCACATGGACATCGCACCCCCTGGTGGACCACCTGGCGGTGGCACATACGAAGGAGCCTACGACAACAATGCCGGAACCGTTTCGATGATGCTTTTTGCTCGGGCGTTTGTTGATATACAATTCGAATGCGATACCTTCCTCGCGCTGTGGTCATCAGAAGAAGAAGGATTGCGAGGATCAAACGCCTTTGCGAACAACGATTGCGACTATTGCCTTCCAAAGGACAAGGAACTTCGATTCTATATCAATATGGATATGATGGGGATATCCTGGCCTGCTATGAAAGAAACTGGTGAGCCGTTCCCGTACCACGCATGGTCAGGACCCGATTTCGACCCGGAAGTTGACGATGTAGAAATTACCGCTGTCATGGACCATGTTCATCGCAACATCCTCAAAGCTCCAATGAACCTCAGCATTGACGGAACCTACGGTGCAGGTTGTGACCAACACTGGGACGAACATGAGGACCGGGTATTCGATGTCCACGAAGACACATTTGGACGCTCGGACCACGTCACCTTCCGTGACCTTGGTGCCCAAACCATCTTCCATCTTGGCGCCTACGATGACGATTACAGCGCTTACCACTCGCCAAGCGACACGCTTGACAACATGGTCGAAGTCGTTGGAGGACAAGAAGAACTTGAAAAATCGATTGAATTTGTCATGTGGGCTGCAATGCTCGAGTTCCTTATCGCAGACCAAACACCCGAAATCCGTAATGTCGATGCTTGACCGACATTATCCTTTTATCAAAACCTGAGCGTGAACTTCTATGGAAGGCGGTTCAAACGAGGAAAAATTCAGCGAAGGACAGCGACTTGGCGCAATACTCATGGGTATCTTTTTGATGAGTTTTGGAATGCCGTTTACGCTTGTCCCTACCTTCATCGTTCCCGAAGCAATTTCCTCAGGTTCCGTTCTTTTTGGTGCGTTTATGGTGTGTTTCACGATACCGTTTCTTCTGGCAGGTTTAGCGGTGCAATACGCAGGCTTTACCGCCGTTCGATTCGCAATATTTCCAAAAAGTGAGAAAGCCCGAGAGGCGTTTGAAAACGGGACAATTTTCAGTTCGACCAAGACCAGCACTCGAGGTGAAAGCGTCAACTTCTATGCATCCAAAACACCGGCAGAAAAAAGAACGGAAGTGAATAAAAAACTCAAGGAGTTAACTCAACAAGAGCCTGAAGAACAAAGTTCAAACTTTTGGGATAACATCGACACCGATTCTTCTTAGGTGACATACACTCTTTCAAAAGGCAAACGAAGGATTTGGAGTCATGTCCGGGGTGGTTGATGCGTCAGTTTCGCAGCAAAATCCCGTGCGAGCCATGTGGAAATACGTGGCTGGCTCAACATTTGTGGCGTCGCTGTGTTGCCTACCCTCTGTGGTCATGGTCATGTTCGGATTGGCGACTGTTTCAACCGGTGCAGCTCTTTCGAACACACTGTACTGGGGCGAAGATGGTTACGGGTGGTTTAGAGGAACAATGATGCTCATTGCCCTGCTTTGCGTCGTTGTTGGACTCGTATTCTATTTCCGAAATCAAGGCATATGCACACTTGATCAAGCCAAGCGAGAAAGACGCAAAATTATCAACACCTCACTCCTTGTCATTTCCTCAACCTACGTGATTTACCTGCTGTTCAACTATGTGGTCTTGACAGAACTCGGTATCGCAGTGGGTCTACCGTGGGAATCAAGCCGTGATTCCTACATGTTTTGGAAGTAGTCAGGCGCGCCCTTGTGTCGTTTTACAACCAACACCCCATTCTTGTTCCTGCATAGCCTTTCTCGTGAGGTCCAGTAAATCATCCTCTGCCGTTCTCAACCGTACTGATTCCGGTCGCCAAGCCAACGAGATATTCGCACCACGAAATGTCCAGTTTTGCAATTGGATTTTTGAATTATCAATTGAAATATCTACAATTGATTCTCCAATTGGAATTACAATTTTACGGGGGTTCAAATGCATGCCCAGTTGCATCGCTTTTTGTACAGATTCTTTCGAAGTCCACAACCGAATGGCATGTTCTGGATGAGCATTCAGCCATTCCAATTCATCTCCTTTTGCCATCATGTCAAATGCATTGGGTGCTATGCCACGTTCAGCAGATTCAGCGTCTATTCCAATGGACCATCCCGGTTCAACAACAGCAACATACGCCCAACCTTCTGAATGGCCAATACTGATCGAAGGCAAAGGCGTATTCATCCAAAGACCGGAGAGGTAAGCAAGTATGGGTGCTCGATGTTCAGTTCGTCGAACTTCCAACATCGAAGGTTCCAATCCCCACTGAGCAACTGCTTGTGCAAGTAACCAACGACCAGTCAAGTGTTCATCACGGCGCTTATCCACAGCAAACGTTGCAACTTCATCAACGGATGCAAGTGTAACCTGCCCGAGGTCTCGTGCCTCAACGGGACATCGAAAACACTGTACTCGAACCGGTAAGGCGTGTGGAGGAAAAATCTCCTCGAACCCATTCATATCATCACCGGTCGAGCGTGAACGCATCTTCTTGTGCCACTGGAGCCATACTCTTCAATCGAAGGCCCTTGAGTGCAAGAACTGGAGCATCATCATCGCCAACAACAACAACATCATGGACAGTGATACCAGCGTCCTCAACGGCAATTCGCAGACTTCGCATTCTCAAGACTTCATCTCGCTCTGGAACTCTGAGCATCGATGACCATTCGATTCCAACAGGAAGTGAAGAGAAGCCTTCAGATTCCATGGCGACTAGACCAGCGTTTTGGAATCCTGCTTCAATGAGCATCGGCAGGGCTTCAAGCAAGACGGTTTCTCCTTTTGATTCAAGAGCAAACTGGTCGAGCATCGGCAGTTGATGACGCATCAAGGCAATACCGTCCGCTCCTGGCATCTGCTCATCACCAATACCGCGTAGTACGCCACCATGCGATTGGAATCGAGGACCGTGGAAATAACGTCGATAGATGAACGATGGCAACTCAACCAACTCACCAAGAGCAGGCGTTCCAAGTTGCGGCAGAGATTCGACTTCCTTTTGCAGGAACGGTCCAAGGTCATCACGGCTTTCGACAACCCGGACTACTGCCTTGTGATGTTCTCGTTCACCAAACACTTCACCCTTCGAGTTACTCAAATCCGAAACCAAGCGACATGCAACCCAACTCATTTCACCATCGCCACGTATCAAATCAGCGTGAACTCGAACCGTCAAATCACCTTTCAGTAACTTCACGGGTAGACCGAAAGAAACGTCCTCGAAACCGGCAAGACAAGCAGAAGGCCTCAACAGAAGAGCGTTTTCAGCAAACATCTCCATGGCCATGACGCCCGGATGGTAGGGGACTCCTTCGATGGAATGGTCCGTCAAGAACGGATGATCAGCAACAGAGAGCGTGGTTTGTGTGACCAGTGATTGCCGTTCATCGACCGAGAGAACTTTGTCGACAAACGGGAATCGGAACGGGTCCGCGATAATGTTCGCCATTTCCGCCGGAAGGCGAAGAGGCGCTTCTCTGAAAGCGTCAAACGCATCCATCGTTCCAAGATTGCCACAGCCGAGAACTCGGCGTTTTCCACCTTGCAAGGCTTCTCCAACAAAGATTTCAACACCCTTGTCGACCGAAATGGTATCGATTCCAGCTGCATCAAAAACAGCCTGGAAAGAGCCACGAGTTGCCATTCCTACGTCTCGCCATCCAGTCCATGCGATTGCTACTGCCCTGCATGTACCGCTTGCCGTCAATCGAGCCATCTCAGCGTCAAGAATGCTGTTTGCTGCAGAATAATCCGTTTGGCCGTTGTTTCCAAACCGCCCTGAGACACTGGTGAAACATGAAGCAAAGCGCAATTCGCCTCCCGACGATTCAACTGCGCCTAACAACGATTGCCAGCCGTCAACCTTGACTCGAATGACCTTGTCAAAGACGTTGTAATCTTTGGCCGCTACGAGTTTCGAGTCTTCTAAACCTGCACCGTGAATGATTCCCGTTATCGGGCGCCCTAATGACGTACCCAAAGCACGAAGCCCGTCTGTGTCCATGACATCGACGGAATGGTATGAAGCAGCGTTACCGGTCTCTTCAATCGTCTTGATGGTGATGTAGACATCTCGACTTCGAGAGAACTTCTGCCATGCTGTGTTCCATTGTACCATTGTAACTTTACCAGATTCACTGGCTTCAATCAACTCTTGACGAAGGGAATTCTTTCGTTCAGTAAGTTGTGCATCCGACCATTCAACCCATTCCTTGGTTTCCTCAACCAACTTCGAGCGTCCGAGTAAGGCAAAGTGGGCACCGGCATTGAGCGAGTGGCATGCTACGCCGATAACGGATGCTGCTGTTACCCCAGAGCCACCGCCCGAAACAATCCAAGTGTCATCGGACTGCAACGGTGTGGTTTCTGCTTCGAGGTCTTCAGCGAAGGCAACCAGTGTCCACCGACGGCCGTCTCGATCGATTCCGACCTCGACCTCTCCGCCGATTTCAAACAGGTCAGATGCGATGGTTTGAGCTGCTTGCTCAGCATCAAGAATCAATTCAGGGTGCATATCCAATGCACGCATTCGCAGATGAGTTTGCTCAAAGAAGTAGGATTTCGTAACCCCAGAAGCAGCACATTGTACGGAATTGAACCGTTCGCCAATATTGCCATGTCGGCCATCAAGAGCGGTTACTGAAGCAACCAGGCCGTTCTCTCGTCCAGCAAATTGTGCATCAAGACCTTGCAGGAGTGAGAAGTATCCGTGAGCAGCCAATGCGATTTGTGAGGATGGAAGTGTGTCATCGTTCCAAGCGACTCCTGCGAGTTTAAGCGGAGCCAAGTGGACCAAACCTGCAACGTTCATCTGTTGCAGTTCCTTACTGACTTCGACCATGTGTTCTGGATTTGCTGGGTCAGCACGGAAAACGGTACGGCCATCTTCTTCATGCGACGACATGTCACGGATTTCACTTTCAAAGCCAACTCGAACCGCCTTCATTCCTTTGGCTTCAACAAGTTGACAGAAGGCTTCAGCAATGCCCCATCCATCATCGGTGACGACCAATGTGCCGTCAAGAGAAATTGGTGAATCGCTTCCAAGACACTCTTCGACTTCAACCTGCCATCGTCGGCAGTTTTCTTGCCGTTCGACAGGTCGAGGTGCCGGTGAAGAAACTGGTGCAGGTACCACAACTGGCGCCTCAACAACAACCGGTGCTTCAACCGCATTTCCGCCTGTCATCCGTTGAATGTATGCGGTAAAGTGATTCAGTGTTGGATGGTCTGAAAGAACGAAGTCTTCATCGATTGGTAATTCAAAGATATCACGAACATCAGCCATAATTTCGGCTTGCTTCACCGTATCAATGCCCAATTCACCCTCAAGGTCTTGGTCCATCTCGATGAAATCATCAGGATATCCTGTATGGCGAACCACCACTTCAATCAGGCGCGATTGAATCGTCGAATCGGTAACTGGAGGCAACGTCGGCGCAGACGGTACAGAAACCGGCACAGGAGCAGCAACAGCTGGTGCTGGAACGGGACTCGATGCAACCGGCTTAACCGCTGAACCACCTTGCATTCTTTGGATATAGCCAATCATGTGGTTCAAGGTAGGATAATCAGAGAGGACGAAATCTTCATCCAAAGGCAATGAGAATCGGTCCCGAATATCGGCCATGATTTCGGCTTGCTTCACCGTATCAATGCCAAGTTCTCCCTCGAGGTCTTGGTCCAACTCGATGAAATCGCTCGGATAACCGGTGTGCTGGACGACAACTTCGACAACAATCGAAGTGAGGTCTGTATCGCTCACTGCGGTTGCAACGGATACGGGCTTTGATGGCATTGTCGGAGCCGGAACCGGTGTTGGTTTTGCTACGGTTGGTGCAGCAATTGCTGGAGCTTGTGCCACAGAAACACCGCCTTGCATTCTTTGGATGTAACCAATCATGTGATTCAGCGTAGGGTAGTCCGAGAGGACGAAGTCTTCATCCAGCGGAAGTGAAAACAGATCTCGAATCTCGGCCATGATTTCGGCTTGTTTTACCGTATCAATACCCAATTCTCCTTCAAGGTCTTGATCCAATTCAACGAAATCAGCGGGGTAGCCAGTATGACGAACGACAACGCTAATCACCGTTTCAGTGAGCGATTCATCCGTGACAACTGCAGGCGCTGGAACAGGCTCTGGAGTTACGGCGACAGGTGCAGCAACAGGTGCCGAAGCGGGTACGACCAATGGCGCTGCTGCAACACCCGTCGTCATTTGCTGAATATAGCCAATCATGTGGTTCAGCGTTGGATAGTCAGAAAGAACAAACTCTTCATCGATTGGTAAAGTGAAACGGTCTCGTATATCGGCCATGATTTCAGCTTGCTTTACCGTATCAATGCCCAATTCTCCTTCAAGGTCTTGATCCAATTCAACGAAATCTGCAGGATAGCCGGTATGGCTTACCACCACTTCAATGACAACTGCCGTCAAATCTGAAGCCACTGGAGCAGCAACCGCTGCGGGTGTTGGCGTAGGTTCTGGGGTTGGCTCTGGTGCGGCAGGTGCAGGCGGTGCAATAGGCGCTGAAGCAGCAACAGGCGTTTCCAAAGAGGGTTTACCTTCCCAAGCCGCCGTAACATCCCATGCTTCGCCTTGTACGCCGCCATGGAGATTTTCGTCCCCGTTAACATAAGCCACGAGTTTGTTATCGAGAATTCGGAGAACAACATCGTCAGTCTCTGCCAGTTTTCGAGTCCACGCAAGGAACTTTTGCCCATCGATTCGCTCACCGACAACCGGCCATTTACGAACCAATGAAAGGGCCATTTGTGAGCCAAAGCCTGCTGCAAAGCGCAGACCATACTCAAGTTCCGGATAATCTCCACCTTTTGAGAGGTTTAAGTTTCCAAGTTCTGGGTCGGTCTCCTTGTGGTTTGCAATTGGCGGTATTCTACCCGTCTTCATGCCGTAGAACATGCTTGCATCTTCGATACCAACACCCATTGGGTGTCCAGTGAATCCTTTGGTATTAGCAATCACCAAACGGTCTGTGCTGGCACCAAAAGTATCTCGCAGAGCACGAACTTCAGATTGTGCTGAGCCTCCTCGAGCCGGTGTGTATGTTTCATGAGAAAAGAACACCGTGTTCGCAGCGATCGCATGTCGGTCAAGACTCCATTGCGTTTCCATTGAAGACATGAACGAGTCAACCGTCTGGGCAACATGTTCAACATCGAGTCGAGTTCCGTGGAAAGCGGAGTTCGCTGTTGTTGAGCCGAGCAACTCAGCAATCGGTTGGACTCCACGTTGTATGGCTTCTGAATGACGCTCAACAACGAAAGCCGCAGCGCCCATTCCGAGAACCAAGCCGTTTCTTCGACGGTCGAATGGCAAGGCTGCTTCTTCAACCACGTTGCTTGTTGCTGCTGCACCAGAGGCTGCAAAGCCACCTCCAATCCATTCCCACAAGTCTTCACCGGTCACATCGTCAGCAGAAATGATGACGACTCGGTCGACCCGGTCGCTGTTCAACCAGTCTTCAGCTACGCCAAACGCAGCAGTGGTCGAGGCACAAGCAAGATTGATGGTCGTGTTTGGTCCACGGATACCAGTGTACTGAGCGAACTGTGAATGGCCCATGTTGAGCGTTTGGAAAAGATAGCGGCGGTCAAATCGTCCTTCACCGTCATCACCGTCGCTCTTGGCGTGTTTCATTGCCATTTGTAAACCAGGGAAACAGGAAGCGAACACTATACCGGTTCTCTCACGCTGGTGCTGTGGGACTTGCCAGTTGCGAATCAATCGAAGACCGCCCTTACCGATTTGTTCAACCGGTGTGAGTGGAATCGCCGCATCTCGCAATGCCAACAGTCCGGAAGCAACGGCCAACTGAGTCGTGATGTCCCATGCAAGAACAACCTTGGCATCGATGCCAAACTCTTCTGCAATATCGAACGCTGATTTGATTCCAGCAAGTTGAGGTATGTCACCAAACTCCTTGGTTTGCTCCATGTTAACAGAGCCGTCCCTGCCTTTGATGAGACGAACGATGTTCTTATCGAGCAAGCGTTGCTTGTATTCGTCGCTCACTTCAGAAATGCAGGTTTCACCTCGCACCAAGCGCTCGAAGGTCTCTTCCTCAAACACGCGCTCTCCACCAGGAAGACCGAGAGAGACACCGGTCACCACGTATGGATCTGCCTTGCGGCGGTCAACATGTGTTGGTGCCGATACCGTTTGTGGGGTGGTCTGTAGTGGTGGTGCATGCGACATCGAAGTCTTTGGACTCCATGAAGACGGAAGAGCAGTAATCCATTTCGCCACATCAGCAGCAGTCGTTATAGCCGTTGTATCGGTCGAAGTATCAACGGATGCTTCGCTGGAAATCGTATGAAGTACGGATGCAACTTGCGCATCGGTCATTCCAAGTCCGAAGCGAAGATTAACCATGCCGTTACAGAATCGTGCAGGATAGCCGCTCACTGCAGCGAGGCGGTCGCCCAAATAAGCATCCATAGCCTTGGCAGCAGCCACAGCAGGGTCCAGGCTTCGGGCTACAGGAGCCGACGCTTGAACGATGTTCTGCACAGGTGCTGGAGAGCCGTTTGATGGCAGTGGGCGTGCCCGTGTTTGCAAATCCTCGACTTGGGCAGTACTGAACGAAGGGGTGCTTGAGGCACCGTATGCTTCGATGGGTCCTGCTCGGAATGCTTCGGTGAGCACGTGAGAATCTGCAGCAGGCCATTGCGGTTTTCGACCGGCAAGAGCAAGTGTTCCAAGTGCGCTGAGGAACGTTGCGATGCCGCCTTGCTTTGGATGATTGCACATAATCGGCAAATGCGGTTTGTCTTCAAGAATCTGAACGGCAAACATGGTGAGGGCTCGCTTCGGCCCTACTTCGACAAAAGCACGGGCACCTGCGGCATACATCGTCTCAATTTGAGTGGTCCATTCGACAGCTGATGCCATTTGTGGTGCAAGTTTTCCGAGCACCCCTTCCTTCGAATCGGCACCTTCCATCGGATAAAACGATCCATCCACATTCGCGGTAATCGGGATACGGGGCCAGCGAATCTCCAGGCTTTCGAGGAATCGACGCAACGGTTCGTTTGCAGGCGCTACGATACGAGAGTGGAAGGCGTGAGATGTGGCCAGAGGGACTGCTTGGAATCCTTTCTCATCAAACTGAGCCATAGCCTGCTTCACAGGTTCGGTTTCTCCAGCAATCACCGTCATCTTTGGCGAGTTCTTATTGGCTGCAATAACGTAGCCCTCAATCGAATCGAGCACGGATGCAACTTCATCGTAAGGAGCCATGATGCTTGCCATCAAGCCTTTGTCTTCGATAACAACAGATCCCATTTCAGTGCCGCGAGCGGCCGATGCTCGCAACGCGCCGTCCATGTCCAGAATACCTGCAGACATGAGGGCAGCATATTCGCCGAGGGAATGGCCTGCAACCATATCGGGGTGCTGGCCGTGGTCGTTCAGTGCACGTTCAATGGCCAAATCAGCCGTGAGCATTGCAGGCTGAGTATACTCAGTCTGCTTCAGTTTGTGTTCTGCTTCAATGCGCTCCTCTTTGGATAGATTTGACCGCAATACGAAACTTGACAGGGTTTCGCCGTCCAAGACCTCAACCATCGTCTCATCCGCTTGATTCCAGACGTTCTGTACGGCGCTGTAGCGTTGATGCAAATCGTGCGTCATGCCCACGTATTGGCTCCCCTGGCCGGGGTACATGTGAGCGACTTTCGCCTTGGGGTGGAGAGCAGGGTCGTTGGTCAACAGAATCCCTTGAGCCTGGAGGAAGCCCCACTTTTCGGGGTCATTCATGGCTTTACCAGCAAGTGCTGTACGCTTGTGAAACTCTGCCCACGAAGTAGCCACGATGCACATGCGGAAAGCATCCGATTCAGCATATTCAGAAGAAGCCGAATCCAATGCCGATGAAAGCCGTAGACCGCGAGGGTCCTCATCGAAATGTGTGCCTGCAAAATCAACCGCTTCGAGCTTTAATTGCAGTGCGGTAAGGTCTGATGCTGATAGCAACAAAATGCCACCTTCAACAGCCTTCATCTCTTCATGCGTCATCGATGGTTGTGCGCTTGCATCCAAGATGGAGTCAGCAGTTGATGGCGCTGATGATGCTGTTGAGTCTTGAGCATATGCGGACCATCGAGCATCCCATTTCTGAGCGAGTTCAGCGTGATATTCCGGTTCAAAACCTTCCAATGCAACGTGATAATTGGTTCCACCGAAACCGAATGCAGACACTCCTGCTCGGCGCGGGTGGTTGACCGGCCGAGGCCAATCTCGTGCTTCTGTTGGAACAAAGAAAGCGTTGTTGTCCCAATCCACGGTTGGGTTGGG
>DAPR01000015.1:15679-41197 GCA_002502605.1 Euryarchaeota archaeon UBA258
CAGCAGCAGCCTTGAGGTGGCCAACTTGAGATTTGATGGAACCAACGGCGACGTGATTACCGGAGGGAGAACCTTCCCAAAGCAACGACAGCGTTCCTAATTCGGTAGCGTCTCCGACCTTGGTTGATGTTCCGTGAGCCTCAATTAATTCTACGGTCGTTGTGTCGTACTCCGCTTGTGAATACGCACGAGCAATGGCCTGAATCTGACCGCGCTGACTTGGAGCGGTTATGCCTTTTCCGCGTCCATCGGAGGAGCCGCCTACACCGCGAATGACAGCGTGAACTTCGTCACCGTCTCGAATGGCATCAGAAAGGCGTTTGAGGACAAATGCACCTGCACCTTCACCCATTACGAATCCGTTCGCACCTGCATCAAAAGGCGTCGAGTGGGTGGGAGAGAGCGCACCAATAGCACTGAACTTAGCGAAAGTTGGTGCATCCATACTTCGGTCTGTAGCACCTGCGATCATGACATCGACTTGACGCATCTGCAAAAGACGGCAGGCATCCATGAGGGTTGCTAAAGAGGATGCACAAGCGGCATCCATTGCAAAGTTAGGGCCTTGTAAATCCAAGAGATTGGAAACCCTGCCGGCAACGACGTTGGCTAATTCACCAGGCATTGTATCCTCGTTGACCCGTGGGGCACCGGTGTTAATGGCGTCGACAAATGCATCGCCGTTGGCGGTTGGCATACCAAACGACTTAGCCAATTCCTTGGTGTGGTTGGAATAGATTCGAATGTTGGAAAGGTTTCTGTTTTCACCGCCAAGTGCATTCGCAAACGCTACACCTGTTCGTAGTCGGTCGATGTCTTTGCTTTCTCCATCGTATCCTGCGTGCTCTATCGCTGCTGCTGCAACAGAAACCGCCCATTGCTGAGCGAGGTCGATTTGAGTAAGTGTGCCGGGAGGCTGCTTCCATCGGCGCCAATCGAACTCATAGCCTTCGACTACAGCACCGATTCGGGCATAAGTGTAGCCTTCTTCGATGTTTCCAGGTCCACCGTCGCGGAAGAAATGGTCAACGGGTCCAATCCAGCGATTTTCGGGGATTTGGCGGATACTGACCTTGGAATCAAGGATGTTTTGCCAAAACGAATCGATGTCTGGTGCGTCCGGCATCAGCGCAGATACGCCAATTACGGCAATGGGTTCGAACGGTCCTTGTTCAAGTCCTGGAACATCATTTCCTTTGGCATCTTTGACCATATCATTTCACCTCAGTTGTTCATGATGCTCTGCGGCACCATTGTAATCGAATATCCACCGTCAACATAGATGCACTGTCCCGTCACACCGCTTGAAAGAGGGCTAGCCAACCATAATGTTGCACCAGCCACATCCTCTTGGCTGACGTTTCTACGCAACGGCGAGTTCGCTTCGACGTGGTCGAGAATATTGTCAAAGCCGGGGACTCCGCTGGCAGCGATGGTTCGTATAGGGCCAGAAGAAATCGCATTCACACGATGACCTTCTGGACCAAGATGGCATGCAAGTTCCCGAGTCCAGCATTCAAGCGCAGCCTTGGCCATCGACATGATTCCGTAGTTTGGAACAAAGCGATTCGATGCAGCATAGGTCAGTGTAACTGTAGACGAGCCAGGATTGAGGTAGGGCAGAGCGTGTTTCAAACATCGTTGAAGTGAATTTGCCGAGATGGTCATAGCGGTGTTAATATCGCTGTCTTCGACAAACAATATTGGGCGATCAAAGCACGCACGAGGTGCAAAACCAATAGCGTGAATGAGAATGTCAGCCTTCTTACCTGGATGTTCTTTCTCAAACGCCTCAAAGAATTCACGGGTTGTGGCATCTTCAGCAACATCCAATGGATAGAACCCACCAATTTGTGGGAGCTTATCCTTGAGTTGGAAAACACGACTCATGAAACGCTTCTGATAACCGAGGTACAGCGTCACACCAGCCGCTGCAAGTTGTTGGCAAATTGCCCATGCAATCGAGTCTTCACTCGCAACACCGAAGACGAAGGCTGTTTTTCCCTGTAATTGTAGCATAAAAGCACCTACCCAATGGGTAGGTGTTGGCCGTAACACCTATCCTATGACTGTTCCCTATGTTGTGCGACCAAAAACGGAGGTTCTAAGACCCTCATGTCTAAGCCGAAGGCCTTACAGGTCGTCGAATAAATCATCGAATTCATCCTCTGGAGGCTGGGCTCCATCAAGTTCGTCGAAAAGGTCATCAAAATCATCCGATGCTTGTTCTTGAACTGGCTCATCTGGCAGAATAAGCGGTTGCTGAATTTGAGGCTGGGATTTTGATTTTGGTTTCTTCTTTGTCACCACTCGAATTAAGACAACCAAGAACAAGAGAAGAAGAATGGCTCCACCGCCGATCGAGGCGTACAGCAGCGTACTGTCGGAGTTCAAGGAGTCAAGTCCATCAATACCAGCGCTTTTTGAGGGAGCGGTGATGTCGAGTTGGATGGTGATTTCGCTGAAGGGTGCGTTGTTATCGTCACCGCTTTGAGCACGAATAATGAGAGGCATTCGTAAGTCTTCAGTCACCGAAGATGGTGCACGAATCGACAGCGTTTTGACGCTTGATGTGCCCTGATAGGCTACGTTCTCGCTCACCAACTTACCCCCTGGGAAGCTAAATTGTGCTGCTTCAAGGTCTGCTGCATTGACAAAAATGACTTCCATTGTGTCATCGTCGTTACCCTTGTTTGTTACTTGGAAAGAAAATTCAACTTCTTCGCTTGTATCCATGTATCGGGTTGAAACATCGGAAAGAAGCAATTCGACCATTCCATAGGATTCAACAATCAAATCACCAGTGTGAGATGTATTAGCGACCCATGGACCATCAGGAAGTTGTCCATAAGGAAGATTGTTCCACGACTCGACCTTTGCACCAATTTCAAAGGAGTAGTCTGTTGATGCTGGAATTTTTGTTTGGCCGGTGAATACGATGTCAAAGGTGTCTTCTTCACCTGCTGCGAGAGTGAACGAATCTTCACTGAGTGCCATTTCGACCAAAGTACCGTCCCATTCAACAGTTTCAATACTGATAACTTCACTTGCCGAGGTCGGGTTGGTGACTGTGCACTGGAGTTTGACCTCAGCGTCCGAGGTTGGACGAACATCCAGAACCGGGTCGGAAGAGCCACAATCCAGTTCGACTGCGGGTATTGGAGAGCCTTGAGCCGAGGCAGAAGGTACGAGGCAAGGGGCAAGGAAAAGCCCGAACACAATACAAAGAATCAGACCCTTTCGCATGGATGCCACCAACCCTCGGTGTATGCATCCACTCATGAATGTGATGGCTTTTTGTCGTAGGAAAATGCCTCTCTACTCATCTTATGCTCGGCCCGTAGAGTTCATCCGCAAGGTCACGATGGGCTTTCCAAAGATATTCTTCGTCTAATCCGGCCTCTAAAAGTTGATTTGTTCTTTTTGGCACAGTTTTGGGACCCAAAACAGCCCCTGGACGGCGTACGTCATCCATGTAATCCGTTTCAAGGAAGAAGCCGTGTGAGCAGGATTCAACCGATTGCATTAATTCAGGAATGGCCCCTTTTCCAATCAAAACACTTGGAGTAAGACCTTGCGTGACTTCTTTAGAAATTGTTGCGGGGGCATAATGGCGAACTAAGCGCCGTGGGGAAAGGCCTGCTTTTTCAGCCATATTCGAAAGGTCTCGGTATGTTGATTCAAGTTCACCTTCGACGTGGAGTTGCAGAGCAATACCTTCTTTTTTTGCCAAATGCATGGTTTCTAAAAGCAGGGTGTTGGACAAATCCCAAATGGTGTCATCCACCGGCCAATGAGGCCTTCCAACTTCACCAATGGCGTGCGCCTTCCCCTCATGAACAAACTCCAAAGCAGCATCAATGCTGTTGCGATAATTCTCCATGGCCCTCTGGGCACCTTGTTCCCCAGATTCCTCCATCCATGCTGCGAACTGGTGAGCAAAAGCAGCAGGGTGTGGACCGAGTACCACACGAACGCCAAGACCGACCTTTTTACGAACCTCTTCAGCCATTTTTACCGTGTCAGCATACGTCTCAGTGTGCCCAACTTTCTCGGTAGGTGGTGCTGAGAAATCTGGACAGTGAACCAAAACAATGTCCGTACCACCAGCCTTTTTGAAATCATGAGCAGCATCCAAGTAACGCCCATTTCGATTCAAATGAAAATGATTGTCGAGAACAGGGCCATCCCATCGTTTCGACGCCTCCATGTTTGTTCCTCCTCATCATGCGATTTTAACGCATGGGAGAACAAACAGTTTTTCGTTGATTAAACTCGCTCAATAAAGAAATTGTTCTCAGAAAATTTGTCTCGCCAATACACCGCAGCCATAGCGACCATGTTGCTGTGCCGAGCATTGGTGACAATGCAACGACCGTTTGGCCAAACTTTGAGTGTTAAGTTATGGCGAGAATCATCCAACAGACAGCAACCAAGGCGTTCATCGTAGGTTGCTGTACCTGCACCGATTTCACCAACGATTTGGGTAATACTCAACGGCATTCCGAAATCAAAGGAAGCAATAACGGGGCCGAGTTCAGTTTCCAATCCGACATCGCTCAGTCCCAAGCGAAGCATGAATTCCTTTGCTGCAGCTCTTGCTGCATCAACACGTTGTGTTCCGTGGACGGTGATTCGGCCTTCTGCATCGATGATGAGAGTAGCACGAGGCCGGTCGAGGACTTTGATGACCACTCCACTGTTCTCTTGACCGCCAAGTTGTGAGACGACATCTTGCTGAACGATGGGCGTCGGTGGAACAAACCGGACAAGTTGATTTTCAATACGGACTTCAATGGCTGCACCGGTCATACTCATTCCTCCTCTGTTTGACCGGATGGTGTGGTGATTAAACTAATCTCCTCTTGGTCTGGAAGAGATTCAAGCGCCTCCAAGAGAGCATTGCGATGAGGCAAGTACGTCACCACGAGGAGGGTTGCATCATCGCCGTGGGCATCACGAAGAGATGCCAAAGCACCGCGTAGGCGAGCAGCATAACGCTGGTCTCGGGCCGAAGCGACTTCTGACGAGACAATCCATTCACTCAAGTCCCACCACGTAGCGGAAAGAACCGCTGCTGAACCAAAATTTGGAGAAACACCCTTCGGAGGCTTTTGTGCATCGAATATATTCTTCTTCACTCGCTTTCGCCATTTCCCACCAATCGAAATCATGCCGAGTAACTTCCGCCAATGAGAAGCTGCTTTGGCTTCACGAGTGAGGTGTTTGTTCCACTCCTCATCGTCTGCTGTTGGTTCGATAAAGTACACTGGGCGTTCATGACGAACGGCATTTCGATGAAGTCGCCGAGGTTCTGGGTCAGGAAAACGACCGCTGGTCACATCTTCAACCATCGAAATTTCATCCAAGAAAATCCCGAAAGAGCCCCCTGATATCAGGCCATGAGACAAGTTCACTCCAGGAGATTCTGCCTCGTCTTTTTCTTCCTGAACCCACAAGTCCACGACATCGGGAGATTCAAGCAAAGCCAAAGCATGCCAAGTTTCCCGTGTACGCATTGCCCGTGGATAAACGACCGTTGGAAGGACTGAATGAATGAGGATTTTCCCTCCATTCGGGTCTTCCCAAAAGTGATCGCCCCATTCAAGTCGAGCGGGCACGAAGTTCACACTCACTGACTGTTAACCCAGTCTTGCAGAGCATCAATACTCCATCCTTGGTCGAAGTAACCTTGGATTTCGTCTTGAGTCCATTGTGGGAACCGTTCCATTGCTTGAGCCATCTCAGGTGAGACGTTCGCTGCAGGAGCTGGCGGTCCAGAAACCGGTGCCGATTGCCCAGGCAAATCAACGTACGTTTTCTCCTCGACCTCCTCGTAATCTTCGAACAAGTCATCGTTACCTCCACGGCGAATCAAAACCACAACCAGTGTACCAAGGACCGCAACTGCGATACCCATAATCGCCAAAATCAGCAAGAATCCACCAGAACTGCCCGACTCGCTCTGAACCTTGACGTTGAACGACTCGCCCTGTGAAGAACCGTTGTACAACAGTTCTCCAGTGGTGTTGTCCGAGATGAGATAATACATTCCAGTCGTTGCCAAAGTGAATTGTTGCAAATCAACCTTCACCCATTGAGAGGTTCCAATAGCAATGTCTCCGGTGTCAATGCTCGCTTCAAGCACTGGAACACCACCGTTGATGACTGAACGAACGTTCAGTACAGTCGAACCTTCGAGCGTTCCGGTGTTCAGAACTTCAATCTCAAGTTCAATATCTTCACCAACTTCCGGTTTGGCCGGATTCATTCGGACGTTCTTCACATCGAACGATGCTTCTTCGAAAATCAGTTCGTAACTGGATTTGTGCGTTGGATCGCTGGAGAAGATTGGCCCAATACCGCCTTCGTCTGTCGGCCCGCCTCCAAGCATGGCTTGAGTTCCAGCAGAATCGGTTGCATCAATCCAGAAGACGACTTCAACACTGTCGATTTGAGATTCGTCAGGGTCAGTCTGTCCTTCGGTAATCGGCCAAAGGTCGACACATTCTGCAGAAGCAAAGTACGAGCCTCCACTCGGGTTGAGCGTCAATTCCTGTGTCATAGGCATATCACCAAAGGTTGCTCGGTAAACAGGCCATGTGATGTTGTTCGTCGGGTCAGAAAAGAAACTCCAAGCAACGGAGACATCGCCTTGGAACAAGGCTTCCTGTTCTTGGATAACGACTTCTACATCAACGCAGTGGAAAGTCGAGGTCGGCAGAACGTTCGCCAACGGTTCTTGGTTTCCGTCTTTCAGAGTCCAAGTGTTCGAGACAACGAGAGGAGCGGATGCGTCGACTCTCAAATTGAATGTCTGGCATCCGTATGCTGCTGAAACGCAAATGGCTGACGATGTGTCAACTGCACCCATTGGCAAGCCTTCGATTCCAAGACCACATTCACCGTTCACTCCACCTTCACCGCCGGTTGCATCGTAAGGACACAATCGGAATGTGTAGGTATAATCGTTCGTGACAGGAGGTGCAGTGATGTTGATGTCAAAGACACCACCGGTAAACGAGTGGTACGTCACTTCGCCAGGGAAGGCGATGTAACCCTTTGAACCGTCCATAGCAGCTGCTTGACGGGTCAGTTCGAGTGTCAATTCGATCTCAGGAGTGATGTATACCTGATCGAGAATTCCGTCAAGATATGCGTATTGCCCTTCAAACGAGATGATGTCGCCAGGGTAAACAAAGCCCTTGCGAACATCTTGTGTAATTGGCGTCATCAAATCACTGAAAATCGGTGAAATCATCAAGTCATTTGCAGAATCTGCACGGAAGTCAATTTGGATACCGTCGCTGTAGTACCAATCTTGGATGTGTCGTCCAGAGGCTGGTAGCATTCTGTACCGTGGATTGTCGAGGTCCTGCATGTACAGAACGGGGTTATTGAGCGAGGTTGTTGCACCAGGCAGACCCCAAGTCATTCGAATTGGAAGGTCAAGGTAAAATTCGGATTCGAACGGGTCAATCAAGACACCGCCATCCATTCGCAGAACACGTGGACCTTCCACGTCGCCGTCTTCAGCAAGAATCTCGATGTACGGGCTGTTGGTCCATGCCGTGTTGTTCCGAGGATAGTAGTAGACGGTCATATCATCTCGGTCATCGGCCATGTCGATACGGAAATAGTCGACGTCTCGCCATCCGTTGTCGTCCTTGGCTTCAACGATGAGGTGGTAGACGTTACCTGCATACATGGTATGGTTCCACTTTCCGTTGTATTGCTGTTGGTTCGATTTGAGGAAACGGTTGTCTTGAGAATCATCAACGAAGAAGTTGCGAATCACTGGGGACTTGGAACTCATCGAAACATAGGTGAAGTGGTCGTTATCAAAGCCGGGTGCACCGCCGTCAATTGGATTTCCGGCCTTATCGTACCCTTCAATCCAAATGCTAACTTTACCAACCGGGTCTTGTCCCACGTTTGCGTAGTCGTTATAGGTTGCAGTATAGTTGGCAAAAGGTGCCTCGCCGTCACTGTATGCAGTTACGGTGATGTATTCGGTTGCATCTGCAAGTCCATTGGAATTTGCATCGTGGTCGTACTCCACCCAAATCTTGATGTCAAGTGTTTCTGGTGGGTTCGGTAAATCACTGGCATTCATTCGAATCTGTTGTGTTGCCGAAGGCACAACCCAAGTATCGTCGACCATGACTCGCCAGTTGCTGTCCAAAGATGGGTCAACTTGACCGTTCAGAACTTCAACAACCAACAGGTTCGGGTCCAGCGTATCAATCGAGAGATTGAACGGGATTGCACACGCACTGTCAGGCCGGTATTCTGCTGCAGGGCAGAGCGTTTCTCCACCTTCATAACCGTCGATTCGGAATCTGTAGGTGTCTTGTCCCGCAGCCATACCGAGGTCAACATCCCAGTTGAAATCGCCACCAGGCAAGCCAGAGCGGTTTGCAACTGAAATCCATTCGATGGAAATATTGCCATCGGTGTTATTGATGTATTTCTGTTCAAGGACCATGAAGTACCCGCTTGGGTCTGGTGCAATAGCCAAGTCTTGGAGACGTATAGCGCCGTTAAGAGTGACCGTTTGACCGGATGTTCCGTCATCGAGGTCCTGAACGATTCCGATGTTGTTGAGAACTTCGAACGAAGTAATCACAGCATCGTTCTCAACAGCATTACCGCTGATTGGAGCAAGAAGAACAGCGTCCGGAAGACCGTTGACGCCGTTTGAAGCGATCAAACCGGAATAAATTCGAACTTCGTCGGTATCTTCCCAGTTTGAATTCACAACAAATCGCCATGTAATTTGCTTTCCATCAGCGATGGTTGTTGCTGTCGAAGATTCCAATGTGATTAAGTCACCAACATCGGAGACTTCGGAGAACAGCAGGGTGTCACTGTATCCTAGAACGACATTACCTGTGTCTGACTCGAACGTCAAACGGGCTTCAGCCAGTGAGGAGCCAGTAAGAGCACTCACCGTGTGAGAGGTCGTAATTTCGTAGATTGCACCGTTTGGATACAGTCCAACTGGGTTTCCAGCCAAGCTGATTGTGTTCTCGTATCCACTGGAGGTTGAAACCATGAGATTTGACAACGTAGCACCTCCGCCGGTCGAACTTGTAAAAGTCATGGGGACTTCAGCAGTAGCGCCACCTTCCCACAATGCAATTCCCTTGTTGAGTTCCCGATCAAGCCCGTCAGCAGTACCTAAAGATACGGTGTAATTGTAGACAATGTCGAGATCACGAACTGTGGCTTGTGATGCAGTTGAAGCGTTTGGCGATTCTGCTTTCAAACGGAAGGTTTGCCACTCGTTTCCGTAAGCGTCGTAATGACTGGTTGGAACCAAAGCATTACCCAGCAAAGAGTTCAAGGCTGACTTGAAATCAAGTGCAGGTGCGTTCGCTAGCGTGAGGAGGGTCGTGTTACCAACGCTGCCCAAAGCCACTTCTTGAGTGCCGGAGAGAAGAGACAACTCGAATCCTTCATTCTCATCGGTATTCGAATAGATACCCATCTGGTCAAAGACCAAATCGACCGAAGAAACTTCAGCGCCTTTTGGAAGCATAAACATTGCACCTTCTGCAACACCTGTGTTGTCAATGATGAGGTCAGAGGACGGTTTTCCGTAGTTTACACCGTCAACCTTGGCCTTCAAGAATTGAGTCTGTCGTCCGAAACTTCCGAACGCTTCTTCATCGAAGCCCCAATCAATGTGGCCATCGTTGGCAATGTCCAATCGAATGTCGTCAGGATGGTGGCCAAATGTAAGGTCAAACCAAACGCCACCAACATCACAAGGGTCCTCGAAAGCGATGACAGAATCAAATCCAAACCACGGCTCATCCAAAATGTATTCGACGTCACTGGCCAATTGGTACATTGCCTCGCCTTCGTTTGAGAAGAGGTCGATCAGTGGAACTTCAGTACAGTCTGCTTGAACGTACGGTTTGATGCGCGTAATCGGCCGGTCGAAATTGCTTCGTTCGAGGGTTGGTGTATACGATACATCAGAAAGAATCGGTGTGTAGAACAGCGGTTCAAGTTCGCCGATTGTCGACCACACACCTTGGTCAATATTTGGTATCTGATCGTATTGGCTGGAATTCAACCCCGTTCCAACACGAGTTCCGATACTGAATCCATGGAACACCGGAGATGAAAGTCGGTCAGGGCCAGAATTGAAAGTGAACCGGAAGTCGACTGAGGGGTTGAGCGTTGAGTTAATGTCCCACAATTCGAGAATATCTCCTTGAAGGTTGGTCATTGCGTGACCGTTTCGGTCGTATACGATAGAACCTGAAGACGAATCGAGTACATCCACTGTAATCGTGGCTGTGCTGGTGGTTTTGGTTTCAAGCGTAAGAATTCCGTAGCCGTTCGGTTGGTTTGGACCGCCGGAAATCGATGGCAAGAACCCGTTGATGGTTAAGTTTGCAGATGCGGGGAGAGGGTCTCCAACTCGGAAGTTATCGACATACCATCCGGCTTTTCCACCGTCTGTACCTGTCGCATCGTTATCTTCCATTACAAAGCGAATCTGAACATATTGGCCCATGTAAGGTCCTAAATCAAAGGCGATTTGTCCCCAACCGGTTGGATTCGAAGCACTCGTGGAGGTGCCCCCCAACGCCCCGTCACCTGCAGCAACACCGTTGCATCGGGAATCAATTTGACTTGCAGTGTTTTGATTGGAAGAGACGGAGTAATATCCTGCACCAAAATTGAGCGAAGAATTACTGAGACTGATTTCAAGATATTCAAATCCGTTCGGGTCACTGATATCGAGGTCGTCGTTCTGTGAAGATCGTATTTCGAGGTAAGCGCAGTCACGGAAATAGGTTTGAGGGTTCGTTCCGCTGGTGGTTTGGATATCCAATTCGTGCCAAGAATCGAAGTAACCCAACGAGTTCTTGAGCGAAGAATCAATGAAAATTGAATCGGTAACCATCTTGTAATCTCGACCGTTGAATCCAGTGCTCTTGCTGGTGTAATCTTCGTCGTACAGGCCAGTACCCCAGCAGTACGTTCCACTTGCGCAGTCGGGGATGTCGATGTTTGGAGTGACTGTGGTTGGGTCGATAGAGCCGTGATCCCATCCATGGGACTGACCTGACAAGCCTCGGAGGTCTGTGAAGTCAGCAGTCGTTTCTTCAAAGTCAGTGAGGAAGCCTTCAGACTTCAGTTGAACAGGAACTGCATTTGAGCCTTCTTCATAGACAAAGTCGGCGACGCTCGAGAATTGAGTGAGCTGGTTGTTGTACATCGGATTCCAGACACGAGGCATCGTATCCAAATCGATTCGAGAATGTGCGCTGTGTTCGAGCATCGAAGTGGAAAGGTCAACAGATGCACTGGTCACGGTTTCAGTAGAAGGAAGGTGAACCATTCCAGATTCGATAAACGGGCTTCCGTCCCTCAATTCGATTTCTTCAGTGGAGTTTCCATCTCCAAATGTCGTTACATTTGCGGCTGCTGCAAACGGTGCCAGAAGCATTATGAAAACAAGTAAGAATGCTGTTTTAAGTTGTTGATTATCGTTCGTCAAAGACTCACCTGTTCTCTTCCGATGATTCCTTCACCTATAACCGCAACGGACTGTTGCCCACCAATCCCCTCCTACGGAGGGATCAAAACAAACGTTTCAATTCAAAGTTCAACGGTTCTTCGATTCTTCCACGCTTCTTGCGTAATATTTTCGAGGCCACCGAGCCTCAGTTCGCTTTTTTCCAACCATTCTAAGTTCGCAATGGTGGTCGGCATAGATGGGCCCAATGCATCGCAAACTTCCGGGCCTATACTCAACTCAAATGTTCCGAGACCTTGCGACATGTGCATGATGGCGGTTTTATCAAACCCCAGCAGAGGTCGGAGCATTTGCAATGCAGTAACCTGTTCAATGGCACCTAAATTGCCGAGCGTTTGTGAGGAAACTTGACCGAGGTTTTCACCGGTCAAAAGATGCGTTGCTCCGACTTCTTTACCCGCCAGATCTCCGAGGCAACTGTACAGGCGTTTCATGTGAATAAAATACTCCGTGTGGCACCATCTCTTTGTGAACAAGGCCAACTGTTTGGCGACGGGAACAACCGTCAAAGTGGTCGACAGTTGACGCCGTGCAGCATCGCCAATCGGGCCCTCCATGTGCAGAAAGTATCGAAGCGCAGCTATTGTTTTCTGTTCCGCTTCAGGACCGGTCACCGGCTCTTGAGTGCAATGAACGGGATGGATGAACCAACCTTCTCTCAGCATTCGAGCCACGGCTACCGGCGAATCAATGCCCCCCGAGACCAAAGCGATGCACACTTTTTCCTCGACCATAGCCGATGGCAATCGCTCAAGGTCAAGAAACCACCTCAGGCGCATTTGAACGCCGCATGAGTTCTTGAGGGAGAACTTCTTGGCGGTGGTATGGAACCGTACTCAAAGGAACCCGCTACGCTGATCGAGCATGTATTCCCTGGCGATACCAACGCATACGATACCCTGTTCGGTGGCAAATTACTTTCACTGATGGACAAAGCGGGAGGAATCGCTTGCGCTAAATTTGCCCACAGAGAGTTCGTCACCATCTCGATTGACGCTCTGACGTTCATCGCCCCTGCCCGACAAGGGGATTTGCTCGAAGTTACCGGAAAAGTTGTCTTTACCAGCAGCCATACTGCCTGCACCAAAGTGACGGCTGTGGCGGTGAATAAGGCAACTTGGGAGAAAAAGAAAATATGTGAAGGATTTTTCTTCTTTGTTGCCATTGATTCAATGATGCGTCCAATTCCAATCCCACAATTTGTTGTTGAACAAGACGAAGAGCAAGAAGACTGGGACCACGCCAAAAACATTCGAGAGCAGATGTTAGCGAATCGAAAGAAGTGAAACCACCCCTACCTTCATGTGACCCACATCGGTGGGCCAATCATGCCTGTCCTCAACATTGCAATGATCGGTTCCGATGAATTGGCCAGAGAAGTTGCCAAACCAACCGACCAAAGGGACGTTCACACCTATGTCCACAAGGAATCGGGAAGCGACGGTCCCCGAATTTTGTCGTTGATTCGACCTGCAAAATACCCTGAACGTTTGCGGCCTTTTCTCAACGCTCTTTCCGCTGCACGGGTTGGAATCATCGAAATCTCAGGTATCGATGCAACACTTGGTGAAGCACTTGTCGCTTTTGCAAGCGCCAACATCACCAAAGGAATTGGAATCATCAATGCCCCAGACGGTGGATGGGTTGACGAAGAACAGGTGAAAATGCTGTTCAAACAAGCAGGTTTAGGCGAGTGGTCTTTTGGCTCCACCGATGGCATAGGACTACGAAATACACTGTATCAATTCATGGACGACATCGCTGACGAATTGTCTGCAAATGCCAAAGCACCTCTCGTCATACCAGTCGACCAACACTTCAACGTCAAAGGTATCGGGTTGGTTGCCATCGGATATGTTCAATCGGGAACCGTCAATGTCCACGATGAGGTCGTCTTGCTGCCTGCAAACGGCACTGGCAGTGCCAAATCACTGCAAGTCATGGACGACGATGTCCCCTCTGCATCAGCCGGTGACCGAGTTGGACTTGCACTCCGAAATGCCAAAGAAGAACACCTCGGTGGCGGAACCTTACTGGTTCATCCTGCCGTTGAAGACAAGAAAACCAACACGAGTGTCCCTTTGGCAGTGGTTGCTCATGAGCGCTCAACAATGAAACTCAGCCGCTCCCCATTCCAAAAGCGAGTTTTGTCTGAAGGCGATGTCGTTCACGCAAGCGTCGATTTACAGTTTGTCGTCGGCCGCATTAGCGCTGTAAACGGTGATGAGATGGATGTTACTTGGGAATCGCCTCTCTACATTCGAAGAGAAAACCCTGAAGCAACACTCATTGCTCAACTCGATTCAAAACCTCGAATTATGGGGAATGCTGAACTCACGCTGAAGTGAGCCACTCGGCGAAGGAATGACGGTCGGATTATCGGCCCCAAATTACGGTCAACGGTCGGTGGTTTCATAACCCAGCACATGCGGTTTGCGCGCTGGGATGCGCATTAAAGTTCAGGAGGAAGGTCCTGCACATGCAGAAGACTTTGAACTCATCAAAGCACTGCATTTGGCAGGCTCGGGGAGAGTCCGAGCGTCAGTGGATGAGCGCACGCTGTCTTTAGAGACAAGAAGAGGGCATGGTTTGGACTTGCGATTATCCAACATTTCTCGGGTCCACCACCACCACACTCGTCTCATACCGTTCTCGTTTGCTCTCCTTGGTGCCGGCCTGGTTCACATTGGACTGCGAATTCTGATTCAAGACACGCTTCAAATGCTTACTACAGTCTGTGGGGTCATGCTCATTCTGGGCTGGTTGGGTACGCGAAAACCGACGCTTACGCTCGATACAGAAGCCGGAGATTGCCACACCATAACCGGTAACGATGCTTCATTGATGCGATTGGCGACACTCCTCAAACGCTTGGAAAGTGGAATGAGTCTTGAAGACGCTCGAATCGGATTGGATATCCTCGACCGAGACACTGAATATCCACGGACAGCCATTCGTGAATGGCAAGAAGTACCGGTCCAACCGGTTCAAATCCAAGCACCTACCTCGATTGGAACTTTCCTAGCCGATGCACTACCGAAGGATGAAGTTCCCGCTTCCGTTGCTTCCTTGAATCTCTTTGACGATGAAATCGACTTGGACTTTGGAGAACACGATGCTCTTTCAAGCGGTTGGATGACCGGTGAAGACGATGTTGGAACCGTGGCCAGAACCGAGCATGGTCTACTCTCAAGAGGCGTCGCTAACGCTCACGACAGAAGAGGTGCTCTTCCAAGAGCCACAAAAGAGCCAGTGCCGCATTACGCCAATCATCCTACAGCGCAATTCCCGGCACCCGTCACACAGCGACCCGTATCTTCCTTCCAACACATTGCGCAGTCAACCAGCGCAGAGCTTCCACGGGAACATCATGAACTTCATTCCACTGAGTTGCCGCAATCCTTCATTCCAAGCTTTGTTGGACCAAACGGTGCCCATGTGCCCGGTCTTACCGCACAAGAACCGAATTTGGAGGTATTTGATACCGCAGACGTGTTCCGCTCCCCCGACTCATTGTTACCCGAAAACGAACCTGAGCCAACCACCTCCCTGATCGATAGGGCTCGCAAAGAAACACCGTCCGCTCCACAAACTCCGACAACACCCCGGATTGCTGCAAGGGCCCGAGGTAGCCGATTGAGACCAAAAAGTGCCAACCGTCCCGACTCTCGATTGCGACCTAAAAATCGAACACGAACAACATCGGTGAGTCGATTTTCAGACATGGTCAAACCTGCTGCTGCACAAATGCTTGGAAACGCAACAGGAATAGCAAACCGCCTGTTCAGTTCTCGGAACCAGCAACCTTCCAACGAGGAGTCCTCTTCAACGCGCGAATTGCGCCAGCGCTCCGCTGAAACATTGCAATCAGAATCGGTTGAATCGATACGGAATCTTGCCATCAGCAGAGGCGGCAACCTACCAGAAGATCAAATCGAGTTGATGCTCGCACACATGCATCGCGTGCATTCAATTATGGAACAGGATGAGCAAGAAAAACAAGAGGCTGCACCCTTGCCAGAACTCGATGATATTTCTTTTGAAGAACTCAAGGACAGCAAGACTCACCATGCAGAGCACGCTGGTAAAGCAGGCTTACGCCGCTTGGATTTGTGAATCAATTCAACATCTTTTCAAAGTCAGAAAGACGCTGATTAAACGCCTCAAGACTCATCGAATGCAGTGCTTCAGTACCAAACGATTCGAGGGTAAAACTCGCACTTACGGTTGCTGAAACCAAAGCCTTTCGCAATTCGTCACGGGAGAGTTCACCTTCTCCAGAAGCGAGGTGAGCAGCAAGAGAACCTGCGAAGGTATCTCCGCATCCGGTTGGATCAACCACAAGTTCTGTTGGGAATGCTGGCAGAGAGATGATGTCTTCGCCATGGAAAGCGATAACCCCGTGTTCGCCACGCTTAACGACAAGTGTCTTTGCATCGACCATACTCAACACTTTTCGAGCCGCTCTGATGAGGTTTTCATCGCCTGCCAACATGCGAACTTCGCCGTCGTTAATGATGATCAAATCGACACGACGCATGACATCAAGCAGTGAATCCTTGGCAATTTCAATCCATAGATTCATTGAATCAAGCATCGACAAACGCCGAGGAGTGGCTTGCTGCAAAACACTGGCTTGCAAAGCAGGGTGAAGGTTGGCGCAGAAGGTAATCTGTGGGGTGCGGTGAGATTCTGGAACTTTTGGTTCAAAATGCTCAAACACATTGAGATGTGTTTCATGAGTTTGAGCCTCAGCCATCGTCCCGTGGTACGAACCAGACCAGCGGAAAGTCTCACCCGCAGCAGTTTCGATGCCCGTCAAGTCCAATCCGTTGTTCGTCAAAAGAAGGCGGTCCTCTTCAGAGAAGTCTTCACCGACAACACCCACCAAACCAACGCTGTTCAGGGATAAGCGCTTGGAATGAAACGAACACGCAAGACCTGCGTAAGTTGCTGAGCCACCTAAGGCATCTTTGACGTGACCGAGAGGCGAGGCAACACTGTCGTAGGCGACGCTTCCAACGATGAGAACATCCATGTCTTGGCGTCAAGCGCTCGATACTTGTCCCTTTCGCATCAAGCAAGTGCTCAACCGAGCAACTCTTCGTGCATCTCAATGTATTGAATGGTGATGTCACGGTTCAGGAAATCCTTCTCATCCATGATTCGACGATGAAGCGGAATCAAGTGTTCTACGCCCGAAATAACCGTTTCATCAAGTGCAGTTCTCATACGCTTAACCGCGTCATCGCGGTCTCTGCCCCAGACCAAGAGTTTAGCCAGTAACGAGTCGAAACATCCAGGCATTTCGTAGCCCGGATGAGCATGTGTGTCAACCCGAACACCGTAACCTGAAGGGAAGTGGCATTCCCAAAGCCGGCCAGGACTTGGAATGAACTTGCGAGGGTCTTCTGCGTTCAATCGACATTGAATGGCGTGACCGTTCCACACAATATCCTCTTGGTTCAATGGAAGCTCTTCGCCTTGTGCTACACGAATACCCAATTCCACCAGATTGTGACCGGTGATGAGTTCGGTAACCGTGTGTTCGACTTGGACACGCGGGTTGACTTCGAGGAAGTAAAAATCGCCGTTTGCATCACGCAAGAACTCAAAGGTCGCCAGGCCTTTGTATCCTACCGATTCTGCTCCTTTGCAAACCAGAGCACCAATCTCTTCGCGTTTTGCCTCGTCCAGCCAAGGTCCTTCTTCGACTAATTTTTGGTGGCGCCGTTGGATGGAGCAAAACCGTTCTCCAAAATGAATCGCCTTCTTCCCGTCTCCAAGGACTTGGAATTCAACGTGTTGCGCACCTTGAATGTACTTCTCTACAAACACTCGCTCATCGCCAAAAGCCGAGCGGGCTCGTGATTGGCACAGTTTGAGAGCGTTTTCAAACTCGTCAGACTTTTCGACAATTTGCATACCGATACCGCCGCCGCCTGCGGCAGCCTTAATGATGACTGGATATCCAATTTGTTCCGCCAAAGTCGATGCCACAGCAGCATCAGAAATGGGTTCAGAAGAACCCTTAGCCGTTGGAAGTCCTGCTGCTTCCATTGCTGCACGTGCCTCAATTTTATCGCCAAGCAGCGTGATAACATCAGCGGATGGACCGATGAAAGTGATGCCTTCCTCTTGCAGTCGACGGACAAAGTGAGCGTTCTCCGCGAGGAAGCCGTATCCTGGGTGAACTGCGTCACAACCCATCTCTTTAGCTGCATGAATCACCGATTCAATATCCAAATAGGTGTCCAAAGGATTGGACTTGTAATTGGCATACGCCACATCAGCGAACCGAACGGGCAGTGAAAGACGGTCTTCTCGCCCGTGAATGATCGCTGCCTCGATGCCCATGTCGCGTAGAGTTCGAAGTATTCGAAGAGCAATTTCACCACGGTTCGCAATGAGTACACGCTTGAATGCCATGTTCGACTCGAAGAGCAATTACTCTATGATGCCAACGGTTCAATACGATACAAAAGAGGCTTTTTTCGGAGGGTCTTTTTATCGGCAAATTCACCGCCAACCGTCGTAAATGACCGAATTCCGGCAGATAGTTTCTCTTTTGGAGCCATTTTCAAGAAAAGGTGGCGGAAATTTGATATGATATGAATGCGATGTGGAATCATGTCGCAGAAACCCCAAACCGGAGCCGAGGCGCTCGACCAGTTAGCAGGAAAAGATTTGAACAGAGATGGACGTATCGTGAATTTAGTCATTTGCGGTAACTCCAAATTCTATGATTATGCCTGGCTTGAAGATAAATTGGAGCAGTGGGTTGAGGCAAATGCCTACCCCGATTTAATCATCCTCGGTGGAGCCAGTGGTGTCGATTATCTGGCTGAGCGATGGGCAGATAACAACAACATCCGATTAGCTGTGTTTAGCGAAGCATGGAATGCTCCTCGACCAAGTTCTGCCCATGATTCCGGACGACCTGAAGCAGTAGCAACACTGGCCAAGACAATGCTTGGGCGAGCCACGCACATGCTTTCGTTCCCCGGACCGGATTCGGTGTGGACAAAACGTATGGAAGAACGCGCCATCGAGAGCGGCATCCCAGTAACAAGTGTCCCTTTGCCCACAGATGGACTCGAATGAGAATCAGTACACGTCTCGTAAGTATCGCTTTTCTTCTCTCATCATGGTTGTACCAATGAAGTGAGTCGCATCGTCTTCAGACATTCCGCCGTGTTCCATTGCAATCTCAATGAGTGCTCGATGCACGTCTTTGGCCATGTAGGTCTTATCACCACAAATGTAGAAGTAAGCACCGTCCTCAAACCATTGCCAAATGTCTGCACCGTGTTCTTTGAGACGATGTTGGACGTAGATCTTTTCTTCTTGGTCACGTGACCAAGCTGTTGTGAATTTGTACAAGTCCCCGCTGTCCATCCAGCCTTCAATTTGTTCCTTGTAGTAAAACTCAGTCTTGGAAGATTGGTCTCCAAAGAACAACCAGTTCCGGCCTTTGCCGCCATCGAAGACACGCTGTTCCATGAACGCTCTAAACGGAGCAATTCCGGTTCCAGGGCCAACCATGATGATGTCAGTGTCCTTATCTTCAGGAAGAATGAACGATTTCGTTGGAGACATGAAGACACCGATTTGGTTACCAGTTGCTTCAATTTCGTCAGCCATGTACTGTGTGCAAAGGCCACCTCGGGCACGGTTGTGGTATTCAAAGCGAACAATTCCGACGGTCAATTCCACTAATCCTGGGTGAGCATCATGGGAAGAGGCGATGGAATACAGTCTCGGCTTGAGTCGGGCGACCAAATCAAGGAATTCCTCTGGAGAATACTTAACACCGAACTCTCGCATGATGTCAACGTAATCCCTTGTCCAAAGGTAGTTTTCAATCTCTTTTTCGTCACCAAGAAGCGCTTCGACCTTTGCTGCTGGGTCGTCAGATGCCTTGCTGGCAGCAAGTCCGGGAGGCGTAGCGGAGGAGTCAGAAGATTCCCAGTCCTCGCTTGAACGGCTTCGGGCCACGATCTTCAAAGAAATTTTCATTCCTGAGGAGACGACCTTGCCTGCAAGCGATTGAACAAACTTCTTGTTCGCCATGTGGACTTCAAAGTCTTTCTTCAAAGCCGTATACAGGTCACGCTCTCCGTTGTGGGTCTCCACTGTATAGTCACGGTCCCATCCTTGAAGTTCAAGAATTTCTTCGACGATGTGCGGTGGATTCTCCGACATGACTCCAAGAGCATCGCCGACTTTGTAATCAAGACCAGAGTCACCAAGTGCGAAGACAATGTGACGAGTTTCTTTACGGGAACCTTCGCCGTTGAGAACATAGTTCTCAGTAATTTCAGTCATGTAAGGATTCTTTGCACTCCAATCGGACATAATTTCACCCACCAACCTAAGGCTGTAGTTGGTCCACAAAGGGGACCCTTATCATGCTTTTTGACCAATGTTGATGCCAATTCGGTCGGCTTCATAGGACCCTCAAAAACCTTCACAAATTTCAAGGACGCAAACGGCCATTTATATGCTGAACCACTTACTTCGCAACATGAATCAAACCAAGAAACCGACTGCACTCATTGTAGGCTCCGGCCCGGGTGGCCTCGCAAGTGCTTTACTGCTCGCCCATTCAGGCGTAGACGTAACCATTCTCGAGAAGGAAGAAATAGTCGGTGGACGAACCAAGCTTGTACACAAAGACGGATACACATTTGACCGTGGACCAACATTCTTCCATTACCCTGAAGTTATTGAAGAAATCTTCAAGGCCATCGGTCGAGATGCTCACAAGGAACTTGGGCTCATGCCGTTGGACCCAATGTATCGCCTCGTCTTCGGTGCTGGTGGGCACATTGATGCAACCAGCAAACTGGATGAAATGACCGAACGCATACGTGAACTCGCAGGAGATAAAAACGCAAAGGGATTCGAAAAGTATGTTTTGCAAAACAGAAAGAAACTCGAATTCTCCAAGCAATGCCTCCAAACGCCATGGACCAGCCCGCTCAATGTCCTCTCGAAACGAGCAATACGGGTTGCCACCATCCTCAAGCCTTGGGCCAGTGTTGCTGGTGATTTGAGCAAGCACTTCGATGACGAACGAGTCCGACTCGCTATGTCGTTTCAAACCAAGTATCTGGGCATGAGCCCGTTTCATGCACCCTCCTTGTTCACGATTCTTGCGTTCCTTGAGTACGAACACGGTATTTTCCACGCCAAGGGTGGCTTGGGAAGCATCACCAAGCGCATGGGAGAGATTGCCGAAGAAATGGGTGTTACCATTCGATGCAATACACCCGTAACTTCCCTGATCTATGAAGGAAAGAATGTGGTCGGTGCACGCATAGAGGGCGAAGAAATCCGTGTCGACAAAGTTGTCGTTAACGCCGACTTCGCTCATGCAATGACCACATTGGTTCCAAACGAGAAGCGAAAGAAGTGGTCAAATAAGAAACTCGAAAAGAAGGGATATTCTTGTTCCACTTTCATGCTCTACCTCGGCGTTGACAAGCAATACGATTTACCACACCACCAGATTTACGCATCTTCATCCTACGAAAAGAACCTCCACGACATCACCAACCACAAGTTGACTTGGGATGATCCGTCGGTCTATGTTCAAAACGCAAGCATTACCGATGACAGCCTCGCTCCTGAAGGCCATTCTACCGTGTATGTTCTGGTTCCAGTTCCAAACACCCATGACACCATTGTCTGGGATGACATCAAAGCTGACTACAGAGACACCATTATCAAGCAACTTGGTAAATTGGGATACGACGACATTTCGGACCACATTGTCTCAGAGACCGTCGTTACTCCAGATGACTGGGGTGCATCGGACATCTACCGTGGAGCTGTTTTCAACCTCACGCACGACCTCAAGCAAATGCTGTGGCGACGTCCTCAAAACCGATTCGAAGAGGCCAACAACCTCTACATCGTCGGTGGCGGAACACACCCTGGCAGTGGACTACCAACCATCTTTGAAAGCGCACGAATCAGCAGTAAACTTTTGCTTGCTGACCTCGGAATGCGCCCAGATTGGAACGGCGTAGACTCTTGGTTCCAAGACGTCCGCAGACCAAAGGTCAAAGCGACAACAGCGAAGCCGGCTCAGGCGAATCAACGAACGACTGGTGACGGTCATGCTGCGTGAAACTCTACTCGCTTGCCTTACGGCAATGATGTTCCTTGCAGGATGCGTACAACCAGACTCAATGGTTGAAGATGAATCCTCGAACCTCAACCAAATTCCTTTCGAACTTACGTTCTCAGCCGACACTTTGGACCGAGAAGAAGACGGCACTCCTGAGTTCGACCTCAAACAGGAACTCGAAAACGGTCCTGTCATGCTGTTGTGGATTGGTGCAGGATGTACCGGTTGCCACGATTGGACAGACATGATCCGAGAGAAAATGGAACAGGGTGCTTTCGAAGACTCAAACATGACCATCGTCAGTGTTCACCGCTGGGGAGAATTTGAAACCAAAGACGACATCGAAAATGTGTTTGGAACAGCCAACCAATCAGAACACTACACTCCATGGACCATCGTTACGCCTTCTGAACTGACACAAGCAGCTGATTTCAACACAGAAAAGAGCACAGGTGCATCCATCTACTCAGCATACGGTAACCCAGGTACTCCAACGCTCCAAGTCATTGCTCCGAACGGTGTGTTGGCATGGCAATCCAAGACATACTGGGCCAATGAAACCGTCTTTGATGACGGGTTTTCGTTCTTTGAACGACAGGTGAGTCAAGAGTGAACCTCAAAGACCCCGAGGGTATCCAAGAGGTAAGCAGCCTGCAGGGCGGCCGGTGAAAACCATGGGTGAAGGCATTAAATTACCAGTCTTGAACGGACTGGGTCGTACAAATCGTATCGATAACTGGCTCAACAAACCAATCGCAATGGGCCTGGGCCTTACTGCTGCAATGCTCTACACTGCATGGCGATTGTTCCTTTTCCCGGAATCGATTTCATACGAACTGGAAGGCTCAAAAGTCATGTCACCGATCTTCTCACCGAACGTTCTCGAATGGGAATTATTTGGACTAAAAGAATGGGGAGAGACGGATGCTCCAAGTTGGGTCAACGCTGCAGTTCTCGTTCTGTGGATTCCCTTTGGATTCCGAGGCACCTGCTACTACATGCGCCGAGTCTACTACCGTACCTTCTTTGCCAGCCCTGTGGCGTGCTGGGTTGATGAACCAGAAATCAACAAAAAACTCGGTTACAAGGGCGAAAAGCGTCTTTTCATCTTCAACAACCTCCACCGCTATTTCCTCTATGCGGCCATGATTATTCTGGTTATCAAGTGGTGGGATGTTACCCACACTTTGCATTTTGACGACGGATGGGGCATGTCACTTGGTACGCTGGTGATGGCGGTTGAAGCATTCCTTCTCACCATGTACGTTACTTCTTGTCACGCTCTACGTCACCTTGCTGGTGGCGCATTGGACCGCTGGACAACCGGCATCAGCCGACTACGGGGCAAATTGTTTGGAAGCATCAGCATCCTCAACCGTTCCCACGGGTTCTGGTTTTGGACATCACTTACCTTCGTTTTCTTTGGCGACCTGTGGGTTTTGGCAGTCAGTGAAGGCTATTTGAGCGATATGGCGCTGTTTGTTATTTGAGGTGGGAATGATGACTGAAGAATACAAGAAATACGAATACGACGTCATTGTCATTGGAGCTGGTGGCGCTGGACTACGTGCAGCGATTGAAGCAGCACGAAGCGGTGCGAAAACCGCGATCATCACCAAATCCTTGCTTGGGAAAGCACACACAGTCATGGCCGAAGGGGGCTGTGCAGCAGCTCTGCAGAACGCTGACCCACGAGACGGTTGGAAGGTTCACTTCCACGACACCATGAAAGGTAGCAAGTGGCTTGCCGACTGGAGAATGGCTGAATTCCACGCCAAAGAAGCACCTGACCGTGTTCGAGAACTTGAACAGTGGGGCGCAGTCTTTGACCGAACTCCACAAAACACCATCAATCAACGAAACTTTGGAGGACACACCTTCCCACGTCTCGCTCACGTTGGTGACGCCACCGGTCTGGAACTTATTCGCACACTCCAAGAACGTGGGATTCACGAAGGCATTGACATTTTCATGGAGTACACCGTTCGCCACCTTCTCAAAGAAGGGGACAGAGTTACAGGATGCGTTGCATACACTCGAGTTGACGGTGACTTCCATGCCTTTTCTGGCAAGTCTGTCATCCTCGCAACCGGTGGAATCACCCGTTGCTGGTCGGTTTGTTCCGGCTCGTGGGAATACACCGGAGACGGACACGCTCTTGCCCTATGGGCTGGCGCTGAACTTCGTGACATGGAGTTCGTCCAATTCCACCCAACCGGAATGGTGTGGCCTCCATCTGTCCGAGGTATCCTCGTTACCGAAGGAGTTCGAGGCGAAGGTGGGCGCTTGACCAATTCCGAAGGAGAGCGATTCATGTTCAATTACGTTCCTGAAACGTTTGCAGGTGACCACGCAGAAACCATTGAAGAATCTGACCAATGGGTCGAAGAAGTAGTTTCTGGAAAACTTGCTACCGTACGAAGACCCCCTGAATTGCTCACCCGTGACGTTGTAGCAAAGGCAATCAATTCCGAAGTGAAAGCAGGACGAGGCTCACCCCACGGCGGTGCATTCCTCAACATCTCACACCGAGGTGAAGAAGCAATTCTGAAGAAATTACCGTCCATGCACCACCAATTCAAAGAATTGGCAGGCGTTGACATCTCAAAAGAACCGATGGAAGTCGGACCAACTGCACACTATGTGATGGGTGGAGTTCGTGTAGACGCTGAAACTCAAGAAAGCAACGTTCCTGGCCTCTATGCATGCGGCGAAGTAGCGTCCGGTCTTCACGGTGCAAACAGACTCGGAGGGAACTCGTTGTCTGACCTCATTACCTTCGGAAAGAGAGCTGGAGAGCATGCTGCCAAGCGTTCGAAAGACTTGGCCCAACCGAACATTGATGACTCTCAAGTGCAATCTGCGATCGAAGTGATGCTCGCACCTTTGCACAGAAATGAAGGTGAAAATCCAGGCCTCATCTACGACGAAATGCGAGACATGATGCAAGCAAAGGTCGGTATTATTCGAACCAAGGAAGAAATGCAAGAAGCAATGGACGATTTGAAAGCATTCGACCAACGGCAATCCGCTTGTTTCCCAGGTTCCTCCCGCAAATACAATTCCGGATGGCACCAAGCGCTCGACCTCAAGAACATGGTCGATGTATCGATTGCAGCTACCCTTGCTGCGCTCACTCGAGAAGAAAGCCGAGGCGGCCACACTCGAGACGATTTCCCCGGCGAAGTCGAAGATTGGGGTAAAATTCTCAACATCATCTACATGGAAGACGGCGAAATTAAAGTTCGCCAAGAACCAGTCGAAGAGATGCGAAGCGACTTGAAAGACGCAATCAAAGAAGTGAAGTCGATGATTGCTGAACGTGCCGCTGAACAAGCAGGAGGCGAGAAGTAATGTCACTCAAAGGAAAGAAGCAAGATTTCACTATTCTCCGAGGCGAAGGCGAAGACGCAGCCTTGGAAGAATTCAGCATTGAACTGGATGAAGGCATGGTCGTTTTGGACTGTGTCCACCGAATTCAACACGAACAACAACCGGACTTGGCGGTTCGCTGGAACTGTAAAGCTGGAAAATGTGGTTCCTGTTCTGCGGAAATTAACGGCCGACCACGTTTGATGTGCATGACACGTATGAGCGATGTCGTTGCTGAGACACCTGCGGGTAAGCCCATTGAAATTCGACCCATGAAAGCGTTCCCACACGTCAAAGATTTGGTCACTGATGTCTCGTGGAATTACGAGATGGCTCAAAAAATCAAGCCAATCAATGGACCTGAGGAGATGAACTGGGAGTTCAATCAAATGGAAGCAGACAGAGTACAGCAATTCCGTGAATGCATCGAATGTTTCCTTTGTGT
>DAPR01000015.1:41242-45300 GCA_002502605.1 Euryarchaeota archaeon UBA258
CGAAACCTCGTTCGACTTGCTCAGTATGAAATGCACCCTCTGGACACTGAAGACCGTGTTCCAGAAATCAAGAAGGAATTCGGAATCGAATACTGTAACATTACCCGTTGCTGTACTGAAGTTTGTCCGGCTGGAATCCAAATCACCGACGATGCAATCATACAGCTCAAAGAGCGTGTTGTTGACCGTTACTACGACCCGTTGCAACGCATATGGCGTACGCTCACACGGCAAAAAGTTCGCTATTGAGGCGATGAAGTGGTAACTTCGACCGAGAACGTCCGACGAATCTCAGCCATCGGCTTTGGCTTCGCGTTTGTTTGGATTGGAATTCAGCATTTTACCAATGTTGGTTTCTTTGTCCCCATCGTGCCCGACATCCTTGGGGCACCCGAGTTCTGGGTCTATGCCAGCGGAGTTGTTGAGATTCTTCTTGGTGCGTCGATGATTCACCCTCGAACCAGACAGAAAGGGGGAATGGGGACGGCTGCCTTCCTCGTCCTTGTCTACTGGGCTAACCTGAACATGTGGTTCAATGATATTCCAATCGACGGAAATTCATTTTCCACATCAGCACATATTGCACGTGCCACTGCTCAATTCGGAATGATTGGGCTAGCGCTCTGGATTGCAGAGTGGAAAAGTAAGAAAGAGTAAATGGCTTCTAATCCCTCCGAAGAGGGAAAAGAAGCGGCGACCCTTGCGGGAACAAACTTGCAACAGCAAGTTTGGAAAACATACAGAAGTTAAATCAGAACTCAAAGGTGTTCGATTCCGGACTTCTTGACGTTTGCCTTCTTGATCTTGTCAGGAAGCCAAGCTGGTCCATTAGCTGGCTTGTCAACCATGCTAATACTGCCACTAAAGACGTGGACACGCTTGGTGCCACGCTCACGTAGGCGTATGTTCGTGTGTCCGCGGGTTGCAGCTTTGAGGGCTGCGCCGCGTGGTTGTTTGCTAGCAAAAACCTGGCTCGTATCTTTTCCGTTCTCCATGAGAACAAAGTATTTTTTATCAGACATTTTGGATTTCCTCCGATACTTGACAGTCCCATAGAGTATATAGTACTTTTCCCGATTAAACGGTATACTGCGCCGTATAGTCTCCGCAGTACCCCATTCCGAAACCGTTTTTGTGACTGTTGAGCCTCAGTGCACCGGTTGTGCAGAACCGCAGAAACGGGTTCTCAAATTGGAAGTTATAATTCGGCTCCAGCAAGAGTCTTGGTATCAATGATGCCGGGTATCTGACGGATTGATTCAACAACCGATTGGGCAATGATGGCCAAACTGTCAGCAACGAGTTTCACGATGAGGTCATGATCTCCAAACAAGAGAGTCGCGTCATCGACGTTTGGCATATCTTTCACCGCCATGTAAACTTCATGTTCTTTGCCTGGTGCAACATTAATCAAGACATATCCTACCGCCATGGCAATCAAACCTACCAGGTGCTCAAAGCACATCAACCCTTCTCTGCATCCCCACTACGGACCGAGGAGCTCCAATTGTTCATCGGTGAATTCCATCCATTGCCCCAATGTCCAACCGTCCGGCATTTCCCCCTCCAACCAGATTCGATATTGTTCATTGCTCCAACCCGAAGGAACTTGAAGAGAAGGTGCGTTGATGGAGGAAGGCTCCAACGTTGGTTCTTCACTCGGTGGCTCGTCAACGACATCCCACAACGGCGTGTCTTCTCCTTTGGTCTTACGACGCAATAAAGCAGTGCCCAGAAGAACAACCAAAACGCCAACCCCTCCCAGTAACAGAGGCACGGTCAGCGAGTTGATTTCTTCGGATTCATTGGTTGCTACCGTTTGATTGCAATCCTCGCAAGGAGGTTCAGGTAACAATGTTAGATTCAACTCGGAAGTGTCCGATTGAACCCATGAATCGGTACATGTCACAGATACCAAGAGAGTAGCGTTGTTCAGTGCTCCAGTGGTAGGGAATTGAAATTGAATGTCAGCAGAAGTAGGAGAGTTAGGCAACAAAGAGGTTTGCAATTCAGCAAGCAAGAGGTCACCTTGGTAAATCCGTCCCGTGCATTCAATGTCATCCGTACCGTCTTGATCGACAACATTCCCGGTGAACGAAAGAAGTTCTCCCGCTGATTTGTTTTCCAGAACATCAAGCGTAGTTTGGGGCATAGCGTGATAGAACGGTACTTCGAGGTTTAACGAACGAACCAATCCGTCGATGTCACGTGCGGTAAACAGAACTTGGCCTTCTCCATCGATGAATGTGCCATCAAGGCGCAATCTAAACTTGTAAAGAGCGTCAAATTCTTGGAAGAGAGGGAACGATGCACACGATTCCAAAGAGGTACTGTTCGGGTCAACAGAGCCAAGCGATGGGGCATCGACCGCCCAGCCCAGTTGAGAAAGTGTAGCTTGCAATCGGTCGATTGGCCGTTCGGATTGAAGATGGACAAGCATGTAACCAGATTGGCCAAACCGCAATGAATCAATGGGTCCTTTCTCATCGCAAAGGTAAGCAGCAACAAGAACTGGGGTCGTCAAAAGAAGCGGTAAGCCAAACTGCTGAGTAAACGTTGAGCCATGCTGACCGGTCATCTCCAAGAGCAAGGTCAATTCTCCCGTTTCCAGAGCCGTTGAGACCGATGGTAATTCAATCAAAATTGGAGTACTGATATCTGAGCCACCTACCGGGATGGTTCTTCGTTCGGCTCCTGGCCAGTCGATGTGTAAATCGCCAGTCGCTGAAGATTGAGGATCATCCGCGTCTGCAAGCATGATGCGAGCGAATTCATTCCCTCCACCCCGAACGCTGTCCAAAACGACCCCCTCGTCATCGATAATATCAATCACGGCCGTTGGAGCACGGTCGCCGACCGAAATGACTCGGGTGTTCAGCAATAGACCAGATGAATGGCGAACTTCAAACGTTACATCGTTCAAAGGAGAACTCACTTCGCGCTCGTATTCGCCAAGATAGCAATGGTGGTTGTTGCCATCTTGTTGCTCGTAACTCATGTTTCCAAGGATACCTGCAGAAGCGATGAGCGTCGGTTGTTGAGTCGTTTGATTGAAATCTGCATCAAGAACACAGACCTTCCATTGAGTCACTTCACCCCGATACATCTTGCTCAACGGCTGGTAAGGGAGTTGATTGATACCCGACCAAGTCGGAGAATCAACGCCACTGATGTGAGGGCCAAACCATTGTGCTTGTGCGTCGACGACTGCGGCTACCGATGCGTCGAGCAGGTAACCTTGCTGCATGCTTTGGTCATGAGCAGTGGCTCGTAACACGAGGGCACCGAGCGGAAGCGTAGTGGGGAGAGTAATCGATGCCTGCCAACGTTGCGCATCAATACGACCGGTGGCTTGTGATGTCCACTCCAATCCAGAGAGGTTCGAAACATTCGCTGCAACGGACCATTCCAAATCAACAGAAGTTACATTCACGTCATCGGATGCTTCAATGGTGCAAATGAAGTTGTCACCACGCGCATACACTTCCGAATCGCAATAGATGCTTTCGACCACTGGGGGAGCGTTTACCCAGATTCGTAGCGTCACGAGATTGTTGCTCAAATTGCGTTCATAGGAGCCGTTGCTGGAATTCGTGTACCGTATACGCAAGTCCATCCAACCCGTCTTTTCCGGTGTTATCGTCAAATTGTACAGAACTCGTGAACCACTTACATCTCCTGCTGGAAGCGAAATATTGCCGTCATAGAGTTCGATGTTACCTTGGATATCCTGAACCAAAAGTGAACCATTGGAGGCCGACATGCCTCTGTTTTCGATGGCGAGTTGGAGTTGAGAAGGTTGCATGTAAGAAGCATTGCCAAGTTGCCGAACACCAAAGATGTTGATGTCGTGATGGAGATCCGCATAAGGCGCCATTTTAGGATCCCCTACGGTAACGCCCATCCAACTGGTCTGAAGATTGGCCGCAGCATGAGCTTCCGCCAAATTAAACCCTTGAGCATACATGCTCAGTAAGGTGCTCGGAGAGCCAACTGCAGTGAGGTACGGTTCGTAGACGTAACCCTTGACACCAGACACCCCGTCCTCGAGTAAATCA
>DAPR01000061.1:0-2131 GCA_002502605.1 Euryarchaeota archaeon UBA258
TGATGAATCTTCAACGTGAGGATGCGCCTCAAGGCGTACCCGGGATCCATCCCGAGGATGCGCAGGACCCTGATGTTCAATTCCACAACAGAAGGAGGTGGCATGGCTATCTTCGCCAACTGCGCCCAACTTGGGACCAAGCCAAGGCGATAGCTCAGAAATACAGAACATCGCTTCCACCCCCTCACAATCCTTGGTTCAAAGATCTGCCATTGGAATGGGTGCCTGGTGCCTTATCGATGATTGAGGGCAGCAGCATCGAGCCACATGGAACCACTCGCGGTCAGAAAGCGACCATCGAGACCGGTTTAGACGCCCTTCCGCGCCCTGAATCGCGGCAATTACGGATTGTCGATGGCGTCAAAGGTTGGAGGGCTGAAGCCATGGATGTGTTGCGGCCTGAAGTCATTTCAGGCTTCGAAGGCTACGACATTTGTGGACCTGATTTGCGCCCCGTTGAGCCCCTGTTCGGTGGAGAAATCCCAGAGGCGTGGCCCTTGATTCAGCATGGCTTTGCCAAGGGTACAGCAATGATCCTCGGCCTTGGCCACCACCATGATGGTGATGATTTGATTGTCACATCGGGTTGGCCTGCTGTTCTGGAAGGTTTTGGGTACAGCTTCGATGGTGACAAGCCATTGCGAATTGTCGATGCCGCGGCAAGGTTCACCTCGAGAATAGAAGAATTGCGCACCGCTCACATCATCTTGACGGCTGAACGGCAACGGCTGAGTGAGCTCAAAGAGGCGAGAGCAACCGTTCGAATCGCTGCTGAAACCGATGCGCGCCAGCGCGGCCTAGGGATCGCCGAGACCGACCAAGTCGGCAGAGAAGCGGCAGAGCAAGTGCCCGACCCCGGACCTGAAGACCCGCAGCAATACCTTGCTGCTCAGATCAACGAAGACGATCACGCCGTCGATGGCATTCTTATGCAGGTTCGGAAAATATCTGATCTGCGCTGGGAGCACTCGGCCCCTGTTCGAGTTGGTTGCCGTATGGGTCGGCCTGAGAAAGCAGCACCCAGAATCATGAATCCAATGACTCACGCCCTTTTCCCAATCGATTTGACCGGTGGGAATCAGCGATTGATGGCCATCGCTGCTGAAAAACAAACCATCCGCGTCCAAATGGGCCGGCGTGTGTGTTCCAAGTGCGGTAAAGAATCGCCTTTTGTCGTGTGCCACCACCGGCTTTTGGATGAGCGAGGTGAAGAGCGCGTTGGTGAAAATTGCAGAGGGAGAACCGCTATGCGTGCTTCTGAAAACAACAATCGAAGGCGGAGAGGAGAAATCCAATCCGTTCGCCTGGATACGATTTTGGAAGACGCTCGGATTCGTCTCGGAATCGACCGAATCCCTCGCTCTGTAAAGTGCATGAAGAAAATCGCTTCGAGGGATCAGACGCCCGAAGCGATTGAAAAAGGGTTGTTGAGGGCTAAATTTGAATTGCCAGTCTTCCGAGATGGTACGGTTCGTTTCGACATGAGTGACGTCCCTGTGACCCATTTTACGCCGCGTGAAATTGGCGTTTCGTGGCAAACCATAGAATCGCTCGGTTACACCCACGATGTTGAGGGGGAGCCCCTTCAAAACGACGAGCAAATGCTAGAAATCTTTCCTCAAGACTTCATTGTTGCAAAGAATGCTGGTGAATTCTTCGTCCGCACGGCTAAATTCATCGATGACCTTCTTGTTCGCTTTTATGGAATGGAGCCATATTACAACGTCAACACGCCCGACGACCTCGTTGGGCACCTCATTTGCGCTCTGGCGCCGCACACCTCTGGCGGGGTGTTGAGTCGAATCATTGGTTGGGCAGACTGCTCTGGAGGATACGCTCACCCGTTATTCCATGCTGCAAAGCGTCGAAACTGCGACGGAGACGAGGACGCAATCATGTTGCTCATGGATGGCCTTTTGAATTTCAGCAGAGAAATCTTGCCTGCTAACCGGGGCGGTTTGATGGACGCACCGTTGGTTCTTACCACGAGATTAAACCCCACTGAAGTCGACAAGGAAGCGCTCAACGTGGACTCCGGTTGGTTCTATGAGCGTGATTTCTACGAGACGACTTTGAGTCAACCTCACCCAAAAACAATCGCTGAACGGATGGATTTCGTCGAGCGCCGCCT
>DAPR01000061.1:2224-17787 GCA_002502605.1 Euryarchaeota archaeon UBA258
CTTTCAGCCTACAAAACGCTCGATACCATGATCGACAAAATGAACGGTCAGTTGGATCTTGGCCACCGCCTCCGTGGAGTGGATGTGCGCACCGTTGCTTCCAGCGTGGTTCGTTCCCACTTCCTACCAGATTTACGGGGGAACATGAACGCATACGCACGGCAAAAGGTTCGGTGCCTAAAGTGCGCCCATTCGTATCGAAGAATGCCGATTGCTGGCAGTTGCATCCAACCGAAGAAAGCCTCCGGCCAAGGATTGGCGAGGGTCGGCGTGGCAAAGTCTGAGGGCGGTTTGTGTGGAGGAAACCTAGCATTGACGGTGTCCGAAGGTGCCGTTCGAAAATACATCAAGGTGACAAAGCACGTTATGGCGACCTATGGCGTGGACAATTACACCAAACAAAATGTGGAATGGCTCGCTGATAGCGTTGATTCATTGTTCAACAACGATCGGGCAAAACAACTCTCGCTGAGTGACTTTTTGTGATCACGCATTTGGCGTAGGCGCTGAACTGTTGACCGCTTCTGATACACCTTGTGCGTAGCGAGCGAAGTTGTCGTTGAACATGCTGGCCAATTTATCGGCTGTTGAATCGTATTCCGATTTGTCAACCCAGGTGCTTCTCGGCTGGAGAACCTCGGAAGGAACATTCGGGCATTCCACAGGAACTTCAAATCCAAACCGGTCGTCCTTGACAAACTCGACTCCATCGAGATCGCCGTCAAGAGCGGCGTTGAGCATGGCTCGAGTGTGGCGGATTTTCATGCGGCTTCCAACACCGTAAGCGCCACCAGACCATCCCGTGTTGATGAGCCAAGCAGTAGCGCCATGTTCTGCCATTTTTGCGGAAAGCAAGTCTGCGTAAACACCGGGGTGCATTGGCATAAATGGTTCACCAAAGCACGCAGAGAATGTTGCTTGTGGCTCTTTCACTCCGATTTCTGTTCCTGCGACCTTTGCAGTGTAGCCGGAAATGAAGTGGTAAGCTGCTTGGTCTGGGGTGAGACGAGAAATTGGTGGAAGAACACCAAACGCATCACAGGTCAGGAAAATCACATTTTGTGGGTGACCGCCTTTGGAATCCGGTGTGCGGTTATCGATGAATTCGATGGGGTAAGAGCCCCGCGTGTTCTGAGTCTTGCTGGTGTCGGTAAAGTCAGGAACTCCGTTTTCGTCCATGACGATGTTTTCAAGCACGGTGCCGAACTTACGGGTGGTGCCAAAGATGGCAGGTTCGTCTTCTTCTGATAGATCGATGAGTTTGGCGTAACATCCGCCTTCGAAGTTGAAGACACCATTCGAACCCCATCCATGCTCATCATCGCCAATGAGGGCGCGCTTGGGATCTGCGGAGAGGGTTGTTTTTCCAGTGCCCGATAGGCCGAAGAAAATCGCTGTGTTTTCCCCGTTGGTGTTGGCAGAGCAGTGCATTGGGAGGATGCCTTTCTTTGGCAAAATCAGGTTCATCACCGAGAAAATCGACTTCTTGATTTCTCCAGCGTACCGTGTGCCGCCGATGATGACTTCCTTCGCTGCATAGTTGACGATGACGAAGCAGTGGGAATTGAGGCCGTCTTCAGGACTTGCCTCAAAGTGAGGTGCGTGGAGGACGGTGAACTCCGGGTTATGGTGCTCAAGTTGTTCAGCGCTTGGACGGATGAACATGTTTCGAGCAAAGGCGTTGTGCCATGCGTTTTGGTTGACGACTCGGATTGGCAGGGCTTCGCTGAAATCTGCGCCGCAGTAGAGGTCTTGAACGAAGAGGCTTGGTTGGGCTGAGAGGTGCTCGACCACCTTGGCTCGCATGCGAACAAAGGTATCAAGGTCTGTTGAAACGTTGACGTCGCCCCAGTTGATGTCTTCGGATGTGGACGCTTCATCGACGATGAATTTGTCGTTTGGTGAGCGGCCAGTGCGTTCTCCGGTCTCAGTCACAAGGGCCTTGTGAGCGCTGTAGGTTCCTTCGCCTCGAGCGACAGAAAGTTCGATCAGGCTCGGTGCGTCTTGGTTCCAGTAGACATCCCCAGAGGGGGTGATTCCATACGAAGAGAGGTCCCCTGTAGGAGTCCCGTGGGCTTCGGCCATGGCGCTGGGTTAAACAGGCCCTCTTTGTCCCTTTTGGCTAAGAGTTCTGTGAAGCCCCTGCAATCAGGGGTGATGAAGTGTGGCGGCGCACTTCGATTTGGCTCTCGGACACGAGAATTTCTGGTGGAATTGGCGGCCAGCCTCACCGGTGGCGAGAAAGCATTCAAGGGGGCGCAGAGAAGCACGGGGCATGGCTGATGCCCCTGAGGACGGGGAACCCCCGGTTCCCCCGCGCGACGATGTGTTGCGCAAACGGGAGTTTCAGAAGGCAAAGGGCATTGATTTGTCTTCTTTTATGGTCGAACAAGAGGAGGAAGTCGCTCAACCTGCGCCTGAGATCAGGCGAGAGGAAGTCGATGAAGCGGTTGGTGAGATCGCTTCGATGTTCAGCACCGGTCAAGAAAGCGAACGTGGGCCAGGTGCGGTTCTGCGCGATGGAACGGTCGCCAATGCACCAGAATTGGACAGTGTTGAAGACCTCGCCGTCCATGGAGAGCGAAGGCTAAGTCTCGGTCTTTTGGTCGCCATGGTAACAGTATGGTCTGCCATTGGCGCCGTGGTTGGAACAGTGCTCCCCCCAGTTCCAAGCGGACTTGGACTGATGTCAATGGGCTTGCTTGGCCTGTATTTGGGAGAGCGTTGGATCCCTCGACCCAGCATGCGGTTGTTAGGCGTAACTTGGGTCATCATTTCGATGAAATTATTCTACGGACTTGCGCTGGATGCATGGCATTGGGGTTGGTTTGATGCCTCGCCCCTTGGAGCGAGCGAAACGCTCGGTGTAGCCCTCTTAGCAGTCATTTCAGGAAACATATTGATCGCTCAACGGCATAATGAAGACGCTATTGCTGCTCAAGCAACTCTGGTTCTTTTGGTCGTTGGAAGCGCCGCTGGCGCACTCTACGGGCAGTGGGGTGTTGCGGTCATGATCGGCCTTGGTACTCTCTTGATGCACGGGCTTGCCTTCATGCGAACATCGGGCAACCTTGCGAGTCTAGGGATTGCTTCTTCCTATCTATGGGTCGGCGTCCACGCATTGTCTGATCATTGGAATTTCTTCGGAGTCAACCTCGTTCCGTTCGAAGACGATTTGCTTCTCTTCCTTTTGATGGCAGGTGTGACGGCCACCAACGCCGTTGTTGCCGCTTCATTCGTTCGTGCTGAAAATTGGTTCTCAAGTGCGCTTGAAGCGCTCGGACTCGGGAAGCCCGCGTTGTGGAGCGTTTCGGTCGGCCTTGGTATGATTGGAGCCCTCTTCGCCATTGCCGCCCATCGCCTGGAGACAGGTTATGCCTTGGCCCAGTTGCTGCTGTTGGTTTCGGCGTTCAGTGCCTCGTACCTCGTTGTGCGCGGCGTACACATCAAACAGTTAGCGCCGTTTGTCCTCTACCCTGCCCCAGTGATGCTGGTCGGCCTTTCCTTGCTTGAATCTGGAGCTTTTGATACAGCCTTTTTGGGAAGTCTAAGCCCGTATAGCCTCTATGCAGCCATCACCGCCACCTGTACCGCTGCAGCTTTGTTACAGAATCAAACTTCAGTTTCTGACCACGTGCTGTGGATGGGGGGCGGGGTGATTGTGATCCTGCTTACCCTACTGATTCCTGCGGGAGAAGTGGATGGCAATGGAAGGTTGTTGCTCGTCTCGCAAGCGGTTGTTTGGATTGGCCTCTCATGGCTTGCAGTGCAACGGGACTCACCGTCAATTGCCGGTACTGCTGTGCTGGCGCCATGGATTTGGTTGATGTTGTTTGCAACCGATGCTGAATCCCGAATTGTCTCAATGGACCTCATTCCCATCGTCCTCAATGAAGTGGACCTTGCGCTGTGGATGAGCGTGCTGGTTGTCCAACAAATAAGCGTGAATGTCCATCAAGGAGAGACGGGATTGAACCTCGCTGCCCGTCTTGCAGGTGCCTCAGAAATTGGAGCTCGGTTCAGAGACTCTGGATTCGCCAAATTATGGAATTTGAGTTTCGTTCTTTCTGTTTTCGTGGTGTGGGCCGTTGCGCGCCCTGGCAGTTTGCCAATGCCTGGCATGTTGGGTGTGATGGGCATACTGCTCTTTGGTCACGCCCTCATGGTTTGGCGCGGAAGGCACATGGGTAAGCCACGAAGTTTGATGACGGTGTGGGGTGTTTTCGCGCTGATTCTGGTTTGGCAGTACGGGCAATCTGCATTCTGGGCCATGATCCTCGTTGCTTCATGTGGATTGATGCTTCTGGCGACCGACCGACGAAAGAAGGAAGGTGCGAGTTTGGCGGATCTCGAAATCGCTGAAGCATTACCTGGCCGCCTGCTCACCCTGATGCTTGGTTTCTTGAGTGCTTTTTACATCGTCATCAGTCTTGAGCCCGTGACCAATATTGAATTAACTGGGGCTGAGTCCATGCTCTCACCTGAAGCAAATCTAGTCGTGTTGAGTTGTGTTGGGCTCGTTGCATTGGTGCTGTACTTGAACCGGGCTGCAACCCTCGAAAAATTGTTACCTCCTGCCTTTGCAGCACTCGGCCTGATCGTTACAATGGGACTGGCGGGGACCGTGCTCAATCTTTCCGTGGTCATTCTAGCTGCAATCCTCGCCTTTGTCGGATCTGGTGTGTACTTGGCGATTCAAGGAGAATTCCGAGCCGGTTTGCGCGCCCTTGCAAAGCGGGACAATCGACTGGCTCGAATCCAAGAAAAGAGGGAGCGGATGGAAGCGTTCATCGCAACCTCGTCCACCGTGGAACAAGGCGAAATTGTTGAACTGGCCGCAGAATCCATCCCAGACTTGGAAGATTCCGAGCAGGAAGATACGCGGACGACGCTGCGGTTGATTGACACCGAATTGCTTGACCTCGCAGAAAAGCAACGAAAGCGTTCCAAAAACTGGAGCACATCTGCGCGTCACGATTTGGAAATCGGCGACATTCATCATCAGCCAGTCATCACGCTGATGTTCTTAGTGACGACAATCTTGGCAACCACCGTCATCTCGTTCATGACCGGCGCTACGTTGCTTGCGCTCGGATTCGGAGTCATGCTATCGTTGATGTTTGTCGGAGCCGCCCGATTGAGAGCAAATGAAATTGGTTTACGGCTCCCTGACATCATGGGCATCGAAGCTCCGATCGCAGTGGGAATGGCTGGACTTGTGTTGATCCATGTCGCTGGTAGGGCCTCAAATTCTGTGGTTGAATTGGACAGCACGGCCCACCTTCTCGTCCTTCTCATCGGTTTGCTCATGCTCTCTGGTTTGGGCCTTATCGGCCGCAATGATTTGGGCCTACGACTCCCCAACGCATTGGAAGGAGTTGTCTTCTTGGCCCTGATGGACCGAGTGGTGTGCCTCTTGATTGGAGGTGAAGTCCCGATTCCTTTCGCTACAGACCCGTTCGCTTCGCTCGGCGCGGGGTGGACCGTGCCTCTTGTTGGAGTCGAGACCATTTTGATTGGAGCTGTGCTCGGTTTCGATTGGGTTGAAGGGAAGCGAATCGACAAAAACATGGCGGATCATCGAGGGGCTTCTGGACGGGCTGCTTGGGTGCTTGCGGTGAGCGTGCTTTCGTTTGGCCTGGCTGGTTTGCTGGCCTTAGCCTGCACCGCGAGACGGAGTGTGTGGTGGCAGCAACCTGCACCAGCACTTGTAGCATGGGTTGGTTTACCGGTTGTCGGCCAGGGAATCATGGCATGGTTGCCTTCCCTGCTTGGCGTTGACCCGTTGCCAATGTACCTAGTGACGTCTGTAATGGCGTTCATCACCATTGGATTCATTGCTTGGGCCGTCATCAATCGAGTCGGGTTATGGTTGCCCTCCGGGCTATGGGCTCTGCATCTCTTGCTGTTCGTGGCTTGCTTTGGATTCCCAAGTTTGGTCTACGCCGTTGTGTTCATCCTCATCGCATCGACCGTTTCGTGGGTGAGCGGCATTCTGACCCTGCGAAAGGGTTGGCGCATTGTGGGGGCGCTTGATTTGGTGCTGGGATGGATTGTCGCAGCCATCGTGCTGATTGGTGGCTCCTCGGTTGGCGGTCTACTGGCCATCCTGCTCGCCTCCGCTGCATTGTTGGGTGTCGTTACCTGGCTCACTCAAACCTTTGAAGGCGAGATGGCAAACGAGTGAATCGATCACGTTTGCATTGACATCGAAAGGTGATCTGTGAGGGACTTCATCAGGTGACCCATTCTGGATGAATCGATGGATGGTGAAAGCCTTAGTGACACACTAATCTTAGCCTGTGTACCGCTGTTGCGAACGCCCAAAGACGCTGGAAAGCCGTCAAGATTGAACGACATCAACATCAGATTAGCCTCGCCGTCCAATCCATGCCGGTCCCAGTCACTCACTTCGCCTCGTTGAGCAAAGAACGCTTTCGCCATCGTTTCGATTTCATCAGCGAGGGCGTTCGAACCCGTCCAAAGGCCTCTGTCCACATCCTTCACAGATTGGCGGCTTTTCCAACCGCGAACCATGTGCTGGGTGGGGTCCTGAACTGAAAATGCCAACAAGGAAGCAACGAGGGTGGCCGCGCCATCACCAACGAGAGCCCAAGTTTGCTCATGCAAAGGATGGGGTGTTGCCAACACGATGTGGCCTGAATCCTCAACACCGATGCAGCGAGGCAGATGTGGCGATTGGACAAGGGTGGGAGAAAGGGCCTTGGAAAGCCAACGATCGCCAACTGCTGTTTCATGTATTCGCACATCTGTAGGGTGGCGGTGTGCAGTGGAGAGAAGCGAAAGGTCTGATTCAATGCTGGCGGCAAGGTCCCATGAATCGGGCGATGCGTGTGTGCCTGCGCTCAAAATCGCATCACCAATCGCATCTCCATCGACGACCATGTATCCAGTTTCTGTTGCTCTGATGATGAGGCAGCGGTCTCCATCACCATCGAGAGCCGCTCCGACAAGTGTGCCTGCAGGCGCCGGCGCGAGGTTTCGCAACAGGTGATGCGGGGATGTTGTAGCCTCCTCGAATGTCCACGTTTGTGTGGGTGAAAATTCCCCGGCTCCACAGTTCAGGTTCAGCGCCTCTGCCTCTCCACTGACTTCGATGGTCGAGATGCCGCGTGCGGTGAACCACTGTGAAAGCCATGTGTGGGCGAAGCCGCGGGAACTGTCCAGAACAAACGGGTTGGCGAGGCCCGAGTCATCGAAACCAGCCGACCCTATGAGTGATTGAAACTGTTCATAGCGCTGAGCAAGCCAGGTTGAATGGGCGTCTTTGCTGTTTGAATCAAGGGCATTGGGTTGTCGTAGTTCAGCGGCTTCGATATCGTCGATTTCTCGCTCTTCTGAGGCGAGGGCATCGGCAACTGAAGAAATGTGGTCTTCGTATTTTGGAGATGTTTTGAACCCGTTTGAATCAAAAACTTTCAATCCCGAATCAGACACTGGATTGTGGCTCGCCGTGATCATGCAGCCAAGTCTCGCCCTATGCGAGAGCAAAGCGCGGTGAAGACCGGGCGTAGCGCATAAGCCGTGATGAACGACGGTGCATCCCGTTAATCGTAAGCCCAAGGTGAGGGCGGCAGCAAGTTCGATGTTGTTGGGCCGGTCGTCCCATCCCACGACCACGGTGACACCTGTTCCAGATTGGGTGTCCATTGTTCGTCCTAAGGACTCACCAACCACCCGCATGAGGGATGGACAAATCACACGGTTTGTATGCAGCGCCTCGATGGCTTCGGATTCATCAGCCTTCGCCTCAACAACGCGCCCGCGAATTCCATCCGTCCCAAACAAGCGGCGAGCCATTTTGTTTCACCTGTGCGTCGATTGTTCTGGATGGAGTCCGGTGACTGTTGCATTTGGCCACACCACAGACTTCTGCCCGAGCACGGTGCCCGGGTTCGTGACGCTGTTGCAACCCAACTGGCAGCCTTCGCCAAGCACTGCGCCAAATTTCCGTAGGCTGCTTGCAATTCGTGCGCCTTCGTATCGAATATGGACTTCGCCGCCGTCGTTGCGGAGGTTGCTTAATTTGGTTCCAGCGCCAAGATTGACGTCTTTTCCTAAGATTGAGTCGCCAACATAGTTGAAGTGTGGGGCTTTGGCCCCAGGAAGAAGCACTGAGTGCTTGATTTCAGTGTTGTGACCAACCACCGCTCCGGAACAAATCCAGGAAAATGGGCGCACGTACGCTCCGTGGCGGACTTCTGCCAAAGGACCAACATAGCACGGACCGATCAAATGGCTCGACGGTTCGATGGTTGCTGACGCATCCACCACGACCGGCCCTTGAGAGGCATCCACCGTTGCCCCGCTCTCAGCTGGGTCTTGTGTGGAGCCAGAATGTGCTTCAAGCGCTGCATTGAGTTGTTGCTTCAGACCGGTTGGGGAAGCTGGGTCCAAGAGGCTCCACGCTGGCGCACCATGATCGAAAACAGGGATTAGGCCCTCTGCCATACTTCCTTGAAGCGAAGGAAACAGAGCCGTTGCTTGCACCCATTCAGGCCATTCCATGAACAGGGCATGGGTGTCGCTCGCATGAAGGTAGCGCTAAAGTCACGCAGCAATGTGGTACAATCGCTTCCCTGTTGAATGGTCGAGGGTAAATGAGATCAAGTCTGAAAGATATCTTGGTATGAAGAAGCCCACCTTCCGCGCAGTAAGGCCGTGGTTCCTCATTCGCCTCTCATTGGAAAGATGATGGACGATGTCTGCTGCTGAGCAGCTTTGTTGAGTGGCCACATACTCAACGATTTCATTCTTCAAGCGTGCAAGGCGTGCTTCTTTTTGTGTTCCGTTCCCTTTCATGTTGCTCATGTTATACATCGTCGCCGGCGTATATCAACCGTTGATGGGGAGTCCATGGGCCCCCGGAATCAAAGGGTGTTGAGGACGTCATTCCATTTCATGGATGAGCCGCGCCGGAACATGCCTTCGTGGAATTGCCGTTGTGGCAGGTGGGTTGCGCGTGCCAACCGACCTCGATTGTCATAGCAGCCGTACCTCGTATGGATGGGCACCATCACTGATGATCGATCGATTTCAGGAGCTGTAAAAGGTGGAGCCTCGCGCTCAACCAGTTCACTTTCGCCATCCCAGACAATGTCTTCATGCGCCGGAGCCTCGGGCCTTTCAAATTCAAAATGAAGCGCACCTTCTGCTGGCTTTACCGGTTTCCACATACCTGATTTTCCGTTGTCCAGCCATGCGATCATCGCTTTCATCTGCTCTACAGTAGCCATGGTCATGTGAGTCAATTCCCACCATCCTGGTGTTCGTGCCAGAGTGATGTGGTGAACCCCGGGGTACGTGTCGCGAGGATCAAGTCCATCCGCATAGGTACGGCAAAGACCGGTGAGACGAACGGTAAAGATTGGAAGCGGTCCAATTCGAATGTCTTGAAGGCGGTAAGGATTCGCGAGTTCTCCAAGCAACAAAAAGGGTCGGCGTTGGTTCATCGGCGCCCCGTTTTTAGCAACGAGGAGGTCGTCCACCGTTCCTTCAGAACTCGAAAAAGAAGAACAGTAGGACTGGAGGGCCGCCCCTGTAAGCGGCCCGTCGTGCGAAGAAGTTGGCGGGGACAACTCCACCAGACCAGAGGAGGCAAAGAACAAATTCGTCTCCGGAAGGGCCACCGGAGAATTTGCTGGCGCATAGGGCCAAAGACGGGGCGAAGCGCTTCGCATGAATCGGCGTGAAGCCGTGATGGTATCAAATCAGCGCTCAAGATTGAAAGGTGTTTTCGGCCAAGCACTGCGGGCAGGTGACCCGGATTGGGCGAACGGCAGGAATCCCGAGGGCGACTCCGCAAGCAGGGCACAAAATGGCTTGCTCAACGTTCTGCCTTCGTTGTGCGGCTTCTATTGAAGGGTCATATTGAAACCGGAAATTCTGCTTCTGCATTATGCTAGCCGATGAGGGAAGAGCTGGTGCCTCTTTTGATTCGGGGGTGAATGGGGCTGGATTTCCCTGTTCGGGTTGGGCTGCCCCGCCGAGTTGCTGTTCAATCCATTCGCTTGTAACGCCATACTGCGCTGCTATGCGATCTGTCTCAAGCATTCGATCATAGCCAGTCATGCTGGCAAGAGCCTGAAGGACATCGGAAGGAATTGTGGTCATGTTCCCTCCCTGTTCCAACATCCTTCTTGACTGTTCAGTTATATTGTGTCGACGGGTTCGCCTGTATCCGGAACGCTGCTTCTTGGATGTGGAAATTATCATGTCGCCGAAAGCCTTGAAAGAGAAGCGCGTGCGCCGCGCTGATAACAGAGGGACCTCAATGCCTCAAATCAAACCCCGAAAACTGACCCGAGACGTCATGGCGAGGATGTCGCCAAAGCAGCGAGCAGAGACCGCTAGGTCGCTGACATGCGGAGAAACAATGCTCGAAGCCCACTGGGTGTGGTTCGATGCGTCCATGGTCGATGTCATCGACGATTTGACATCAAACAATTGGGATCACGTCTTTGTCATCAATCATGAAGGAGCTCCTCAAGGACGAATCCATGCCGTGGATGTCTTGAAAATTATTGCGAGGAAGAAGGTCAACCGCGACATCGCCTGGATGCATGGAATTCCGGCACAGCAACTGGTCAGCCTCCCGCCAATCACGGTGAACATGGACACGCCATTGCTCAAGGCTGGAGCATTGATGCTCGCTCACGACCTCAACCAGATTGGCGTCGTCAATCATGATGGTGCACTTGTTGGCGTCGTTGGCCACAACACAATGGCCCGCCACATGCCGAAGTTCATCCTGTGATCAAATGCCCCAGTAACGCTCAGCCTGTGCTTGCTTTGCTTGCAGTGAGCGGACAATGGTCATGGTCATCCACAGCACGACAACCCAAATCAGGGGGTTCGTCAGATCTTCCAAGACCTTGCCGACGCTGAATTCGTAAGCGGTTCCAGCAAGAACATCGGTAGCGATTTCGAGTGCGGTGTCGACGAAGGAATAGACAACCATGCCGAAGATACTGAGCACAATCAAACGCCCTGAAAATGAACCGCGCTTAAGCCGCAGCAGCATGAAACCCGCCGTTGATGTGAGGAAGGCGATCACAATCCAAGCCAGTGCTTTGTGAATGACTTCAAGCCATACAATCGATTGAGACGCCGTGTCGGCCAGAGCGCTGTATTCTCTCCATCCTTCAGCCACAGCAAATATCGCACTGAACAAAGTGGCCGTCCACAACAGCGAGGAAAACATCGCAGCGTCTGCGTTTTCTCTCATCTCTTGGATGACTTTGTTCACTGTGGTTTCAATGCCCGCTCCCTTGCTCAGGATGTACAGGCCTGTGACCATCGGCAATCCACCAATGAGAAGGCCGCCAATTTCGTTTGGAAGCATGATGCCGAGGCCGAACACTGCCAAAACAAGACCGAATGGAATCATGATTTTTGCTCGCCATTTTGGATCTTCAAGCGCTTTTACGATGTAATAGTAAGTGCCCTCAATGCCCTTTGATTGTTTTACGATGATTTTCTCGACGTGGTCGATTCGTACTTGCGATTGGATGATTGGCAAGACCGATTCGTCTTCTGCGCCGTCGGTGATAAGAATGGCTTTGTCCGGTTGGAACTGGGCTACGACTTCCTCCAATTGTGCTGCAACCGCTCGGTCCGACCGGATGCCAACTTTTTCATCTCCGGTCAAGATTGCGATTTCGACCTCGTCTTCTTCCGATTTCTTTTCGAGAATTTTATCGTGCGCTGAAAGGGCCCCAAGCATGGCGTTCGTATCGCTTTCCTCCGGATCGGCAATCCCAAGTTTTAGCGCCGCTGTGAGCACTTGGCGCCGTCCAATGACTGGGCCGCGGATCGCAGTCTTGATGCCAAGATCGTTGTCTCGGTCAACTGTCAAAACGAGCGTTCGTGCCATCAAAAATCACCGGTGGTCATGAGGACCTAACCGTTCACCCAATTCAAAGTCTTCGCGCGAAAGCCCGTGTTTTCACCGCTTCATCTATGGTTTTTCTTCCTGCGCTTGAGCCTCTTGCTCAGGCGGGGCCGCAGGTGTTGGAGCAGGCGCTGGCTGAGTGCTCTGCGTCCGAGCTTTCCAACGTTGAGTTGCTCGAATGTACTTCAGGGGATGGTCCAACCATGGCTGATCGCACAAGCGGTCATCGCCTGGAAGAACCGGGCAATTGTGGTTCACCTTCAGTTTGCCACACCCCGACGGAGTGTATCCGTGTTGGTAGACGTGGTCGACTTGGTAGGAGGTCGTGCTTTCATTGAAATCCGGTGCGCCTCGGAAAAAATTGACGCACGATTCCTTTGGGAGGGCAAGAACTGCTGACATCGAAGCCAAGAACACGCGTCCAAAGTGATTGAGGTTAACGCCTGATGCCAAATCGGATGCGGCCTTCCTCATGCAAGGTGGCCAATCGGATTCATCTGCGCCAACGAGGGCGATGGCTTCGCTTGCTTGATTGGACATCAGGTTGCGGACCATGCCAACGGGTTCGGCCAACCGAATGGCCAAGTCTGTCGTGATTTCCGCCATTTTTTCCAATGCGTCTTGTTCCACGCCTTGCTTAATCCGTTCACGGAGAAGACGGGCAAGTTTTGCGGATGATCCATAGGTCTGTTCATCGAATAATGCCACCCACCCTTGATGCACATCACAATTTGGAAGGCGCCATCGAGCACCGGTAATCTTCGGGCAGATTTCGATGAAGTCACTCAGTCCAATGTTCCAGACGGGTCCGGATTGAGATTGCCGCAAAGCGCGCATGTCTCCCGCTCCTGAGCCGATGCTCATTGCGGCTTGCCGGCTTCCTTTGCCCTCTTTACGTTCGATTTCGCTGATGTAGGTGCGCGCAATCAATTCGAGATTTTTCGTATCTTTGATCAAAATCTGTTCTGCTCGAGCTGCTTCGGCTTGGGCCCAACGGGCAATCAGTCGTTCGTCTTCAGAGGCACAGACCACCAATCGAGCGTAATAGAACGAGAAGGCTTCGATGATGCGCCCTTCTTCTGTGAACAAATCCCCGCCAACAACCTCGACGCCTTCCTTTGATTGTATGGAATCGATGAGGCGTATTCGGGCGCGGGACCTTGCCTTTTCCATCCATGAGCCATCCAGCAACTCATCCAAATCGATGGCGTGCTCAACGGCCATGGAACGAATCCAACCGCTCGCTTGGGGGAGGAATGGATAACGAGCAAAGGTCACCTCATCGTCAAGTTCCGGTAGGGACCTTGGGACGGGCATGGACAAGCCAAGCGCCTCGACCGCATAAGAACTTCAACGGATGGTTGATGAGGTCGCGCTCTGACCAAGGGCCATGTACGAGGCGTTTGCTCAAGGCCTCATCGACGTACAGGATGAGGTCCGGGCCGCTTTTGGATGGACCCTTGTGCCCGACCGTGAAAGTGCAGAACAGATGGTGGACTTGGTTAATGCACACGGCGAACGGACCAGTCTCTGGGCTCCCAATGGGCGGGAAGAGAGCCTTCGAGTGTTAAGCCGGCGCCTATCGGAGGGGGATGAAATTGTAATTTTAGGCGCTGCGGTAACGGCTGCTGAAGTACTGAACCTGCCGAAGACGCCGCACCTGATCATCGCCGCAGACGGCGCCGTTGGTGCTCTGGACGAACATGCACGTCTTGCGTGTGTTGTATCGGATTTTGACGGTGGAGTCCATCTTGACGCCGCTGCCCAGATGGGCGCATTGATCGTTGCTCATGCTCACGCAGACAACTTCGAGCAATGGAGTACCTCGCTGGAACATTGGGCCGGCCACCCTTCACCACCTGCACTCATCTTGAGCCATCAGACGCCTGACGCATTGGATGGCGCCTACAATTTTGGCGGGTTCACCGACGGGGATCGTGCTGTTTGCTTTGCCTTAGCAATGGGCGTTGAAAAAGAAAAAATTCGCCTTGTCGGCTTTTCTCTTGGCGAAGTTGGCCGTTGGTCTGGCTCAACGATTCCAGATCAAAAGTTACGCAAATTAGCGTGGATGGACACGATTCTGGGCTCAATCGGCATGAATGGCGCTGTTAAGAAGTGAAAAATACATACCATCAAAAGCAAATGGGCTAAACAAAGAACGCTATGGAACGAAAACGGCTTGTCAATCTGGTGTTGTGGCCAGTGGCGCTGTTGGTGTTAAACGGCCTGTGGATGAGTGTGGCCAGTGGCTCTGCACCCTACGAAATCAATGATGAAGATCATGCCATCGAGACCAGAACCGTGGATTTAGGTGGTGTTCTCGGGCAAGACAAGGCTATGCCGGCTGTGTTCGAAGTCTCGTTTTCTGGCGTCTCCGTGGATGACGGGAATGTTTCGTGGATCATACGAGATGCGTCAAACGCCGTGGTTGCTGAATGGGATGGGATGCTTTCTGAAGGTGCACCAAACTGGGAAGGGGAACTCAAGCCTGGCAAATACACTGTTGAAACAAATGTCGATAACGGCATCATCACGAACCAAGTGCTTCAAATTCAACCGTTTGAATCCTACCGAATTGAGGGGCACATGTTGCTTTCTGTCCTTTTGGTCGTGGTTGCTTTCAGCGAAGTTTTCATTCGTCAAAAAGGCGGAGAATACCTCGCGAAAAGAAACGCTAATCTTCCCGAGCAGCCGGAAAAAAGCCCCTTCAAGCCCTTGCGTTCTGGGATGCCTGAGGAAGATATGGCCCTTGACGAAGAGGGGCCTTGGCGCAGTCCAATTGGTCGGTGAACCAACCTTCGTTCACGTTCGGTGGTGGACAGAGACGGTGCCGCACACCCGGCACCACACCTTGGTGCCGTCTTTACGAGGCGTAGCGCCCGCAACGTCGATTTTTACACCGCATGGGCAGGTAACTGTGTTCTGCATGTTGACGGCCAAAGGGTGATGATTGATGAACTCAACGCTTACTCAGCAAGCTCAATCCACGCTTCGAAGCACACAAAGCTCTTGCTGGCTGAAAACCCCTTGACTTCGTGGAACGTCATGGATTCTGTGCGGCCACCTGCTTGGGTAATCGCATCCTCAATGAGGCGTTTACGTTCCGCTTCTTGCGCGCGTTCAACAATGGCCCATCCTCGTAGAACTGAGATTTGATTTGGGCGGAGAAGGGGCAGAACATGGGGTAGATGTTCGATGCTGTCGTGGGGGAGATTGATCAGAAGCAAGTCGCATGAACCCTTCAAGGCTTCATCGAGGGCCCAAGTGGTGGCGTCGCTGCAAACCACCGTCGATGGATGGAGAGGGAGTGCAGCATCTCCGTTCGTATCCTTTCTTTTCCGAGAAAGGTAGGTTAAATTTTCACGAAGCAAATCGACTGCATCGGGGTTGAGATCACCGGCGTGATAGCCAGCAAGGAGGTCGGGTTCGCCAAGCAAAGCGCCCATGCTTGGCCCGACTCCTGCATAAGGGTCGGCAACGACAATCCTTCGCTGTAGCCGCTCAAAAAGTCGTTTTGCGGTGGCCAGGGTTTCGATTCGCTCGTTCGACAGGCGCGCTGAAAAATACACCTTTGAGGGATCCACCCAAAGCAGATATCCGTTTTCTTTGATCCGGGTGCGAGTGTGTATGGTTCCGTCGCGGCTGGCCA
>DAPR01000031.1:0-5726 GCA_002502605.1 Euryarchaeota archaeon UBA258
AACATTCGCCACAAAAACCAGCAAGCAGCGGTTCTGTAGGGTGCCCATCGCTCTGCAGTTTTGACAACCTGGTCATTGGTCTCAACGCTCTTGTCAAGAATTTTGACCGCTTTGATCAATCCAATGTCGCCGATGCTAAACACGTCAGGGCGGAGCAGCGCAAAGATGCAGACCATTTCTGAAGTCCACGGCCCCACTCCTCGAAATGAAGTGAGGTGGGCATGGATTTCTTTGTCAGAAGATTCGCTCCATTCGAAAGTCAGCAATCGTTCTGCATCGCTTGCAAGACCATGGATGTAGGATGCTTTTGACCGGGTTAAACCGCACGTAGCCAATTCTTCTGGCGTTTTCTTGGAAATGCTGTCGGGATCAATGCGACCGACAAATGCTTCCAAGCGTCCCCACACTGCATCAGCCGCAAGCACAGAAATTTGTTGCCCAACAATGGCTCGAATGATTGTGGAAAAGACATTCCCCTTGCCGCTGAGTCCACCTTCAGGATACCGCTTGACAATTGGGCCCAGCAATTCATCTTGGTTCAGCTGCACGAGTGCATCTTGCCACCATGACGGTTCACCAAGTTCCATGGTGTCCGAACAGGGGTGGGGGTTTTGAGGGCTTGTGTGTTGGCTTGGGCATGGACGAAGGCATCTTGGAGTGGCTCCATCTCAAAAATGTAGCACGGGCTGGTTGGGTTCGTGCAGGCGTAGAAGCACCAGAATCTGTGGCCGCACACTCTTGGGGCATGAGCCTGCTGGCATTGCATCTGTGTCCACAGCATCTTGACCTGTCGAAAGTGTTGAGCCTCTGTTTGGTTCACGATCTTCCCGAGGTCCGTGTTGGTGACTTGACCCCACACGATGATTGCTCGACTAAAGCGCAAGATGAACGTCAAGCCATGAAGGATATGGCTCCTCAGTGGCTCAGTCTTTTTGATGAATATGAGACCGGCAGCACTCCAGAAGCTGTCTTCGTTAAACAATTGGATAAACTCGACATGGGCCTTCAGGCAAAAGTCTACCAGCAGGAGCAGGGCATTGATTTGGACGAGTTCATCACCAGTGCGAAACAACGCATAAGCGAATCAACACTTAGTTCCTATTTGGACTGATGTTCCACATTCGGGAGCCGACAAAAACAAAAGGGTGAGCCTACCGCCCTTGTTCCATAGCCCGATAGTGTAGGGGTCCATCATGGTGGGTTTTGGTCCCGCCGACCTCGGTTCAAATCCGAGTCGGGCTACCTCTAACTCCTAAGTCTGCGGAGTGCATCAACAGGTTCAGTCTGATCCTCCTTTGGCCAGAACGAAATGCACAACAGCCCAGCATCGACGTTGGAGCAGGTTGATGAATCCCCTCCGCTTGGGCTGAGCGTTGAGTCACATGAGCATCGCAAAAATTGCCGTATTAGGAGCAGGACAAATGGGGAATGGCATCACGCAAGTCGCTGCTTGCGCAGGTTACACAGTGACCATGATTGACATCGAACAGGCCTATGTCGATCGAGGCATCGCCTCAATCGAAAAATCTCTTGCCAAACTCGTCTCAAAAGACCGCATGTCGCAAGAAGACGCTGACGCAGCCCGTGCTCGGATTTCGACCGCCATTGATCGCACCGCATGTGCAGACTGCGACTTGGTTGTCGAAGCAGTACCTGAGATTTTAGAATTGAAACAGAGTATTTTCAGTGAACTTGACAGCATCTGTAAACCAGAAACGATTCTTGCATCAAACACCTCATCCATATCGATTTCTACCATTGCAGAAGCCACCAGTCGCCCTGACCGCGTCATTGGAATGCACTTCATGAATCCTGTACCAATCATGAAATTGGTTGAGATCATCAACGGGAAGGACACCAGTCCAGAAACAAACGCCGCAGTCATCGAAGCCTCTGCAACCATGGGGAAAACAGCCCTCTCGTGCAACGATGCCCCGGGTTTTGTCTCAAATCGTATTCTCTGCCCAATGCTCAACGAAGCAATCCTCACCCTGCAAGAGGGCGTTGCCGAACCGGAAGCCATTGACGGCATCATGAAATTGGGAATGAACCATCCAATTGGCCCCCTTGCGCTCTCAGATTTGATTGGGTTGGACACCGTTCTCCACATTATGAATGTCCTTCACGATGGCATGGGTGACGACAAGTACGCTCCTGCACAATTGTTGGTTGACATGGTCGAGGAAGGAAAACTCGGTCGTAAAACGGGCCAAGGGTTTTACACCTACTGATGTGGGTTTAGGCTGTGTTCACTAAGGTTCAGGATTGGGCTATCGCCCGCTTCATCCACTCTGTGAATTCGAATCCTGAAGTGTACATCCCGGACAGAAGGGAAGCAGATGCTCGCCTTGACTTGATTGGACGGCTTGTCGTTGCCCGAGCGGGTTTAATTGGCCTTATCCTCGGCCTGCTCCTCTTCGGTCTGGCTTTTTTCTTATACGAACATCCTTCTGCCAGCGGTTTGTCAGATGTTCAAATCATCTTGATTTTGACCGTTCTAAGTTCATTTGCTACGGCGTTTGAATTGTTGTTCATTTACCGTGATGCTCTTCGAACAGCTGCACGGATGGCAAGCATTCTCGGCATCCCAAATGAAGAACTGGAAACGGTGGACTTGGAGCATTCCATCCCTCACTGGTTGATTCATGCTGCCCTTGGCGCACCTGGTTTCAAGGCAACCATGTTTGGTATTGATCCACTTGCCCATATTGGAAAAGTTGGTCATGTCATTCGTAAAGCGTTGGGGAAAGTTCGCATTGTCGTGTCGGCGACCATGTTCAAAATCATTCTCCGTCGATTGTGGGCTAGGTTGATTGGACGGGTTGCAGTTCGTGCCTATTCGATGCTTGCTGCGCTCCCATTCTTCATTTTCCTCAACATGCTTGGGACGCGTTCGATGGTTCGCGACATGCGCTCAAGACTTGTGGGTCATGAATTAACGCCCAAACTCGTCTCTCATGCGTTTCCCGAGGGCATCAACACCATCTCTCCCGGTCTATTCCACGAGGTGTATGAAGGGCTAAACTCACAGATTCAAACCGCTCGTTTCATGCACCCAAATCAAATTCGATTTCTGATGCTGTTGCCAGATTCACCAGCGTCCACCGCTCAGAGAAGCGAAGAAGAGCAGCGACGGGGTCAAAGGTTTCTCTTGGCCCTTTCTTGCATGTCTGGAGATCCCACACGACGTTGTCGCAAACTCCTCCAAGCCATAGAGCAAAACCTTGGACAGGACGAAGCATCTCTTGTGCGGCAAGAAATTGACGATGCAATTCATGATTTGACACCACTGACTCGACCCTGGTTGTGAACGGCAGAATCAAAATCCCTCCAACGATGGCAAACCATGACGCTTCCAATTTACGTGATCACGGGTGCTTCCAAGGGCATAGGTCGTTCTTTAGCGATTCAAATGTCCCAACAAGGTTACACGGTCTTTGCCTTAGCCCGCCCCTCAGCTGAATTAACCGAGGTCGAAGGTGTGCTCAAAGCCTCTTCCAAACACTCCATGAGCATTGAATGTGATTTGGGTGATCTTGATTCCATTGCATCCGCAGCAAAAACCATCAGCGCTCATGCAGATTTCATTTCCGGCCTTGTTCACAACGCTGGTGCGGTAGCACCTGTGAAACCAATGCAGGCTGCGAATGCCAGCGATTGGTCTCGAAGTCTTCATGTCAATTTGATCGGTGTTCAAGCCATCACCCAACACCTCACCCACCTCTTGGGTGGTGCACAGCAAAGTCGAATCACAACCATCTCCAGTGGGGCCTCTTTGCGCCCGATTGGTTCATGGTCGGCGTATTGCGTTTCAAAAGCGGGCCTCGATATGTGGGCCCGATGCATGGCTGAGGAGGGCCGAGCGAACAACATCAGTTGTATTTCTGTGGCACCAGGCGTGGTGGACACTGGTATGCAACATGAGATTCGCTCCACACCTGCGGAAGATTTCCCTTCGCTTCAATCGTTCATCGATCTCCACGAACAGGGGCATTTGGTCGCGAGCGATACGGTCGCAAGTCAACTCATGCCGCTGATCACTGAGCACTCCATGGAGCAATCAGGGCAACGCTTTGATGTTCGAGAGTTGTAATTTTGATTGGGAAAAGTGCGAAGGGTGATAAGCCAGCACCATGAGCGCTCGTTTAGAGGGATTCTATGCCAGGAACCGACCGAGTTGAAATTCGCACGCTAAAAGTTGGACGATTTTGCGTCGTTGACGAAGAAGCTTACAAAATTCTGAGCATTTCGAAATCAAAGCCTGGTAAGCACGGATCTGCTAAGGCTCGCCTCGAATTAGTTTCGCTGTTTTCCTCGAAGAAAATTTCGCACGTTGGCACCGTGACCGACAACATCAACGTTCCAATGATCGAAAAAGGAAAGGCAATGGTCACCCACATCGAAGGCGAAGAAGTCCACGCCATGAACATGAAAGACCACTCAATGATGATTCTACCACTCGATCCGGACATTGAAGTTACATCCGGTCAAGAAATCCTTTGGATGGAAGCACTCGGACGGTACAAAATCGAACGCTGATTTGGCCATTCACCAACATCGAAAAACCTGCTTTGCCTAATTGCGGCAGGTGGATTCTTGTTACAATACGCGTGATTTTCCTCCTTCACCGGAAATGTATTGATAAGCCGAACGGGTCCATCCGTTTCTATGACCGGTGGAGAAACAGCAACAGGCGAAGTTCCCTATTCAGTGGATGCCGCGCTTGCAGCCATGCCTGAGGCAGATAAAAAAGCCCTTCAGGGCTGGTATTGGTACGATTGGGGCAACCAAGCGTACGCACTGACCGTCATGACCGTCATTGCGCCAGCACTGATGGCCAATTTGTACAACTTAGCCACAGGTACTCAGTCTGGTGACGCATTCTATGCGTACATTCTCACTGCTTCGATGCTGCTTGTCGTCGTCACCGCACCGGCATTAGGTGTGATTGCCGATCGAATGCCAATCAAGAAGAAGTTGCTCAAATGGTACACCACAGTTGGTGTAATCTTCACTGCACTTATGGGTGCAGCACCGTATTTCGGACCGGATGGATACATCATCCTCGCCTTGCTCTATTCAATTGGTACCGTCGGGTTCACAGGTGGAAACGTCATCTATTATTCCTTCATGCCTTATCTGGCGGATAAACGCTGTATGGATCATGTTTCAAGCCGTGGTTATGCCTATGGGTTCATGGGCGGCTCTTTGCTGCTGATCTTCCACCTCATCGTGCTCATGGGTCCATTCGGGTGGGATACAAACTTCCGCCTCGCAGCGATCTTTGTCAGCTCATCCTTGTGGTGGTGGGGCTATGGTATGCTGATGTTCAAGTGGACTCCAGAACCAGAAATCCCATCCAATATGGAATGGCAAGGCATTGGTCATGCAACCAAATTAGCCTACATGCAAGTTGGTCAGACCTTTATGGAAATCAAGAAATTCAAAGTTCTCGCACTCTTTTTGCTGGCTTACCTCTTGTTCTACGACGGTGTCAACACCATTGCAAGCATGGCGAGTGCGTTCGGTGAATCGGTGCTCAGGCTCAACCCTGCAATGAACATCTTCCTGCTCTTGACCGTCAACATTGTGGCGATCCCAATGACCTTGCTGTTTGGCAAGTTGGCCAATGTCAAGGGCACCAAGTTCGCCCTCATGCTCTCATTGTTGATTTACTCTGCAGTGGCAGTTGTTGCTGCGGGATTCTCTCCGCTCGAACTGGAAGC
>DAPR01000031.1:5870-23816 GCA_002502605.1 Euryarchaeota archaeon UBA258
CGTGGCTATGAAGGCTGGATTGGAGAATCATCAGAGGGCGATGATGCGTTCAGAAATGCCTTTGAAGAACATTTCCCTGAACCGGATTACAGCACCGAAGAAGCAGGATCAAGCACGTTCGGTGCGGGCATCTTAGTTTGTTTATTCATTCTCATCATGCTCGGTTTACTCGGCGGTGCAATGGTTTTCATTCAAGGTAAGGAATTTGGTTTCCCTGGTGCGATCCTGATTATGCTGATTGTTTTGGTTGGCCTATTCGGCGCATCAATCCTCGCTGATGAAGCGACGAGTGAAGAAGCCGTTGTCAAACACATCACACCCCTCGACGCTGCGGCAATCGTTACGCAATTCGACAACACCAGCGACCACAGGTTCTCGATTGTGTTTGTCGGTGGTCCCGAAGACGGCAACGCAACTGTTGGTGACACACACCCAAGCGTCGTCGACCAAGGCGGACCAGTTGATGGCTATGCCACATTCATGAGAGACAACCTATGGGCTCCATTCGGAATCAGCGTTTCGATGCAATGGATTATTCTGGGTCTGTTTGTTGGTATTGCAATGGGTGCTGCTGGTGCTCAAGCAAGGTCGATGTTCTCAATGCTCATCCCTGAAACTCGAACCTCCGAATTCTTTGGTTTCTTTGGATTCTTAGGAAAGTCTGCGGCCATGATTGGTACCTTCCTGTATGGTATTGCCAGTTCAACATTCGATAGCCGTGTGGCGATCTTAACGATCACAATCGTGATTCTTGCAGGTACTTACCTGACAAGCCGAGTGGACCTCGAAGAGGGGATCCGAGTGGCTGCAGAAGAAGACAGGTTGGCCCGTGCAAATGGCATGGCAATGGCTGGTGAAACAGCCACACAAGAATCCAAGTAAGCATGGTCTTACGCTGACGAAGAGGGTTGTTCATGAAACTCTTCTCAGTGGTGCAAAACCTCGGTTCTCTGGTCGTGCTTGGGGTGATGATTGTCGTTTGGGGTCTTCCTGCGGCCCCTGCCTTGCTGTTTTTTCAGTGGGCAAGCGAAGCAGTCACTTCTGAAACCTCATGGATTGAAGCCTCAATAACAGCCCTCTTGTTGTCAACATCTGCAGTCATCTACATGATTTCGATGTTGGTGTTGTCTGCCTCATTGCAATTTTTGTTCACCATCAGGATCAAGCAGAAAAAGGTCGTACCGCTTCAATCAATGACCACTGTACGTTGGGCTTTCTGCGGACAAATAGGACGTTGCACCCGTCCTGTATTGCAACACTTCGCCCCCTCTGTTTTGGCGAATCTGTACTACCAAGCCTGCGGGGCCAAGGTGGGCAGTGGGGCACAAATCAACACACCAAACTTGAACGACCCCAATTTGATCAGCATTGGAAAAAACGTCGTGATTGGCGGGGCTGCAACGCTCAATGGCCATTTGGTCGAACGAGGCGAACTGGTGTTGAGTCCAATCACCATCGGCGACAATGCCCTGATTGGAACGGGTGTGATGATTCAGCCAGGCGTTCAGATTGGCGAGGGCGCAGTTATCGCTTCGCGCGCTGTTGTTCCAAAGTACAAGGTGATCCCTGCTGGTGAGGTATGGGGTGGTATTCCTGCGGTCAAAATCAAAGATTCATCCCGCCGTTGAATGATGAATACAGACTCCATCTCAAGCGTTTTGCTTCATCAATCAACAGCAATGGTCTTGAAGTGGCTACGGATACGGCAACCTGTGCGCCATGCGCACGCTGGATGTGTCCAACGATGGGTGTCGAAAAATCTGCATACCGCCAACCCGTAACACCTCAAGGTCTGAAGGCCATTGAGAAGGGTACGTTGACGTGGTTGGATGACGACATGTACAACAACCTCAACACTGGAGTTTTGGAACAATACCTTGAGGAAAAGAACCTCGAAGAATCGTTTGAAGTGTCGCACTGGAACACATCAAAGGTGCTCTACGGAATTGCTATTGGAGCTGTCTTTTCAGGAGTTACCGCCTACATTGGTCTCAAACTTGGTCTTGCCATTTCAGCAGCCTGGTACATCGCTTACTTGCTTGGTATGGCCCTCAAATGGTCGCCTTCGGAAGTCAACATCGCAACTTCAGCAACCACCGGTGCTACCCACGCATCAACTGGATTTATCTTCACCTTCCCAGCGATTTTCCTTCTCGCTTCTGATGCTCGATATGAATTGGCCACCGGACCGCTGATTTCGAACGCCGATACGTTCAATCTGGCCTTTGTCGGTATTGTTGCCAGCATGTTTGCTGGGTTCTTGGGAATCATGTACTTCATCATCTTTAGGCGTGTTTGGCTTGTCGAAGATCCACTGCCGTTACCGGGCTTTGAAGCCACACTCAAGATGCTTGATATCGCCTCTGATGTCAACACTGGTGCAGTGGAACACGCACGTGAATCACTCAAGACAATCGGGGTATGGACCAGCGTCACCATGTTTGGATTGTTCTTGGTCGAATACCCTCTCATTTGGGTCGGCGACCGCAAGTTGGCCCTGCTTGATTGGCTTGCAGAAACATTGGCGATTGGGGATTATGGCCTGGCCAGTTTCTATTCAAGCGGTAAAATTCACCAACCATCCGGTATTGACAGCGAGGGTGTATCGCTTGGGTACACCAACTGGACCGAATCAACCGCTTGGAATCCATTTGCCTACACCTACGTCGGTATTGCCCTCACGCCTTCCATGTTCGCCATTGGTTGGTTCATGAAAACCCGAGTCGCATTCCTTGTCAACCTTGGAACGCTTGTTGGTTGGTTCTTCCTCGTGCCGCTCGTTGTCTGGTTCAACTTCCCAATTTACGATGCAATGTCGCAATCCAATGTCCCAATCCAATCCTATGCAAGCGGCGGTGGGGCACCGTTGCAGATGATCGCCTTCTCCAATTCCGTGCGAACCATTGCAATCGGTTCCATCGTTGGAGGTGGAATGTTTGGTCTGGCAAAGATGTACAAGACGTTCCTCAACATCTTTTCCGACATCGGGACTGCCTTCAAGGGCGAAGGCAGCCAAGAGTACATGGAAGGCAAGGGCTGGTATGAATGGCCTCTCAAACACATTCCAATCTTCATGGGCGTGACCTTCGTTGCTATGTTGTTGATTTTCACCGTTGGTGGATTCTCTGTTCTCGCGTCGTTGGTGTTCGCAACCGTACTCATCATGACCACCTTCTTGCTTGGAGCAATCGCAGTCCGAGTGATGGGTGAAACTGGAATCGAACCTGTTTCTGGAACCTCTTTCATCGTGCTTTTGATGCTGCTCGGTGTCTTCCTTAACGCCCAGGATTTGCTGCAGCTCAGCACCCAAGACGCAGTGCTTTTGGGTCTTGTTGGAACAACCGTTTTCGGATCTGCCATCTCAATGTCCGGGACTGTAATCGGTGATTACAAGAACAGCTTGTACATTGGTAACCGACCATACCACATCTCAAAGGGCAACATCATGGGTGTTGTTCCTGGTGCGATCATTGGTGCTGGTGTTGCTATCTTCCTCTCAAAGCAATTGGCGGATGGAAACATCTCATTGATGGCCCCTCAAGCAAATGCCTTTGCTACCTTCTCGGTGATCTTCGCAGAACGTCAAGGCAACCTCTACCTGCTTGCCCTCGGTTTCTTACTCGGAATGTTTGTCGAATGGGCCACAGGAATGGGCACTTCATTCGGTCTTGGTATGTACCTCGACATTCCACACACGCTCCCGATGCTGATTGGCGGTGTTGCTCGTGATTCATGGGAAGAGAAGAAACTCAAGCCTCGCATCGATGCCATCAAAGAAAAAGAGGGCACGACCGCTGCAGAAAAGAAACGGGCCCTCATCCTCCTGAGTACCTTCATGGTGGCAGCAGGTCTCTTGACTGGCGAAGCCTTCTTTGGCACAGAATCGAGTATTCTTTCCTTCGTCGACACCCTTGTTCCAAACCCAGATGGGGCAGGATGGTACATTGGCCGCATGGTTTCCTTTATCGGATTGAACCTCGCCATTGGCGGAGGAATTTACCTTCTGTTCAAGCGAGCAGGCGTCATTGGCGGCGAAAAGACCGTCGATGCAGTGCTGGAAAACTGAGCGTGATTGAATGAGCCAAACCAAACCCCCCGCATGGGTTTGGGGACTCCTCGTTGCAGCGGTGTTCGGTGTTTCGAGCGCTGGAACACTTCTTCAGCAAATTGACTTAGATCCCTTGCTCAAGGCCTCATGGCGCTTGCAATTGACATCCGTGGTGCTGTTTCCGTTCGCCATTTGGCAGTGGCGTCAACAACCAGAGGCGGTGAAGCAACAGATGTTTGAACGCCGTACCCTTGGCATTTTGGCGTTGAGTGGCCTTGCGTTGGCGTTGCATTTTGGTTCTTGGGTGGCCAGCCTGAAGTACACCACCTTGACGCATTCCTTGCTGTTCGTAACCGCTCATCCGCTCATCGTTGTAGCGGGAATGTTTTTGCTTGGTTTCATGGCCATTGGTGTGCGTAAACCCACACGGCGTGAACTCGCTGGTGCCTTGATTGGATTCTGTGGCGCAGCATTGACGTTGTTCGATGAAGGGACAACACAGGGGGACCAGACGGTGACGATTTTGGGGGATTCGCTCGCTTTGCTGGGCGCGCTGACGGTGGTTGGTTACATTGTCTGTGGACGTATTCTTCGTACATGGATGCCCATTTTCCTCTATGCGTTCCCTGTGACGCTGTTAGGGGCAGTGCTTTTGCTTCCCGCTTCGTTCTTGGTGGAGAACGATTTTGCCATTCATGGTGTCTTTGGTTGGGTTCAACCTGAGTTTTTCTATTGGTTCCTTGCCTTGGCTTTGATCGCAGGCCTTCTCGGTCATACAGGACTGAACACCTGCCTGAAGTACCTCTCACCGCTGGTGATTTCAGCTTGTGTCACATTGGAACCAGTCATCGGTTCGTTCATCGGTTATGTGTTGTTTGACACGGATTTACCGGGTCGTTGGACATGGATTGGTGGGGCGGTTTTGATGGTCGGTTTGATGCTGATTGTGACGGCCATGCCCAGTGAGGAAGATACGAAGGATGAAACGGCATCGGTGCCTCAGTGAAGTTGAGCACCATGGTCAATGACACTCCTGAAGCCGGTTGGCTCCTTCTCACCAACGATGACGGCATTGAAGCACCTGGATTTCGATTGCTTGCTCAAGCCCTGAATGAAGCAGGCCATGCCATCATCGCCTTCGCACCATCGGACAACAATTCCGCAGCTGGAATGCGAATCAATCTGATGAAACCAATGAACCTCCGTGCACGCGATGACTTGATCAGTGAATGGAGTTTAGATGAAAGCAAAGCTCCAGTTCGTTTGTTCGAATTAGACGGAACACCCTGCGACACAATGATTGTCGCCTTAGACGGTGGAATCGAGCACGTAGCGCCGAACATCGTTCCTCGGCTGGTCGTATCGGGTGTGAACCTCGGCCCAAACATGTCACAAGATTCCTATCACAGTGGTACCATGGGAGCAGCACGAGAAGCAGGTCTGTATGGAATGCCAGCCATCGCCTCCTCGCTTGGTTCGTTTGAATTGGAAGGCATGGAACAAGCGGTGAAGGCCACCGTCGATTTGATTGAAGTCGTCCTCGATGTTCTCCCATTGGTTCCTGAAAATCTAAGGCGACCCCATGTCGATGTGTCCGCCAGCCATCTGACTCGATGGCCTGATGTTCCAGAACACCCGGCTTGGCGTGACGACCCAAAGCAAGCGCTTAGGACTGCATTCCGCCATGGTGAACTCATGCTCAACCTCAACGTACCACCTGCTTGGAATGGCGAAGTCACAACCACACGTCTTGGAATGCGCTGGTACCGCAATGCCGTTAGTTTTGGGACTGCACAAGCCGATCAAACTGCATTGTTCACGATTGGAGGGGCCACGATTGACCACACGCCAGTGCCACAAAGCGACTGCGACGCAGTTGATGCAGGAAGAGCGAGCGTCAGTTGCCTACCAGTTTGGCCTCAGACACATCCATTGGCTTTGGATGACGGCTTGCTCAAGTGGGTCTTGGAAGCATCGGAAGGTGGCTATCCCGCTTGGATTCAGTCGTGATTGAAGTTCAATTCAACACCTTCATCCATCAGAAAGTGGCATACAGCAACGGCCATGTGACCTTGAAGCCAAGCATCACCCAGCGATCGCATCACCATTTTGGACTTGAGTTCATCATTCAAGGGCTGGTCATCACTTAAGACAAATCCAACATCGATCCCTTCAATTTCAAATGCATCCCGATCTCCTGTTGCTTTCGAATGCGGCACACTGACTGACGGCAACATCGCATTTGTCGCCCAGAGACGTGGGGCATCTGCTTCGAGGGCAATGGTGGTCGCCTCGCCCCACTCCCCGAGTGTGTGACTGATGTCGCCTCCACTGTCATAGATTCCTGAGGACCGTTCAACCCATTGTCCACGCGCCGGCAAAGGTAACTTGATCACTTTAGCAATCTGTCCTGCAACAGCACGTTCCTCTGCATGAAGGCCTTTCAATTCAGAACCAACAAATTTGATCCGACGTGACGGGCCTGGCCCACCCATCAAATGGAGGGTCACTTCGGTGTCGTGCCTCAATCCATGGCTTGTTAGAAGTCCTGCCATCAACGCACGAACAAGCACATCCATGCGTCCTGCTGCACCTGCCATGTCGTTCAGTGGCAACTTGCCTTTGGACATGGCTCGGTGACCGATGATTGCAAATCTACGCACAACCACACCTCAGCGTTCAATGAAGGTCCTGATTGCATCGCACATTTTCGATTCATCTTCAAGGACAAAATGGCTGCCATAAGCATCGACAAGGTAGCCCCGTGGTTTCCCTGAATCGCCTAAGTCCTCCAAACGGTTGGCAACCACTGCAGTCATTCCTGCTTTCTCGATTTGGGCCGTTGCTCGGTAGATCAAATCTTTCTGCTTTATTCCTGATTCAAGTTTGAACCCGATCCGGACTGCATCAGCGCATCGTTGTTTGAGCGCCAAAATGTGCTTTTCACTTTCGATAAGTTCGATGCTCAGTGAACCTTGTTGGCTCGCCATCTTTCCTTCAGCCGGGGTGCCCACGACATAGTCGAGAACTGCAGCAGCATGGACCCAAGCATCGATGGAATCGTTGGCGAGAGCGTTCAATTCATTGAGCATTTGTTGAGGTTGAGGGGCACGGATGACAAGCGGGAGCCATGCCGGTTGTGAAGCGGTTGTGACACCGGCAACACATGTGACGTCATGTCCATGTCGGTAAAGATCGTCAGCGAGAGCAAATCCAGTCGCACCACTGCTGTAATTTTGAACGAAGCGCACATCGTCGATAGGGGATTGTGTAGCGCCCAGGGTAATGACGACTGATTTTCGATCAGGTCGGGCTTTGTTCATTTGGTGGCAAAAAATGGCAACCGTTGTTTCATGGGCGGGAGTTTTACGCTTCCCCTCTTCTTCTTGACCCCACAGCACATTGATGCCGTTTTCACGTGCCCTGAGAACGAGGTCATCGGTCATTGGGTCGTTGGCCAAATCAATGTGCATGCTTGGCACCATCATGATCGGAGCGCTACGGCTTCGTGCAACGCTGAGCGCCATCAACAAAGGACCATTTTGCAAGCCGTGGAGGTAGGACGCGAGGGTCTCTCTTGTGGTTGGGACAACAAGAACTCCATCGACTGAGTTGAGGGCTTCCATATCACCATCCCAATCGGTGATTACATTGCCCTGTGTGGCCCAGCGGACGGCGAGTGGTGTAATGATTCTTTGAGCGGCCTTTGTCATGACCACGGTCAGGGTTGCGCCATGGCGACGCAACTCTCGAGCAATGCGTACCGTATCGACGGCAGCGATTCCTCCTGTGACGCCAAGCAAAACATGGCGGCCTGCAAGGGCGGCCCCGTGTGGCTCAACATCAGTGTCACGCACCGCCATGGTGATGCCACTCTGCCAACCAACATGATTGCTTCGGCGTTGATTTGCACAGATGTTTCGGCCCCAGAACCATAGCCTCAAGATGGGCCGGTCTGTGGAAAAGCCATGGCGGGTGGGCGAGGTGACGACCTTGTTGTGGCAGGGATGCGTCCACAATCCTTTGGAAATGCTTCCAACCCTTACGATCCAATTCACCGCGGCACCACGTTCATCTTGTTGATCGACAGCCTCATTTTGCTGTTTGCAGCTTTTGGTACACTCAACGCTCTAGCCCCCTCTGCTCAGGAGGCCGTTCTCGGTCTCTTGGCTGCCTGCTTGACGGTGACATGGCTCGCCTACCGTCGTAAATCGAAGCCAGCATACTGGGTAGGTGCCGCAGTGATCAGCATCGCCTCGTTCATTTTCCTCGTGTACGCGCTGCTTCTTTTGGTCGCAAGCAGTTTCTTGATGGCGTTTCTTATGATTTGGGCATGTTTGGGTTCGAGTCGCAGGGTTGCGACACATTTCCATCCTGGCTACAAGCATGCATACCACAACACCACGGAAATCATTCCAGATTTACCCTTGGAAGCAGGTGAAATGTATGCTGCTTGCCCAACATGTCTTGCCGTGCTTGCCATTCGTCCAGCGATGCTCCATTCAAGCGACAGATGCCCGCACTGCCAAAATCAACTGGTGAGCGATGAGCTTACCTCAAAGTATGAGCAAGAGTGAACCATCGGAATCGGTGGCTTCAGAACTTCGGTTTGACAAACACGGAAGTTGTGTTTTCGAGGTCCAGATCTTCATCATCCACATCGTCATCATCGTCGATGGAGGATTCAGTTTTCCCGCTTCCTTTCTTGACTTCTGCCGATGCCTTGTTGCCAGTCTTTTCCAAACGTGCAATCTGTTTTTGCATCAATTCGAATTCGATTTCCATATCGTCCATGAGGTCACGAATTTCTTCCATCCGCTCGCTCATGCGTGAGGACAACTTCTTGAGTTTCCTCAATGTTCGATCGTTTCCCATTAGGCATCACACATCCAATGTATTGGTTTGAGTCAATCTGATTGATGAACGAACTCAGCGGGTTGCAAGAGTGAGGGAAGACCACATTTCTTCTGGGACTTCCATGGCCAAACGAAGGCCACCCATTGCTCCGAGTCGGACTGGGTCGTCAACGACGTGAACATTGACGTCGCCCATGTCGGACAAGCGTCGCTCAATCATAGCACCAAGGCCCTTGATTCCTGAACCGCCACCAGCGAGCACCATGTTTCGGCGGAACTCGTCGTGGTATTCGGGGTTGGATCCTGCGATGAGGGCTTTGACGTTCTCGACAATAGGTTCAACGATTGCTTCGCAAGCTGCTTGGACACAATCGGTGATATCGAGGTTCATGGCCTTTCCATCAATCGAGAAATCCACCATGATAGGGGATTCTGGGGTGTGGGTTCCAACGAAGGAGTACTGTTCCTTCCAGCGTCGTGCCATATCTTTGGTGATTTGAGCACCGTTATACTTGGATTGAATCTCCTTGATGAGGCCTCGGTCGATGAAATCACCAGCATGCCCTGTGTGCATCTGGTCTTCAGGTCCTGGGATGGTACCGTAGACACGGCAAAGGTCAGCGGTTCCTGCACCGATGTCGATGACGAGGGTGTGTTCAATCATGTCCAATGCGTAAGCAACTGCGAACGGCTCAGAGATGATCATTGCAGCGTTGACAGAGCCTGCAGCGGCATCGAAAATCGCGGTTTTGTCGACGTAGGATGCTTCAGCTGGTGCTCCAATGACTGCGACCACTCGGTCGTATTCTTCAGGGTCAGATAGACCGATGAGGTGAGTGATGAAGTGAGCGATGAACTCGCGGTCTTCTTGAGTGTCCTTGATGACACCGAGTTCAAGAGGTCGGAAAAGGTTGAGTGCAAGTCGGTTCTTGAGCGCTTCCTCACCGAAGAGGACGTCTCGCTTCAGGAAGTTTCGTGCAATTGGATCTTTAGGGGTTCCAATAACAGTGAGTTCTTCCTCTTCGTGGCTGTCAGATGAAACCATCACAGAACGGAAGGTTCCCAAATCAATTCCAATATACAATACGTCTTCTGCCATAGCACTCGCCTAACCTTGCCATCTCGCCCTACCTTATGAAGGATGCCTCGCTGTTGGACACTCCAGTCCAGCATAATTCAAGGTTCAGCGTCGAAAATTTATGGCATCCGTAATTCTATAGAATCGGGGGCATCAGGAGTTTTTGTGATGTTCTGATGCTCAGCACCACGATTCACAAGTTTGGCAATACCATGCTGCGTATTCAGGGTAGAGTGGTGCCATGTTTCCACAGCCTGTGCATTCCTTTAACGCCTTATCACCACAAACTTCGAGGACCATTTGGATGTGATACACATCATCGATTCCCAGTTGCTGACGCATGGACCACAGCAGTTGATCTTCGCTTGGTGAGATGATGCCATCTTCAAGGACAAGTTCAACCACGCTACGGTAGTCTTCGAAATCTTGCACATTTCTTGCATCAAGCACCACGCCGTTCTTTTCTGCGACAATATCGGTGCCACCTGGGTCGTCGACGAACAGAACGAGCGATTCTGGTTTGAGTTTTGCATCACGCAGTTCAAAGGAAATTCGAACTCCGTCCAAATTTGCATACACAAGGTTGGAATTGTTGTTGATCAGATTGCAAATTGACCTTGCTGTGTCTTTTGCGGTTCGACCCTTTCTCCAACCGTTTGGGTCGGCCACGTTGAATTCGTAAAATTCCGTTCCCATTCCGGGATATTCGAGCCTGATTTCTTCACCGCCATCAAAACCATTGGATACGATGGTGAGTGCGGCGACTTCTGTGGACACAATGTTGTCGTCGTCATCAAAACTGATCATCAATGGTTTTCGGTCTTCAGTTGCGGTGTTGAAATGCCCCTGCATACCCGACATCCATTTGTCTTCTAGTCTGCCCAGTGATGCTTCCTGCTCCTCAGTGAGGTTGTTATCGACACCAAGTACGCCTGCTAGGCTTCCCGATTCGACTTCTTTTTTGAACTCCTCAATCATTTCAGCATCTTGCCTGTAGGTTGGAGGTGGAGCCCGTTCGGAAGTGGATTGATGATTTGGGTCGGCCCATTCGTGGTTGCAGCCACTGCACATGAGGTACCCTGTCATCGTTGAGGGTTGGGCTTCACCGCCACACCTAGGACAATCTCCACCCTCGGTGTATTGCAAATTTTCGACCGCATCGCGCCGACCTTTGCGTATGTTCCCAAAGCCTGCCATGGATGAGCGAGACAATTGGCTTTCTATCAATTCTTTGGGCGATATTGTTGCCGTCAGCCTCATGAATTGGTGGGAATTGCCTTCATACCGTACCGGATAAGGCCTTCCTGTGCATAGATCCGACGCACGACAAAGGACACTTGGTCACCAATGGTTGGTTCGTACTCTGCGTCATCAGCAACGAGAAAAACGCCACGTGGTCCCTGTTCAAATTGGACAAAGACCGTTTGAATGCCGCCCAGAACCGGGGCTCGCAAGGCAAATTCTGATGGAGCTCCAGCAGCGCTTAACTTGGTCCAAGACTCGACTGTGGCTCGGGCCATCAAGGCTTGATTTGCTGTTGGAATTCTCTCTCCATCCTGATCGAGTTGTCGGGGTGGCCAGACAAGTGCGTCACCTGAATGCTGAGCGAGTAGACCTAAGCGTGCATTGGCACCTTCACGATAGGCAGACTCCGAAACATAAGCCCCTTGAGACACGTGAGTTAATTCCAATTCACGACTCCATGCAGCAGCCATATCTTCTGCAAAGGTTGGATCAAGTGCTTCGAGGTCAGCTGGCCCATGGAAGGCTAAATCTCGCTCGAGGTTGTTGGTGAACACCAGTGTTGCTTCTTCCCCCACAAGCAGGTTCCATTCACATGGGGTGTCGTTTTCTTCATCAGACATGACCTCAACTCCAGTCGCCGCTTTGACGGCATGGGTGTTGACAAGGGGTAAACTTCTGACCGATGTGATGTCGATTCCACGGCTGAACAGCAAATGCAGTCCGGCAATAGCCATGGTTGTGTAATCAGAATCAGAGCCAAAGTCAATGCTTCCATTAAGGGTAAACGGCGACTGAATCATCAATGCATCCTCATCAAACATGGCCAAGTAGCCTTGCCAATCAATGACCTCCTTCATGTTCGGTCCCTCCCAAACACATGAACGGCGCATGTTGCACCCGAGCCGCCGACGTTGTGAGTGATGCCTATTTCTGCATCACGAATTTGACGCGCCTTTTCCACACTGCCCCGCAGTTGCTTGAACACTTCAACGGCTTGGCCTGTACCGGTCGCTCCTAATGGATGGCCCTTCGACTTGAGTCCTCCGCTTGGATTGATGCAAACGTCGCCTTGATTGCGAACGCCCCTTTGCTCACGGGCAAAGAGTCCACCTTCGCCATGCTGGGCAAAGCCAAGATCTTCGGTTGCCATCAGTTCTGCGATGGTAAAGCAATCATGAACTTCTGCCAAGTCAACATCATTGGCGGTGATTCCAGCAGCTTTGTACGCTGCAGCGGATGCTTGCTGTGTTGCTTTCACTTGAGTGATGCTGGGCCGGTCGTGCAAGGCGAGGTAGTCTGAACCCGCCCCTGAGGAACGGAGCCACACAGGATCGTCTGTGAATTGCCGCACCACGTGGTCGGCAGCCAAGATGACTGCAGAGGCGCCATCCGAGGTAGGGCAGCAGTCGTAGAGGGTGAGTGGGTCGGCCACCATGAAGCCACTTTGGGCCTTCTCGAAGGAAACTTCTTTTCTGATGTGTGCCATTTCGTTTTCGAATCCATGCATGTGATTCTTGACGCTGATGTTGACAAGGTCATCGTGATTTGAACCGTGTTCGTGAAAATGCCTCCGAGCCATCAAGGCATAGGTGCCGGGAAAGGTGAGACCGGCAAGCCGTTCCCATTCAGTATCGCCTGAAACGCCAAGCCAAAATCTTCGGCGTTCTGGGGAAAGGTCGTTCATTTTCTCAATGCCACCGGCGATGACCACGTCAGCTTGCCCACTCTTGATGGCCATCCATGCGTCACGAAGAGCAAACCCTGACGAAGCGCAAGCGTTCTCTACTCGACGAACGGGAATACCTTCCATGCCAGAGTGTTCTGTTAACAGGGCCGCTGTGTTGCCAAGTTGGCCCCCTCCAAAGGCTACGCTTCCGATGAATGCTTCATCGACACAGCGTGGCTCAAAGTCCCTGTCCACGCTCGCAAAGGCCTGTTCGGCGGCTTCAGCCCACATTCCTTTCAAGCCAGATGGGTGATTCCCATACTTCGTTTGACCAGCGCCAATCACGGCAACATCGACCATGAACCGTCCAAGACTCCACAGCATTTGATTGAGTCGGTTCAAGGCTTTTTGATTCGCCAAAAAAATATGATTCCTGCGTAGGTACTAAAAACAGGTCACAGCCGCACATGAACCATGCTACGACAGTGCAACAGACACGGACACTTCAAAGGGGCCAACTGCCCAACCTGCAACGAAGAAGGCAAATTCATCATGAGCGACCGTGAATCCAATTCACTTGGACGCATGCTTGCTCTCGTTCTTCGCCACGCTCCGGAAAAATTCAATGTGGAAATGGACATCAACGGATGGGTCAACGCACGGGAACTTTCTGAAAACATCGCAAAGCAACGCCGCCACTACCATTGGCTTCGTGGCTGGCACTTCGCCGCTATTGCCAGTGCTGACGACAAAGGACGCTACCAAGTTGAAGGTGACATGCTTCGTGCCACATACGGACACTCGATTGAATTGGAACTTGATCTTCCAACCGATGACATCCCAGAAGCCCTGTACTGGCCGTGTGAGCCAGACCAAGTTCCGACCATCAAGGAACTCGGCATCACAGCAGGCGACAGAAAGCACGTTCACTTGTCAAAATCCATCAGCAACGCAATGGAAGCAGGACACGTTCGAATCAGTCGCCCTGCCATCCTCGAAGTGGACACCGTTCGAGCAATCGCTGACGGCCACGTCATCTACCGTGCAGGAAAAACAGTGTACTTGGTTGACGAAATGCCTGGTGAGTACCTTTACCAAATCGAAGACGACGACCCAATGGTTCTCGAAATCATTGCCCAATGGGAACTTGCTGAGGCAGAAGAAGAGTGAGCATCACTTTTCTTGCCCACACGCAGGGCAGAAATTGAGGTCACTCTCAAGATGTGCTCCACACCCAGCGCAATGCATGCTGCCGCTCTTCAATGCCTCAATCTTGTTCACTGGAGGTGCAACGGGATCGCCACCCTTGGGCTTGATTAATCGCAGTGGATCAAGACCGTGCTCTTGCAGTTCTCTGTATCGATTACCAAAAATAATTGCTTCTTGAATGGCGGCTTCGAGTTGCCATTGACGTTGTTGCTGTTCTTCAGCATCCGAGATTTGAGTGGATTCTTCGAGAACAGCTTGCAAATGTCGCATGAAATCGCTTAGACTCGGACCTTCTGCCATGTGATGCGCTTCCAGCCGAGCCTCATCAATGCTTGGTGCTAAATTCCCTCCATGGGTCAACCTCATCAATCGCTCCCTTCTGGCATAACCATGCGTGAGCGTGTCGTCATCAAGTGGGGTGGAGGCCTCATCACGGACAAAACCACACTCTGCACACCCAATTTGACCGTGATTGCTCAACTGGCAGACGCTGTGAAGCGGTGCATCGATTCGGGTGTCGATGTTGTGCTGGTTCATGGTGCAGGTTCTTTTGGCCACCTCAGGGCAAAACACTGGCGTCTCAATGAAGGGCGAGTGGATGCAACATTTGCACCGGATGAGCAGTGCACTTCTCAGGATGAAGCCGTTCAACATGTGCGTCAAGACATGCTGACACTCAACGCTCATGTGCGCTCGGCATTGGAACACGTCGGTGTGGCCACTTCAGTTCACCCACCTCACGAATGGGCCAATGGGACAGGTGAACACTTTGCTGGTGATCTTGATGCCTTCAATGCCGATGAGGGGGTTGTTCCAATCACCTTTGGTGATGTAGTCCCTGTCAATGGTGAACTTGAATTCGGGATTTTGTCTGGCGATGATCTTGTTCTTCGATTATCGACAGAGGTTCCTGGCGTACGTCGACTGGTTTTTGCTATTGGTGGAGTGGATGGATTGCTACGTGTCCCTCCAGACCAAGCCACATACGATGACCTCATCGAGCACTGGTCACCATCGGTGGCCTTCGAAGGTGCCCACTACAGCGACATTGACGTAACGGGTGGCATTGGATTGAAGGCGGCTCGCGGAGCACAAGCAGCAGCGCAAGGCATTGAAGTTCACATGGTGAATGGTGGTCATGCAGACCGAGTCTACCAAGCATGCCTAGGCGAGCCCGTTAGGGGCACGCGTGTTACCAATTAACAAACAGCATCGTCTTTTTCCACTCGGTTTGAGAGAACTCTTCATGTAGCGACCGCGCATCGAAGGGCTGAGGATTGCTATGACAGGGTATGGAATATCGGATGTCCCAACCATAGAACTTGGTGATGAAGAGCAAAATTTGCTCACTTCACTTGGTGCGGATGCAACGCAATCCGCCCTCATGGCCGAAGCGATCATCTTGACTGATGAATGGGACAATGTGATTGGCCCGGGCTCAAAAATAGCAGCTCACAGGGGCACAGGGGCATACCACCGTGCCTTCAGTGTCTTGCTTTTTGACAGCAAGAACCGCCTTTTGCTTCAACGCCGTGCCTCCGACAAAGTCACCTTCCCAGATGTTTGGGCAAATTCATGCTGCTCTCACCCACTTCACAGCGAAGAAGAAATGGATGAAACCAATGCAATTGGTGTGAAGCGCGCTGCGGTCCGAAAACTGGAACAAGAACTCGGAATTTCTCCAAACCAAGTTCCTTTGGACGCCTTCCACTTCATCACAAAAATGCGTTACAGCGCTCGGATGAATGAAACTTGGACCGAGCGAGAAATCGACCACATCTTGGTGATTCAAGCAGATGTGGACCTCGCACCAAACCCAAATGAAATTTCAGAAACTCTTTGGGTGAGTCAAAGTGAACTCGAGGCCATGCTGATCGATGAAGACGGGACGGCAGGCGTTATTGCTCCATGGTTCCGTTGCATAGCGGCCCGCGTCATGAACGACGCATGGTGGCAAGCCATTGGTGATTCAGATGCTCTTGACGACTTGGTCGATGAAGCGATTCACGACATGGGTGACGTCAGCCACATGCTCCCCGATGCTGTAGGTGCAGACTTGATGACGGCTCTTGCAGAAGTGAAGCCTCTTGTTGAGGCACGCATTGAACGAGCCCTTACTCACACCTCACATGCACGCCTTTCGGGTGCGATGATGCACCTCGTTGAAGGGGGCGGCAAGCGCTTGCGTGCCTGCATGCCTTGGATGGTTGCACGTGCGGTGGGTGATTCCCATGCTGGTTTGCTTGATGTTGGAGCGGCCATCGAGACAATCCACAACTTCACGCTTGTTCACGATGACATCATGGACGATGACGATGTTCGACGAGGCCGCAATGCGGTTCACATCGAGTACGATCTTCCAACAGCCATCAATGCTGGCGATGCTATGTTGGCCATCGCCTTCGAGGCTATGGCTGTCGCAGAAGGCATTGAACACGAGATGCTTCCGTTCCTCGTCAAACGCATCGGGCGCATGGTCCGAAGGGTCTCGGAAGGTCAACAACTTGACATTGACTTTGAGAACATGGAAAGTGTGACTGAAGAGCAATACATCGAAATGATCACTGGAAAAACCGCAGTGATGTTCCTCACCTGCGCTGAGATTGGCGCCTATCTTTCGGGAGCGGATGAAGATACGGTCCAATGCATGCACGATTGGGGTCTCGCAGTGGGCCTCTGCTTCCAATTGATGGATGATTTGATCGACGCACTCTCAGATTCTGAAACGCTTGGAAAACCCTGTGGCTCAGACATTGCCCAAGGAAAGCGCACACTCATGGTGATTCACGCTCTTCGTCAACCTGAAAGTGAGACCAAAGCAACCTTGCTTTCAGTTCTCGGTAAAGGCGATGATGCAAGTCAAGAGGAAATTGATGCAGGGCTCAAGGCTTTGGCAGACTTAGGTTCGATTGATTACGCCCGTGAGCGTGCTGTATCATACCATGCCAAGGCCCATGATTGCCTCAATCAAATTCCAGACGGGCCGGCATTGCGGGCGCTGAGGGAGTTGACGGACTTCCAACTTGAACGCATCAGTTGATGGCCTCGATGTGAATCGCCTCATCGCAGTGGAGGGTTCCTTCCTTCACCACCTCAGCGTACCAACGCGTAGTCTGTGCTTCTCGCTTATGAGAAAGGGATTTGAAACCTCCATCAGCAAACGAGGCCTTGATGGTCTTGCATGGAGGGGCATCTCCTGTGATTCGAAGGGTGACATCCTCGGTCTTGATGACTGCACCCACGTCCAGGGATGTCCGAGGGACACCTGCGATCAAGAGGTTTTCACCGGTGGTTCCACCTTCAATCGGGTGCCCTTCTGCTTGGAGCTGTTCGAGAACATCTGAGGTCATGATGCAAACTGCTCGACGCGGTCCACCGTGGTGCTTGAGGTCATTTTGTCGATCACCGATGCACCCGTTGACCGTAACTTGCAGATGCTCGACAAATGGTTTGGGTACCCCACCTGTTGGGGATGCAAACAGGCCCATGATTGAGCCTTGCATGTTCTTCACTCAGAGTAGTAGGATTCTGGGTAAGGTTCTGGCTTGAGTCCCTTACGGGTTCGGATTTGGCCAACGACCTTGTCAAACAATTGCGGTGGCAACTGCTCGAAACCTAAGTTTTCTGTGTTCCACACTGCACGTCCTTGGGAGGCAGCACGGATGTCGTTTGAGAAACCGAACGTTTCTGCGATTGGTAGAACACCGACCACAGTGGTGACTTCGCCTTCAGATGGCATGTCTTCGATGATACCCCGTCGGTTGGTCACTTCACGAGTCACTTGACCGAGCCAGTCGTTAGGAACAGACACGAAGGCTTTCTGCATTGGTTCAAGAAGAACCGT
>DAPR01000031.1:23854-26137 GCA_002502605.1 Euryarchaeota archaeon UBA258
GCGTCTTCGTGAAGCTTTGCGTCAACAAGTCGAACGAACATTCCTTGGACTGGTTCATCAGCAATTGGTCCCTTCACACAAACAGCGTTGAATGCTTCAATGATGAGTTCACGGGTTTCGTGCAGTCCCTGAATACCCTTGGTGTCGTTCACCAATACGTTGGTCCCGTTGATGGCGTAGATCTTGCGCATGAGGTCCTTGTTCATGCCGAGTTCACCAAACATGTTTCCTTTTTCCTTAGCGTCACTGGAGCGAACTGGTCCATCACCGAGGTCGCCATTGCGGAGTGCAGCAACGACTTCATCGGAAAGAGCTTCAATTTCGAAGAAGAATCTGTTGTGGCGGTTTGGGGACTTGCCTTCAAACGCATGGCCGCGGTTGCTGCCTTCGATACCTTCACGGTAGACCACAATAGGTGGGCTGACCTTGACTTTGATGTTCTGCTCTTCTTCGATTCGGTACACGGTGATCTCCAAGTGGAGTTCACCCATTCCTGCGAGAAGTGCCTCTCCAGTTTCTGCATTGGTTGTGACTTGCAAAGATGCATCTGCCTTAGCGAGGGAGCGCAAAGCATCGATGAACTTTGGAAGGTCCTTCATGCTCTTTGGCTCAACGGCCACAGTGACCACAGGGTCAGAGTAATGTCGAATGGCTTCGAAAGGAACGAAGTCCTTGTCGTGCGAAAGGGTCACACCGGCAGCAGCCGAGCGGATACCTGTGAGCGCTGCGATGTTTCCTGCAACGACCTTTGGAACCGTGATGCGATCGCCACCGACCATCATACTGACTTGTTGAACACGCTCTGGCTTTGCAGCCCCGATTGCGTACACTGATTCACCTTGTGCGATAGCACCAGAGTAAATACGACCAACAGCGACTTCGCCTGCGTGAGGATCCATCCAAATTTTGGTGATCATCATTGCAAGTTCTGCTTCTGGATCACAACTCATCATGGATTGTCCAATTTCTGATTCAAGGTCACCAGTCCAGATGTTCGGGACACGGTATGGTTGTGCTTCGACTGGACCTGGCAGCTTTGTAACAGCCATGTCGAGAAGAACTTCGTGGACAGGAGCCTTCTCAGCGAGGGTCTTCTGATCTTCGTTGTTGCAGTATTCGAAAATTTCCTTGAAGGAAATGTTGGACTTTGCCATGTATGGCACGGTGATCCCCCAGTTGTGGTAAGCGGAACCGAAAGCAACGGTACCGTCACCGACGGAAACTTGCCAGCTCTTCTTGAATTCTTCAGGAGCGAACTGCTTGATGAGTCTGTTGACCTTCTTGATGGTCTCTGTGAAACGGGCCATCATGTCTTCAGGGGTGACTTGAAGTTCGTTGATCAAACGGTCAACCTTGTTAATGAACAACACAGGCTTGACCTTTTCTTTGAGTGCTTGGCGAACGACGGTTTCTGTTTGAGGCATTGGACCTTCAACAGCACAAGCGAGGATGAAACATCCGTCGACTGCACGCATTGCACGTGTCACGTCGCCACCGAAGTCAACGTGACCTGGTGTGTCGATGAGGTTGATGAGGTAGTCTGTGCCTTCAACGCCGTGGACCATTGAAGCGGATGCCGCGTTGATGGTGATTCCACGAGCAGATTCTTGTTCGTCAAAATCGAGAACACGTGCTGCACCTGCAAGTTCGCTCGACATCATTCCAGCACCTGCGATGAGGTTGTCGGACAGGGTCGTCTTTCCGTGGTCAATGTGTGCTGCAATGCACAGATTTCGAATTTGTGGCAAAATGTGCATGACCTCTGTGGCCTTCTTGATGTTGTCTTCCTTTCGTCCCATGAAATCACCTGTGACTTCTCGTCGTTCTTGGCCACCTGAAAGGGGTTCTTAAGGACCTCGCAACGTTCCCAAAGAAAGCGATGCTGTGAGCCAACAAAGTTTCCACTCGTATGGGTTCTAAACCGGAGTTGATCCGGAGTTCACAAGAGCGCCGAAGCAATCAGCGGGCGGAGGCAGCGATGCGCTCCAACTCTTCCTTTTTGCCAACAGCATAGGAAGTCACGTCGCCTGCAGCAGCCTTGGTCAGTTCATTGGTGATGCAACCGGTCAAGGTTCGCTTTGACTTGTGAGTGCCTTGTTGTGCGCCCTTGGCGAGGTTGCGAAGTGCAACGTCAAGTCGGCGGGATGGTGAGGAGTCAACGGCCTTGGGCTGTGAAACTGCACCAAACTTGATTCGAGTGATTTCTTCCATAGGTGCTGCGTTGCACAGGGCATCAACAAACACTTGGAGTGGGTTGTTGCCAGACTTTGCAGCAATGGTGTC
>DAPR01000031.1:26277-29874 GCA_002502605.1 Euryarchaeota archaeon UBA258
ACACCAACGGTTGAGAGGTTGATGTAAGGTGCGAGTCCTGGATCTTTGCAGGTGATGGCGGATGCGTCCCACTTGCCAAAGACAAGGGTTCCAATTCCTGCAATTGGTCGAACTTCTTCGACTTCTTCCACAGCTTCTTCGACGATTTCTGTTTCGGACATGATAGGCACCTCAGCGGATAGGCTTCTCCTTTCGCCCACGGACCATTTCATCAAGTGAAACGCCGTTGACGTGGATGACCTTGTATCGGACACCGGGAATGTCACCGTATGAACGACCCATGCGTCCACCGATACCTTCGACCATCACTTCGTCGTGTTCATCGATGAAGTTGATTGCACCATCGCCAGGAGCGAAGGCCGTGAGTTTGTTTCCGTTCTTGATCAAGGAAATCTTGACGGCTTTGCGGATTCCGGAATTTGGTTGCTTTGCCTCGATACCGACTTTTTCGATGACGATACCCTTGGCCTGAGTGGACCCAGCAAGAGGGTCGTGCTTTGCTCGCGACTTGAGCATTCGCTTCTTGTATCGGCGATCGGACCATCGGAATTTTTGGCGGTCTTTTGCCATCTTGGCACCGGCGAATAATCCTCTACCCATGATAATCACTGCATTGAAGCACTTCGCCGACTTGAAGCCCCTATTTAACAACAACCATTCGGGCGGGTCAGCCCTCATTCAAACCCAGACCTTCGTTTGGATGAATTTTGCTCCGATATTGGCCTTTCTGAGATGGTTCAAATTCCTTCGGCCACGAGTGATTTGTGAACGAAAGTTCAAGCGGCGGATGCCGGTGGGCGGGGCATGGCGTTTCGTGATCATCTTGGTGCAGCACACACTGAATCTGCTCCGGTGAGCATCATTCACGGCTTATGGGAACACTCCCGTGCTTCGCATCATGCCTTGACCGTCTTCGACAACTTGGTGGAGACACCAGGTCATCGGGCAGCTGTCAATATTCTCACCCGCGACCGCCTTTGTCAAGCGATTGGGATTTCACCAGAGGAATACATCGACACCCTTGGTTGGGCCATGGACAACCCAAGCGAACCGGTCATCGTCGATGCCTCCGAAGCCGAATGCTTCGACAACATCCAGGAAAAAGTCAACATTATGGATCTTCCAATTCCTCATCACTGGCCTCAAGACCGTGGCCGCTACTCTTCCGCAAGCGTGATCATTGCCGAAGACAATGGCATTCGAAACATGTCGTTCCACAGACAATTCGTAAGGGACGAAAATCACCTGGTTGTCCGTCTCGTTCCTCGGCACCTACGTACCATGACCATGACGGCTCGTGAAAACGGTGGCGAGGTCAACATTGCAGTGGTCAACGCACCTGACCCGGTCGTGTTGTTGGCTGCAGCTATGTCGTTTGATGACAACATTGACGAATTGACCATCGCTGCTGCACTGCACGAGAAACTCTACGGCAAACCCCTTCGTTTGACTCGAATGCCAAACGGTGTGTTGGCTCCAGCTGATGCAGAATATGTTCTGTGGGGGCGGATCACCGGGGAAAACGATGACGAAGGCCCCTATGTTGACATCACGGGTACTGTGGATGATGTGCGCCAAGAGCCCGTGATTGAAATCGAAGGCGTCATTCACCGCAATGACCCTATTTTCCACGCCTTAATTCCCGGAGAGGCCGAGCACAAGACATTGATGGGCTTGCCAAGAGCACCAACCATCAAAGCAGCCGTCAACGAAGTATGCGAATGCCTGGACGTTCACATGACGGAGGGTGGCTGCGGTTGGCTTGCTGCGGTTGTGAAAATCCGACGAACAAAACAAGAAGATCCAAAGAACGCGATTATGGCTGCCCTCGCAGGTCATCGCAGCATGAAGATGGTGACGATTGTCGATGAAGACATCGACATCACCGATCCAGTGCGCGTCGAATGGGCAAAGGTAACCCGCTGGCAACCTGACACAGACACGATTGTCCTGTCCCACCAAAAGGGCAGTTCACTCGACCCCTCGCGAGACAGCGATGGGCTCACCGCAAAGGTAGGCTTTGATGCTACCTTGCCTTGGGGCGTCGACCATGAAGGCTTCAAATCCGTTCAATGATGCGAATCCTCCGTAGGTTTGTTAGGTGAACCTCACCAGTTCAATTCATGTCGGGGGATAATGCATCGCTGTTGCAACACCCTCGCCGGAACCTCGGCAACCGGTACCGGAGTCAAGCTCAGAAGTTTGCCCGTTTGGCGGCTAAGGATGAAGCACGGTTCGGTGAAAACATGGCATGGGCCGAGCAAAACGCACGCCAAGCCCTGCTGCATGACTTCACAGAAGAACAAAATTGGCGTTGCCTTGCAGATTTGAAATTAATTCTTGGTGACAGCGCAGGCCTCGAAGCTCTTTTGGAAGATTTGTTCGTAGTCTTAGGCCGAGATCCGGAGCAGGTTGGTCAACTCAAAGGCATTGACTTCCTCCTCGTAGGCGGGGAATTGCTTGAAGCAGCGTTCCTGAAGGACCCACTTGAACCAGATGCTTGGTGGTCGCTCATTGATTCAATGGAAAACACAGATCAAGCAGTTTTGGATTTTTCAAACCGATGCAAGCGTCTTGATTTCAGCGATCAAAGAGCCAACATTGTCTACGGTCGACGTTTGGAACGTCTCCGTTCCAGCGGTCGAGAAGATCGGTTCATTGAACTCTCACGTCACCTTTTGGCTCACCGGCCGAACAACCACGAACTGTGGATGGAATTGGGACGGTTGTATGAACGGCGTGGAGAAAGCGATGAAGCATGGCTTTGCTATGACCACGTCCAGAGTCTTCGACCTCACACCAACCCCCGCGATGAATTCCTCGCCCGACTCAAGCAGGGTATGGATGGAGTTGACGCTGGACCATGGACGCGTCCCAATGTGGAAAAGCGGTCAGAATTTTTGACACAAATGCAAAACCTCTCCCAACGCATTTCAGTGACCCAACCGCAAGATAATCAAGAAATCGAGGCCGTCGAAACAGAGCGAAAAGATCCAGATTTGATTCGGCTCGAAGCGCTGTTGGAAGCAGGCGACGCCTCTGAGGCATTTTTCTACGCAAGGCGACTTGTAGCCCAAGGGGAAGCATGGGCAGAGGAATGGGTCGAGAAAGCCAAACTTGCATTTGAGGCTTGACCATGGATGCGGATGATCCCGTTTTCGTTTTGGCATGGGTCACCGTTCGGGGCCAACCTCCAATGAAAATAGGTGAGGGTGGACGCGTGCTGTTTGTCAAACACCCAACGCGTGGTTGGGAGATTCCAGGAGGGCACCTCGAACCTGGCGAAACACCAGAACAAGCACTTTTGCGGGAACTTAAGGAGGAGACAGGAGTCGAGGGTGAATTGGTGGGCTGGAACAAATCCTACTACCCAAAGGGATGGGTTGCGCATGTCGTCACGGATGCCACGCCGCTTGATTCATGGTTCGTTGATGACGCTAAAGTGGCAGAGGTCCGTTGGTGGAAACAAGTCCCACCAGTGATCGAGTGGACGAAAGAAGAATTTGAAGACCTTTCACATTGGCACTGCAATTCTGAGTGAACCCTACCGAACAACACGGCACCCTGAGACCCCTCGGATACAGGCTTGTCGTGTAC
>DAPR01000082.1:0-13033 GCA_002502605.1 Euryarchaeota archaeon UBA258
TCTGAAACCTATTCGAACGGGACATTCATTGTAGCAGGGAGTTTCGAAGGCGACATTCAATTCCGGGACCAAATCGATGGCCATGGGGCGATTGGCGGATCAAGCGACCGGGATGGAATGATTGCATGGATCAACCCGAACGGGACATGGAACGCCAGTCTAGCGTTTGGTTCTAATGCGATTGATTCTGTGGAAGCCATAGCCCTGTTGGACAATGGCGATCTCATCGTTGCAGGCAATTTTTGTTTGAACAGCCCCGGGTTCCCATGTCAACTCCAACTTGGCGATCTTGACCCACTCGACAAAGAAGATGAAGATGATGATGGAAACGTATTCTTAGCGCGTTTAAGCGCCCAAGGAACTTGGTTGTGGTCTGTTCAAGTCGGCAACGCTTACGACAATTTCGTTTTTGATATGCTCGTGACTCCGAACAATGAAATCCACCTTGGCGTGTTGTACAGAGGCTCGATGGAGTTTCAGGGCGAGATTCTCCCCGCTGCTGAGCAAGGCAGCATTATGATTGCCACATTCAACGAAGGCGGTGAGCCGCTGTCACATGTTGAACTCACCACTCAAGATGGAATTGAATCCGTTGGCGGCCTGTGCCAGGATGGCGTTGGTCAAACCTACCTGACGGCAACCTATCGCGGTGAAATCCTCATCGGTGAGGCATTGCTCATATCTGAAGGCGAGACCGACATTATGGTTGCCGCCTACCAAGGCAGCGAATGGACGTGGGCTCTTTCTGGTGGAGGTCCGTACGAAGAACGGGTTTGGGATTGTTCTGGATCACCAACACAGGGCTTGAGCATCGTTGGTGAATTCGTTGGTAATGCGAGTTTCGGCGCCCACTATACCTCCTCATCCCAGAGCGTCGACCTGCTTCTAGGTTTGATTTCTTCTTCCGGTGCTTGGAGCAGCATTGCTACCGCAAGCGGAGTTGGGGTTGACCGGGCCACAGGCATCGTGACGAACATCCAAGGTGACATCACGTTAACTGGAACGACCACTGGGGGAATCGTGATTGGCGATGACAACCTCTCCGATCTCGATGGAGTAAACGATGACATGCACAACGACATCTTCCTTGCCTCATACCTGCAAAATGGTACATGGGCATGGGCTGTTTCTGCCGGCGGTGAAGGAAACGATGAACCAACCGGCCTCACATTTGCTCTTGATGGATCCCCTCTGCTCACCTTTATGCTGAGCGGCACAGCCTCCATTGGCGTTCATTCTGCAACGAGTTACGGGGGTTATGATGTTGGAGTTTGGCTTTACCAAACAGACCGAGACAGCGACGGTGTTCTCGATGGTGAAGACAACTGTCCTAGGGTCGCCAACACCAATCAGGCCAACCATGACAGCGATTTATTTGGCGATGATTGCGATGCTGATGATGACAACGACGGTGTTGCGGATGCGATTGATGACTGCCCTACTGGCGCCTTGAATTGGGTTTCTGACTCAAACACAGACCACGACAGCGATGGTTGTGAAGACGCTGGTGAAGATTTCGATGATGATGAAGACACAGTTTTTGATTTCAATGATTTATGTCCCTTGGGCCCAGTGGGCTGGATTTCAACACCAGAGGAAGACAACGAAGGCGATGGATGCGCAGATTTCGACACCGATGAAGATGGATTTATCGATCAAATGGACAACTGCCCAGATGCTGCAAACCCAACTCAGGCGGATTTGGATGGGGACGGACTGGGTGATGCATGCGATGTCGACCAGGATGGCGATGGGATCGCTGCTCCCGACGACAATTGCCCCAGAGACACGCCAGCATGGACCTCAAACCCGGTCAATGACTACGATCAGGATGGATGCCACGATTCAATCACCGACAACGATGACGACAACGACGGAATCAGCGATGCTGGAGATGAATGCCCCACTGGTGAATTGAATTGGAACAGCGCAGCGCTTACTCTGAGCATGGATTACGATCAAGATGGGTGCAGAGACGCCAGCGAAGATTCTGATGATGACGGCGATGGGGTGCTCGATGAAATGGATGCTTGTCCAGTTGGTTTGATCGGCCCTGCAGGAATTGGCCAGGATCAAGATGCAGACGGGTGCATCGATGCTACCGAAGATGATGATGACGACAACGACGGCGTTCTTGATCTTGTTGACGCGTGCGCCCAAACGCCGCAGGGGGCACAAGTTGGTGTCCAAGGCTGCAGCATGACACAATTGGATGATGACCTCGATGGAGTGTCAAACGCAGAAGACATGTGCCTCAATAGTCTGCCCGTTGCGGTGGATGAAAACGGGTGTGCCGTCATTGATTCAAGCAACGCAGCCAAGAATCAGAATGATGGTGGAAATGGGGCCACTACGTGGTTGTTCGTTCTTGCAGCCCTCCTGTTGATCGCCGCTGGAGTTGTCGCCTCAAATGGTAAGCCAAGCGCTCAGCCAAACCAAACAACATCGCCGCCAAAGCGCCCTGTGGGGCTGGACGATGCGGTACAGATCTCGCACGATGACGCTGAAGAGGAATGAAGCGCACCGTGAAATTTCATGCGCGAAAGCCAACTTGTTAAATAAAAAACACACAATCGCTCATGTTATGAACTCTACTTTGAGGGTCGTTTCTATTGCCTTGTTGATGCTGATGATTGCCTCCGTTCCTGCTATTGAGGGGAATTCAAGTGGTAAGCACAACCAAGCGTCTGCAGGCTGTACGTGCCATTCCAACGCAGGAGGCGTTACCGTCGGTGAAAACTTTCCATCGTCCTACAACGCCGGCCAATCTTACCCAATCACCATCGATGTGAATGGAGGAACACAAGCCTTCATTGGTGGTTTCTCCCTCCAAATCGACAAAGGCACGCTTGGAAACCCGAGCCCAGATGTACAGATTGCTGGAATGAGCGCAACCCATACCAATTCGAATCAACGAAGCTTCACCCTTGACTGGATTGCACCCGCAGCAAACAGTGGGACAGTTAGCGTTGATATTGCCGTATTGAATGGAAATGGAAATTTCCAAAACAGTGGAGACGGCTGGGCAAAGACCTCGTTGACGATCACTGAAATTCCCCCGTTGAACACCCCTCCAACCGCTTCAAACCTCGCTCTGTCGCCACGAGGCGCAGTCGCTGTTGATCAAGACCTAACGGTGAGTTACACCTTCGCAGACCCTGATGGCGACGCGGAGTCCAATACAATGGTCCGCTGGTTCGTCAATGGGACCCTCGCCCCTGCCTACAACGATATGACCACCATCGCGGCATCAGAAACTTCGATCGAGGAAACATGGACGGTCAAGGTTACACCAAGCGATGGCATGGATTTCGGCCCAGAAGAAACATGCCAAGACCAAGCTATGATCGTTGACATCGACACCGATGGCGACGGCGTCTTTGATGGCGATGATGCTTTTCCAAACGATGCCTCTGAAACCAGCGACAGCGATGGTGACGGGGTCGGCGATAACGCTGATGCATTCCCCAACGACGCAACTGAAACAATGGATTCCGACAGCGATGGCGTTGGTAACAACGCTGACGCGTTCCCTAATGATGCCTCTGAAACCACTGATAACGACAGCGATGGGGTTGGCAACAACGCTGACGCATTCCCTGACGACGCCACCGAAACAATGGATTCCGACAGCGACGGTGTGGGCAACAACGCTGACGCATTCCCGAACGATGCCTCTGAAACAATGGATTCTGATGGGGATTTAGTGGGCGACAACGCCGATGTGTTCCCCAACGACGCCAGTGAAAGCATGGACACGGACGGAGATTTAGTTGGAGATAACGCTGACGCATTCCCTAACGATGCCTCCGAAACGATGGATTCCGACAGCGACGGCGTTGGTGACAACGCTGATGCATTCCCTAACGATGCCACAGAAACGATGGATTCGGACAGCGATGGGGTTGGGGACAACGCTGATGCATTCCCCAACGATGCCAACGAAACGATGGATTCGGACAGCGATGGCGTCGGCAACAACGCCGACGCATTCCCTGAGGATGCGAATGAAACAATGGATTCGGACATGGACGGCGTGGGTGACAACGCAGATTGGGCTCCTAATGACGCAAGTGAAACCATGGACAGTGACGGTGACTCTGTCGGTGATAACGCTGATGTGTTCCCGAACGATGCAACTGAAACTGTTGACAGCGACAATGATGGCGTAGGAGACAATGCCGATTGGGCACCAAATGACGCTGCTGAAACACTCGACAGCGACGGTGACGGTGTCGGTGACAACGCTGATGCCTTCCCCAACGATGCTTCTGAAACCCTAGATTCAGATGGAAATGGCGTTGGTGATAACGCACAAGCAGCGCAAGAGGCTGCTGATGCAGAGGCTGCTGAAGCACGTAGAAACATGATCATCATCGCTTTGGTCGTCCTTGCCCTCATTGGCGGTGGCGGAGCGGTTCTCTTCCTGCGACGTGGTGGGAATGAAGAAGAACCTGAGAAATCCTTCGAACAGCAATCCATCGTTGCTGCGCAACCCGTGATTGCCTCACAACCTGTAGCGGTCGCAGCTGTGGCTGCAACCCCTGTTGTTGCAGCGGTTCAACCTGTGGCTGAGGAACCAACCGTCTTGCGTCAATGGACCGATGAAGCAGGCTACACCTGGAGGGCCATGAGCGATGGTGGCAATTACTGGTGGACCGGGACCGAATGGAAGCGTGTTTGATCACGCATAGACGACAGCAGGTGAGAGTGGCATAGCGCCACCTGCTCTGCCGGTTTCGTCCTCTTCTGACTCACCAAGAACGACAACAACTTCATCCAAACCGAGTTCTTCGGCAATGAAAGCAGCCCTTTGAGTGAGCGAGGCTACTTCATCAAGGGAACTGCGGATGAGCACCCTTGAATCATCGTCCCACTTGAAGACTTGAGGCAGCATTTTCTTGCCCCAGAAGCCCATGATTTCGCCCTTTCGATCGCCTTGTGCAATCTCCATTTGGCTCAGAACGCCGATGAATTGCTTCGGATTTCCACCTTGCTCGAGGAATTCCAATGCAGTGATTGCAAGTTCGCGTTTCCAAGTCGGTGCAACGATGATGGTCGCTGTTTTAGCTGGACCATCCAAGTGTCGTTCAGCCACATCCTTGATCTTACGAGCAGATTCAAGGAAACTGCGGGTGGTGGTTTCCCCATCAAGAGCGGTTTGTTCCTCTGCAGTGATTGAATCAAGTGAAGGCATTTCCGCTCCACTGATCAACCCCTCCATGCCGAGGCCAGACCACCACTCTTCAGCAAGATGAGGTGTCGAAATAGAGAGCATGTGCGCCCAATGTCGAAGGATGCTCTTTGCTAAAACGGGGTTATTTCCACCACGACGGGTGTACCAATTGACGTCCTTGACCAGTTCATAGTGGGAGAGTTCAACCGCCCTTCGCAAATCGTAGGTGTCCATCGCTGCTTTGAATTCTGCAACCCTTTGCTTGAGGCGCCCTTCGAACCACACATCCATGTCGCTCGCTTCCCCATCCCAAGAACCCAAACGTTCTGGCATTCCATACAGTTGCACCATCACACGATAGTTGGCTTCCAAAGCCGTATCAGACCAGTCCATGCCGGCGGTCGGGTTGGCTGCAAACAGAATGAACAAACGAACCGTATCGGCGCCATAGCGTTCAATCATGTCTTCAGGAGAAACTGTGTTACCGAGGGATTTGCTCATCTTAGCAGACCGTTCTGTCAGTGGGCCTTCACAGTGGGGGCAGGGTTTGCCGGCGTGATCGACTGAGAAGGTTAGCCCGCACGGCTCACACCATGGGGCGGACTTGTTGACCATCCCTTGGCACAGAAGTTCCTGGAACGGTTCATCGATTTGATGCAAGCCAAGGTCGCGGAGTGCCTTGGTCCAAAACCGAGCGTAAATGAGGTGCATTATTGCGTGTTCAATGCCCCCGCAGTAGAAATCAACATTCATCCAATGGTTGGCTTTCGCTTCATCAAAACAGAGTTCATCGTTGAGTGCATCTGTAAATCGAAGGAAGTACCATGAGGAGTCAACAAAAGTGTCCATCGTGTCAGTTTCTCGACGGCCTGGTGCTCCACATGAAGGGCAATCAGCAGCGAGGAATGATGTGGAAGTTTCCAATGGGTTGCCTTCCCCAAACACCACATCGCGAGGAAGTTCAACTGGGAGGTCTTTGGCTGGAACCGGGACTGGCCCACATGAATCACAGTGAATCACAGGAATTGGTGTGCCCCAATACCGTTGGCGTGAAACCAACCACGGACGAATTTTCCAGTTGATGGTCTTCGTTCCAGATCCTTGAGCTGCCAATGCGTCAATCACTGCCGTCTTGGCGTCTTCACCGTACAGCCCGTCAAAGCCATCAAGAGCGCTGTTGACCATCCAACCCAACTCACATTCCGCCTTTTTGAGTTCGGCGTTTGGATCATCGTTTTCATTCCTTACAAGCACGCGGCGAATTGGAATGCCGTAGGATTTTGCGAAATCGAAATCCCGCTCGTCGTGGCCTGGAACAGCCATAACCGCGCCAGTACCATAGCTGGCGATGACAAAATTACCCGCCCATATTGGTATGCGCTCTTCAGTGAGGGGATGAATGGCAAATGCTCCGAGAGGGACCCCTCGCTTTTTGTTCATGTTCTTGATGCGGTCGAATTCACTCATTGCAGAGACTTCGTCATAGAGGCCTTGCCATTCTGCTTCATGCTCCGTTCCTGCAACAAGGGTTGCAGCAAGTGGATGCTCGGGTGCAAGGGTCACGAAGGTGGTGCCAAATAATGTATCGGGGCGGGTTGTGAAAACGGTCAATTCCTCGTCGCTTCCCTCGATTGCAAACTTGATTTCTGCTCCTTCTGAACGCCCTAGCCAATCCCGTTGAACCGATTTTACATTCTCCGGGAATTGGATGCTGTCCAGTCCATCAACCAATTCTTGAGCGTATTTTGGAATGTCAAGGAACCATTGGCTCATGCCTTTCTGTAGCACAGGGCCATTGCATCGCCAGCAACGGCCGGCCTTGACTTGTTCATTGGCCAAGACCGTTTCACATTGTGAACACCAATTCACGGGAGCGAACGCTTGGTAGGCCAGGCCCTTTTCCATGAATTTGGTGAAAAACCATTGATTCCACCGGTAGTAGCGTGGATCGTGACTCTTGACTTGGCGTCGCCAGTCATACGAGAATCCCATCCTTTTGATTTGAGCGGTGATGGAAGCCATGTTTCGCTCAGTGATTTCATGGGGATGTGCGTTTTCCTTGATGGCCGCGTTTTCTGCAGGCATACCAAACGAATCGAAGCCCATTGGATAGAGGACATCGAAGCCCATCATGCGCTTATACCGCGCTACAGCATCGCCAATTGAATAATTGCGAACGTGCCCCATGTGCATTTTTCCACTTGGATAGGGGTACATCTCAAGGCAGTAGAATTTCGGGCGGTTGTCCCGAATGTCCTGTTCAAACAAACGGGCTTCGTTCCACTTTTTCTGCCACATCACTTCGGAATCTGGGGAAAACAAATCGCTCATTGACTCACCCACACCCTTCCGGATGGCACTCCCACAGAACCATTTGTCTTGAATGCCACTCTTCATGAGGTCCCTCAAACTGCGCTAACTCATGGCAAAGGAAGTCACGGTGAAGGTCCCTGTGCGAATTGATCTTGCCGGAGGATGGACCGATGTTCCGGTGTACTGCATCGAGCAACCAGGAATGGTGGTGAACGTCGCCATCAATCGGTTCATCACAGCCTCGTGCATGAGCGATGATGAACGCAAGATGGAAGTGTCCTACCGTACAGAAATGCCAACTGGATGCGGTTTGGGCACCTCTGCTGCGATGAACGTCGCATTGGTAGCAGCCATCAGTCCAGCCTCTGAAAAGCCCGCATCCATAGCCGAAAAAGCATACCAAATCGAAGCGGTGCTCGGCAACACTGGTGGCCGACAAGACCAGTGGGCAAGCGCATTTGGCGGCATTCAACATCTGACCTTCGAAGCAGAACAAGTGACCAATGCTCGCCTCGTACCGTCAGAAGAATTCACACAATGGTTGGAGCAGCACCTCGTGTTGTTTGACACGCACCTGCCTCATGTTTCTGGCGATTTGCATCGAGGCGTATGGTCGAGGTACGCTTCGGGCGATTCGGATGTGATTCAAGGCTTAGCCACCCTTTACCAAGCGGCAGAAGGCATGGTGAAAAGCATCGTGAGCGAGGAGGCCGAAGGTGTTGCTGATGCCCTGAAATCGGTGATGCAAGGGGTCGACCTGCTGGATCCTCGATTGCATGATCCGTTTCGTGCGGTCCTCGAACCGCTCGAAGCGATAGGCCATGTCGTTGCGTGGAAGGCGATGGGGGCTGGAGGCGGCGGCGTTGTTGGCGCACTTGTCCGCACAGAGCAGGACTCGGTGAACACAGTTACACAGGCCGCAATGAAGGCAGGATGGGCGCCACTATCTTGGAAGGTTGAGCCCATCGGTGTTCGTCGCAAAGAAAACCTCAATCCCGAGTGAAGTCTTCACTGGTTTCCAGAAGGAAAATCGCTTCTCTGGTTAACTTGTAACGGTTTTTGAGACCCATCTTGCGCTTTTCAACAAGACCGAACTTTTGCAGTGTGCGGAGGTGGTGAGAGACCAATTGCTGGCTCTTTTCCAAACGCTTTGCCAGTTCGGCTTGGGTTGGGAATTCGCCCATTGGACCATCAACATCGAGCAAAGTCAGGATCTTACCTTGCAAACTGTTTGGGTCTGGGGAGAGAGGAGGGACGGGTAATTCAGTTTCGCTCATGCCCGGGTTCATGGTGTTGGTAAGCGGGTAATAGCGGACCAAACGACCGTCTTTACGGCGCCAAATGACTTCCTCGTTCTCGAGGATTCTCAAGTGGTGTGTGATCTGACCGTTGCTCATCTCAAGCGCGGCCATAAGCGCACGGAAATGACACCCGGGGTTGGCGGTCAAGTACCCCATCAACCGACCACGTTGGTAACGGCCGTCTGTGGTTTCGTGGGTGCGCCCCACCATGCCGAGGAACCAAAGCCCTGCAGCGGTTGTTGGGATTCTAAAGGACTCGTTTCCAAGAACGATGGTGACCAACAAAGAGAGCAGAGAAGTGGTTGTGACAACCATGATCAGCGTTGGTGCAATCGATGTTGGAGTCGATGCTTCGGCAGCTGCGTCACCGGATTGCTCCACATCGTCTTGCGAAGCATCGGGTGCGAAGGGAGCGGTCTCGGTCTCGAGGGTCAGCACTTCGATCGATGGTGCTTGGAACATTGCACAGGCTGGCGCTGCATCGGCTGAAACCGCATCATAGGTCCCGGACCATCCTTGTTGAGGGGCCCATTGGCCAAGCGCAGCGCGTGAGAGGAGAAGTTGGCCTTCTTGTGGAGTGTCGAGGATCCAGCAGGTGCCTTCTTCAGTCAACACACCAGACCATGTGCCGCTGACGAGCCGAGAGGGTTCAGAAGATGCTTCTTCTTGCTCGATGGAAATCGGTTCTGCGGTCACCGTTTCCACAATTGGCCATTCGAAGACAAAGCCTGCAGAGGTGGTCGGGTTCGCTTCGAGCGTGACGATCATTTGGTAGGTGCCTTCAGGCAACGGATTGTTATCGAAATCAACCATGTTCACTTCGCCGACTTCGAGCACGAGGCCATCGTTCGAAGCGCTGTATGGGAGGGTGAAGAGCTTTCCATCGTAGTCGTTGCATAGCGATGCTTGGCGGTGAACTTCATCTGAAGATGTAAGGTCAATGATGGCAACAGAAACCGAACATGGGCCAATCCAGCGCAGATCGACTTCGCTGACCCGCGGTTCGATGCCAACGCTTAGATCAAATCCATTTTCAATGCCTGAAAGGGATGTGATGATGTCAACTTCCAGCGAATCCGCGCAATCGGTTGAAGTCAAGCGAGTGTAATCGATTCCTTGTGTGGAAGACAGGTGGAATTGAGGCACTTCTACAACAGCGGTGTAATGCCCGGAGGCGATTTGGCAGCCCAGCAGGTCGTTGAAGGTCCAATCTGGAAGGGAGAATGTAGCCGTTTCTTCGGCTTCAAGGCTGTAGTCCATGTTGATCGCGTTGCATGTTTTGAACATACGACTGTCGAACACAACTTCGCCCTCATCGTTGACAATCCAGAGTTCAGCTCTGCACGTGTCGGTGAAGCGAAGGGATTGAGTCTCGAGGCCCGTGTTGAACATCGACATTGACGCTTGCAATATGTCGCCATCGCCATACAGACCATCGCCAAGACCGGTGATCTCTACGCTCAAGACATTTTGCAACTGAGGGTCAAATCCATCTGCCGCTTGGGAGACGTCGAGGCTGATTTCACCAGAGAGTTGTTGGCCAGGAAGGCTCACTTCTAGCGTTTGAAGGCCGGCCTCAAAGGTGCCTGCAGGAAGCAGCACTTGCTCAATCAACATCGCCTCATAGGCTTCGATTTGAGAAAAAGTTGGCATGCAGTTGGACAGCAGTTGAGCCTCGTCATTCACCGTCAATTGAAGCAAACAATCCCCAAGGGCTGGCAACTGTATGCGTTGAGATGTTGGGTTGTGCATCACCACAGAGAGGACCATTTCTTCACTGGCAACCAAAGGCCCAAGGCGGCTGGTGGCCTCCAAGGTCATGGTCAATGCTTCGGGAACGGTCACGTTTGTTTGAAGGTGAACTTCGTGGCTCACCGTTTGACCTGTGGCAGTGTGAAGGGCTTGGACGGTGTACCAGCCAGGGAGCACTTCTTGGCCGTTCTCTCCTTTGAGGTCCCATGAAAGTGCGTCGAATTCGTAGACCTCTGCTGCAGCCATGTCAATCATCTGTGATTGGCCACGGCAAGATGAACGCTCGTCAACGATCAGTTCAGAATCAGAATTCAACACTTGGAGCACCGTACCACACGATGGATCGTTTTCAAAGGCAGTTTGTGCACCTTCGTTCCTGAACGTAGCAACAAACTCAACCGCATCACCTGAGGCATACCAACCAGAATCCAGTGGACTCAAAAGCGTGGATTCGAGGCGCAAATCGCCCTCCTCTGCAGTTGCCACAACGGGCAATGTGGAAAGCATAAGCAGAGCCACTAAGACCGCTGCACCGCCACGCATACGCCCCGCCATGAACCTTGAGAGGTTCTCATCACTTGAAAGCCCAGCGGTGCATACGGTGTGTGAAGGGGGACGGAGTTTGCTACCAAAACAGGTCATTTCAAATGAACGAATCGTAGTGCTGCAAGCACAATTAGGCGAGTGGGACAACCTCAATCACTTGCTCGTCTGCCTCAAAACCAAACAGGCAGCTGTTGTCGATCCTTTTGATGGAAACTACTGGCATGAAGTGTGCGTGAACAACGGGTGGAACTTGACCGAAATTTGGTTGACGCATAGCCACTGGGATCACACGAAAGGCGTCAAATCCCTCAAGTCGATGCTAGGGGGTTCTGTCACGGTCAGGAGCCACGCGTTTGAACGTCAGCGCGGCTGGAAAGAACCGGTGGATGAAGAATGGACTCACAAAGCAAATTCAAACATCGGGTTGAGGCTTGGAGAACTCACGTTTGAGGCTCATTGTACACCTGGCCACACCCCTGGCCACACGACGTTTGTTGGCGAAGGGGTCATCATATCAGGCGATTGCTTGTTTTTGGGCCGCTGTGGCCGCACCGACCTGTTCGGTGGCGACCCTGCCCTTCAGCGTGAAACGTTGAGGTATTTGCGAGGCGTGATGCACCAATTACCTTCGACCCATCTCGTATTACCGGGCCATCAGTACGAACTTGAAAACGGAGAGACGCCAACCACGATGCCTCTTGAAACGGTGCTCGCAACCAACGAGGCCTTGTTGGCTGTTGATGATGATCATCTCTGGTCATCGTTGCCGTTTTTGGCCTTTGATGACAGCATGGCTGAGAAAGCCCGTCGGCAGCGTGCAAAGGGCGAGTGAATCGCCTCACAATTGGTCCAAATCAAGCATGGTAGGAATCGCAGCTTGAGTCGCAGCTTGTTCTTGCATCTCGTGTTGTTTCCATTGCGGCACTTCGGCAGGCTCAGTCCAACCAAGGGCTCGCGCTTCGTCCAGTTGGCCGGCTGCAACGTAATGATCAATCCATGCGAGGCGGCGCTCTTCTTCTTCGGAGAAGGCGAGGTCCATCTTGCGCTCTACGGCGCGCTCGGCTGAAGCCTTGCGCTTGCTTGCGGCCTTTGCCACTTGGGCCACGAAAATGAGGCCAAGGAGGAGAACGATGGCACCTGCCATGAAGATCAGGGTGGTGGAATCGGTGATGATTGAGGCTGCGTCGTCTGTGCTTTCATCGACTTTGTTGGGGTCAGAAGTGATGGAACATGTCACTGCATCTGGGCCGGTCAAGACACCATTGGTGACCGCCGGGTCCCATGGGCACGGGTCGTAGACGTCTGCACGGCCATCGCCATCGCTGTCGATGCAACCGTATTCTTCGAGAGAGGAGGTCCCGAATTCTTTGGGGCATAAATCTGATTGATATGCATCACGGGATGTGTTGTCACCGTACCCATCCCCGTCGAAGTCGTTCCACTGACTCGGTTGGAGCGGGAAAGCATCGGGTTGGAAGAAACTGGTTTGGTTGTCCCCCCATCCGTCACCGTCAAGGTCGGACCACTGATCTGGCACTGTTGGGAAAGCATCTCCGGATTGGTTTCTTACCTGGATGAGTTCACCGGGGTTGTCGAGGTCAGCAATGGTGTCGTTGAACCAAATGTAATTGTCACCCCAACCATCACCATCGGTGTCGACCCATTGAAGGGTGTCGTAGGGGAATGCGTCGTCCACATCAGCCCATCCGTCGAGGTCAGCATCGGGACAGCCGTGTCTGTTGTTCTCGTAGGACTTCCCAAAGACATCGGCACAATCATCACCGCTTGGGACGTTCGTGTTGTCCCCGAATCCATCGCCATCAGCGTCAGCCCATTGGAATGGGTCTTCCCAGAACGCATCGACCGGGTCAACAAAACCATCGCCGTCATAATCGGAACAGCCTCGGGTCAATGCATCGGTTGACTTACCGAACACAAGCGGGCA
>DAPR01000082.1:13162-15164 GCA_002502605.1 Euryarchaeota archaeon UBA258
TCGCCACGGCCATCTCCGTCGGTGTCCTTCCATTGGGAGGTGTCATCAGGGAACGCATCCGGGTTGTTTCCGTCCGGGTTATCGCCGCGGTTGTCTCCATCTCGGTCAGCCCACTGAGTTGAGTCGTCGGGGAATGGATCGCCTGCGTTTGAGTACCCGTCACCGTCTCGGTCAGAGCAACCAATGCGGTCTTCAGTTGAGGAACCTGCTTCGTTCGGGCACTCGTCTGCGTTGTTTCCATTGACGTTGCTTCCGAAGCCGTCGCCGTCTTCATCGCACCATTGAGTTGGATCGTTTGGGAACGCATCGGCTTGGTAACAATCGCCTGTGGACGCCCAGTTGGCGTCAGGATCTGACCAGCCATCACCATCGGTATCGAGGCAACCAAGTCGGTCATATTGCGAGTCGCCCCATGTGGTTGGACAACCATCGGCGCGGTCGCTCATTTCGTTGTCGCCCACCCAATCACCATCGGTATCGACCCACTGGGTTCGATCAAGCGGGAACACGTCCGGTTGGTTCGAAACTGATTGGAGCAAGCCAGGCCATTCTGACGGGCGGAAATTATCCCATGAGGCGTTCTCATAGTTGTCGCCCCAGCCATCGCCGTCGGTGTCGTTCCATTGAGTTGCATCATCAGGGAATGCGTCACCTGATTGATTGAGGTGCAGTTGTGCACCATTGAGATCGAAGTAGTAGTTGTCACCATAGCCATCACCGTCTGAATCGGCCCATTGGAGTGGGTCTGCAGGGTAATAATCGCCTTCATCAGACCAGCCATCGCCGTCTGCATCAGGGCATCCAAACCTGTCTTGGTTCGAGGTCCCGAACACGGAGACGCACGAATCTGGCTCGTTTGCTGGTTCATCCGGAGTTGTGGAATCTGAATCATGGTCGTAGCCCATGTTGTCTCCATAGCCGTCGCCATCGGAGTCTGCCCACTGGGAGCCATCGGATGGGAAGGCATCGACGACACCATCGCCTTGGTCAGTGGAGTTGTATCCATCGTTGTCTTCATCGATGTCAGCNNCCCTCGTTGTTCCGCCCATGAGCGCTCACGATGTGGACGCTGTCTGGGCTCCACGAAGCCCCGTAATTGATTCCACAACCATTGCTGCCCCCTGTACCGCTGCAGCCACTTGGTCTTGGTGCGTTGAATGAGTCGATTTGCACGCCCGAATCTGAATCAAACACCCGCAAGGTTGCTCCGTCTGCTTGATAGTAACCCATTCCTGCAACGACTTGGCTGCTATCATAAGAAAAATCGGTGGAGTAACAAGATGTTGTAGTGGTTTTTTGCCAAATTCGAGTCCATGACACGCCGTTGAACTCGTACATATCGAAACTGGCTGATTGGCCTTCCCAACCACCACACATGGCGATGTAATTGCCATCCGGTGACCACGCGATTGCGTTGACCGAAGCAGATGGGTCTGTGATGCTCCATACAGTCGCTTGTGAACTTACATTGGACACGTAGAAATCTCCGTTTCCTGCAACCGCAATATGTTCGCCATCTGGGGAGAAGGCGGCATCATAGAACCGATCTTCGCCGTTTGGATTGAGGCTGTGGAGGTTGGTCCCATCCGCAACTTGAATCAAAAAGACAACGCCGTTGGTCCCACCGTTTCCAGACCGGCCAATTGAGACAGCTACCAGGTCGCTGTTTGGTGAAAATTCGACATCGTTGACATAATCGCCACCACCCACATCGACGCCAATGTTGCCGTGCACTGAGGACAAATTGGTCGCATAATAGATGTTCATTGAATCGTCATCTAAGCCTGCTGCGACATACTGTCCATCTGGCGACCAGGAGACCGAGGTCACTGCGCCACTGTTCGGGTTTGCGTTAACCGAACGTATGTTGATGTGCGTCGACGCGTTCCATACTCGAACAAAACCATCTTCTGACCCGGTCACAATAAATTCGCCCGTCGGGGAATAATCAACATCGTAGTAATCGGTGTTCGAATTGGTTGTGAACTCATTTTGAAAGTTC
>DAPR01000068.1 GCA_002502605.1 Euryarchaeota archaeon UBA258
TCGCAGAATTCAACGAAGTCACAACCGTTCTCAACGCAACGGATGAATTCGGCTGGCATGCAATGCAATTGCTTGGTGCGAACCACTATCAATTTCAAGAAAGCACTTCGTTTTTCGAATCCTTGGGCGACGAAGATGCGGCCATCACTCAAGAGCAGCAAATTGAGCGAACAGCAGCACATGTCGTGCCGTACCTTGATCTTACACTAAGAGGGGACCACGAATCATTCAGAACGGCGTTTAATCGCCCGGATGATGCAAGCACATTGAGTGATGCGGATGCATATTTACAGGAGAACCTCATCCCAAGTCATTTTTTGAATGAAATAAGCCAAACGACGGCACCATCAGACACCTCCAACTTCAGCACCCAAGACACAGTAAATTGGAGGGTAAATTGGACACTGAGGGACGGTACACCTCCCAACAATGTTTCCAGTTCCTGGTTGATTCAAGTCGAATGCCAAGTCCTCGGGATGCCATCCTTTGATGGAAGTCTTACCGATGACAAAGAGGCTGAATGCCTGTATCCCATGGCCGATGTGCCACCTGGCGAACAAGTGTTTCAACTGCAGATTCGGGTTGAAGGTGCTCCGATGACCTTGTACCAACCGTTCAACCGCACTGATGCCCCTCTTCTCTTTACCACCCCAATTCCATCCATCGATGTTGAACAACGAGGTAGCCTGGCGGTCGAAGCAGCGTCCTTTGCGACCGACCCCGATGGTCAGGACGTGCTGTTTGTTGGAGCAGAGTTGATTGGGGGGGCGATTGGTAACTTCTCCATATCTATTGATTCAACAGGCGAGAGTCTGACCGTAACCCACACCGCTCCGGGGGAGTATGTTGATGGTGCAGATGTGTGGCTTAAGCTGCGAGCAGCTGGCGATGGAGTCATCGACGAGGGTGAAGTCACCACCAATATTCGAGTCGTTCCAGTGGATGATCCGGTTGTGGTTGATTCCACCGTTCCGATGCAGAACATGGTTGAGGACGGCCCATCAACCTCAATCACGCTCAAGGATTTTGTCACAGACCCCGAAGATGAGGAACTCATCGCCAGTGTTTCAGGTCAGACTCAAGGCCTCTATGGGCCGGTCGAATTCACAATCAGTCAAGGTGTTCTTACCATGACTCCCCGAGAAAACATGCACGGGGCTTCAATTCTCCATTTGTTGGTCAGCGACGGCGTCAACACTCCAGTGGAACTTGATGTGCCTTTGTACATCGAACCGTTGAATGATCCGTTGACGGTGAACAGCAGCTATTGGAGCATTGAATTGCTTGAAGACGACGCCATCGCACTGAACCTTTCTGAAATGGCATGGGACATTGATGGTGATGTCCTCTTCTGGACCATTTCGGACCAATCTGCAAATGTCGACGTGGTTCGCGCTGCTTCAGAAATCTTGATTTCAGGGGCAATGGATTATTCCGGTTTTGACAACAGCGTTTACCTGAATGTGTCTGATGGGGAAATGACTCATTCTGCTCTTCTAAACATCACCGTGCTCCCACAACCCGATGCACCTTTGGTCACCATAAAGGAACTCAATTCTGTCGATGACAGATCAGGAGGCCTCATGTGGTGGGTGTATGATCCGGATGGAGCCATTCCATCAGAAGCCAACATATCGGTGAACGGTACAATGTTAGAGAATCTGAGCCATTCATGCAGTTTTGACAGTTCATCTTCAACCAACAGATGCCTCACATTCATTGAGTACCCTTCTGATGCAAACGGTACGGTGGAGATTCGAGTGGCGGTTATTGATGGAGACTTAGGCATCGAATCGGTGTCCTACATGAATGTGAATTTGTCTGGAGATTCAACTTCAGCTCCAACCACTTCACAGGGAGAATCGGACGGCAGCACCTATGTCCTTACTGGTGTCGTTTTGATGTTTGGATTTGTGGTCGTACTCGTGTTGCTTGTGGTCTTGTTTTCTCGTCGTAAAGATGCGACAACCATGGCGCAATTGGTTGAAATGGAAGAAGAAGTTCCACTCGAAGCGACGAGCAGTGGTGGCTTGTTGGCTCGGGCACAGACCAAAAAATGAGTTCACAATGGAATGTTTCCATGCTTTTTAGGTGGGCTCCATTCGCGCTTTGAGCGCAAAATGTTGAGGGCTCTGCACAATCGAATCCGACTTTCATCAGGCTCGATGACATCGTCCAACCATCCGTTGCGGGCGGCGACGTATGGATCTCCGAATTTGGCCTTGTATTCGGCGACCAATTGTTGGCGCACCCCTTCTTTTTCATCATCAGGCACCGCATTGATTTCACGTCTGTGGATGATGTTTACCGCTCCATCCGCACCCATCACCGCAAGTTCTGCCGTTGGCCACGCAACGTTGTAATCGCTCTGCAGGTGTTTGCAAGACATCGCAAGGTATGCCCCGCCGTATGCCTTTCGAGTCACGAGGGTCAATTTCGGTACGGTTGCTTCTGCGTAGGCAAACAACAGTTTAGCACCATGGCGTATGATTCCACCCCACTCTTGGACAACGCCCGGCAAGAATCCGGGGACGTCTTCAAACGTGACAAGTGGGATGTTGAAGGCATCGCATGTTCGTATGAAACGGGCGGCTTTGATCGATGCATCGATGTCTAAACAACCAGCAAGGACCTTTGGTTGGTTGCCTACAACGCCAATCGTCCGTCCTTCAAGGCGCGCGAACCCGATGATGATGTTGTCTGCATAAGCCTCGAATAATTCAACGAAAATTCCATCGTCCACAATTTCTTCAACGACTTTCACCATGTCGTATGGTTTGTTTGGATTATCGGGGACGAGAGTTTCGAGGATGGTGTTCTTGCGGTCTTTTGGATCCGCAGTTTCTTCCACTGGTGGGTCTGCCATGTTATGGTCGGGCAGGTAGGAAAGAATCTCCGCTGCAAGCGTGCATGCGTCTTCCTCATCGGATGCAATCATACAGGCAATTCCTGATCGTGAGGCATGGAGGTTCGCACCACCGAGGCCGGCAGCATCCACCTCGCCATCGATGACCTCAGGTGTTTCCAGAGGTGAGGAAAGGAACAATTGCCCGTGTTCTTCGCCCAAGATGGTGAAATCAGCAAGGCTTGCTGCAAGCGCTGAGACGCCAACAACCGGTCCAAGCACCAACGAGATCATCGGCACACGGCCACTGCACTGGACCAGCCGGTCGAGCAACTCGCCCGTGCCTGCGAGTGCAGAGATTCCATCGTGAGCGCGTTGTCCGCCGCCGTCCCAAAGGCCGATGATTGGCGCTTTGACACGTTCAGCCATCTCGACAACTTTAGCGATTTTTTTAGCGTGCATTTCGCCCATGCTTCCGCCGTGAACACTGAAATCTTGGGCAAAGCAGTACACGCGACGTCCATCGATGGTCCCATGGCCCGCGACGACACCATCGCCAAGGGTGTGATGAAGGAACATGCCGTTGTCGGTGGTGCGGTGGGTGACAAATGAATCCAGTTCGATGAATGAGTCTTCATCAAGCAACATACGGACACGGTCTCGAGCTGTTCCACGGCCACTGGCGCGGATGGCTTCTTGACGCTTCAGACCGCCACCAAGGCGCGCTTGTTCACGCTTGTATTGGAGGTCTTCGAGACGCTCACTCGAGTTGCCTGCCATGCACCTTCCACTCCGTCACGGTTTTTCATTAGAACGCTCAAGACATGAGGTCATTGCGGTTCTCGCCACACAAGTCTGCGGCAATTGCGTCGCCCACAGTCATCGATGTTGATAGAGCCCAATGGACTTTGACAATCATGGTCTCAGGTGTTGCCACACTTCCATGGCCAATCAAGCCCATGTCCATTTGTTTCCTTCCCTTTGAATAGACGTTCATGTCGATTGGACCATTGATGCACTGCGATGTGACGACGATTGGAATTTCCCTGTTGACGCATCGAGTTAATGTGCGCCAAACCTTTGTGTTTTCAGGTGCGTCTTTGCCGGGGTCCTCAATCGGAAGATGGCCAAGACCGGTTCCGTGAACGACAATGGCTTGAACCCCGCTTTGAACCACAGCTTCAATGTGTTCAGCATGCAACCAAGGTCCTGCGGTAAATTGCGCGATTCGAACTCCAGTTTCGTAAGCGTCCGGGCGTTCTGTCGTTAAGCGGTGAGTTTCGCTCGCCAACACATCGCTGTAGCGTGCATTGAGGGTATGAGTCAGGGTACCATTGTCAATGTGAACTGCACCGAGTTGCTCACAATTCACTGGCTGGAATGCATCCCTTCGCGATGAATGCATTTTTCTTGCCCCAGTGCCGGGCAAAACCGCACATGAACCATCATGTGGCCCCGCATGCATCACCACGACCGTTGAATCTCCAACCGTGCCAGTGGGTTTGGGTGCGTTTGCAGCCCAATGGACCGCACAAAGGAGGTTTTCAGCGGCGTCGGACGAACCCCGATCCGAGGAACGCTGTGAACCCACGAAGGCGATGGTCCCCGGTGACTTTCCTCCTCGACCAGCCCAAGCCATGCCGACAGCGGCTGATGTGATGTGGAGTGTGTCGGTTCCGTGGGTGACCACCACTCCGTCACAGCCGTCATCGAAGGCTTTCTTCGAGGCTTTGACGATGGCGTTCCAGTGCTGTGGTCGGATGTCATCGCTGAACATGTTGCCCAACTTTACGGCTTCAATTTGAGCGATGGATGCAAGTTCTGGCAGGCTTGCGACCAGTTCTTCAGGTTCAAACCGAGCGACGACTGCCCCGGTGGCATAGTCCACTTTCGAGGCGATTGTACCGCCAGTGTGAAGGATTCGAATTCGTGGAAGATCGGTTGATGATTCAACGCCCTCTTGCTGGGTTGCTGGGATGGGATTATGTCCCCCGATCACGGTAACGGAGTGAATCGACTCAAGCGGGTAACTTGCATTATACCCGTTCGCCAGTTTGAGTGTGATATGGGAGCGTGCCGCTGGATGGAGGACGATGCCCTCAAGCACAGTCTTCCCATTGTGACTTTCAACCTCGAGGTTTACCCTTTGGCCTGGACTTGGAACTTCAACCATGAATCTCCCAGCGGTCGAGAGCACATCAAGGGTTCGCAAATCGCCTTTCCAGTAAACCGTTTATCGAGCGTGTACGCAAGGCTACAGGATTGTTTTGGTGCCGGGAGCGGGGCTTGAACCCGCGACCTTCGGATGTCTCAGACACCACAAGGGGTTTGCACGTCATACGAATGCCTTGAAGGCTGCCCTATGAGTCCGACGCGCCACCAACTACGCCACCCCGGCTTGGTTCCCCCGTGCCGCCTTCCCCCTTTGAAGCATACGGCCGTTTCTCTATGGCTGTTCGACCGTAGCCTTCATTCACTTCACGCCATAGGAGGGGCTATGGTGGACATCAACACTGCAATGGCCGCAGCCTCTGCAGAGCAAAAGCGAAGGTCCTCTGATGGCAACCAGGAGCGTAAAAAAAGACGCACTGGTAAGGACATGGGCATTGAGGCGTTCGATCCGGTGACCTACGTTGCCAAAGAACGAGCGGACACCGCATCCATGTGGCTGGTTTTCACATTCTCAACCGTCGTTACCTTGCTCATGCGGTATGTTTTGATGCCGTCCACCGACCAAGAAAAATCGGATATTTTGTACCTTTTGCCACTGGCTCTCATCGTTTTGATTCCACAGGTTCACCGCATGGTTATGCCAGAGAGGTTCATGGAACATTACACCAAAGGCACTTGGTTCAAATCTGGTTTCCTTCACATGTTCACCTTCCTCGCGCTTTCCTTTATGCTCGTCAATCCGCCACTGGGCGATGTTGTTGCTCCGCAACTTGCAAGCCAATGGACCATTGTAACCGATGACGGAGAATCCCTCGTGTACGCTGACGACAATGGAAAGGATGGTGTCATCACTTGGACCGTCCCAAGAGATGCTTCGCTGCAAGGCGAAGTCTGGTTGCTGTTCGGCCTTGCAGACAACGTTAATTCAGACGGAGCAACGGTGACGGTTGAGTTGAATAACAACAACGTCGACAACCTTGAACTTCCTTCGAACGATTCCTTCTGGGACACAAATGAGGTCCGAATTAACGAAGGCCGTACGGCAAACAATCGCTCAGCACCAAACTTGCTCCCTCACGGAGACAGCGATCAACCATTCGCAATCCTTCTTTCTGGGACGGGGTTGAACGTAGGTGTGCATGACATCACTGTCCTCATCTCTGAAGATGGAGATCCGTGGGTGAACACACGCGAGTACAAGTGGACCCTACGCATTGTCGAAGAGTTGCCCGAAAGCGACGCTTCATGAAAGTAAATCACCATGCGCTAGCATGATGGTTGACAGCAGCTTTGAGATTCGATGCACGTCGTATTGTTCACGGGTTCTCCTTGCAATGGAGTGGCGCCTGATTGCCCGAATAAAGGGTGCAGCGGGCGTCCAACAAAGAGCGTCGAGCAAATGCGATGTGGTGGTGGTCATGGTGTTGGGTGGGATGCGCCTACCCTGTTCTTTTCATTCACCCATGAACTGAAAGTGAAAGTGAAATCAACGAAGGTGAGTGACAAGCCGTGCGGTCAAAGCATCGAGTTGTATTTGCTCTCCGCCACCTTCGACCAACCTGTATTCAACTTCAGCCATCCACTCTGTGATGTCCAATTTTGCGTCTTCGTTGAGGAAATCAGCAGTGTACAACTCACGGTGCAATTGATTGACAAAGTCGGTACCTGCTAGGCCATAACGATCCAAGAGTTCACGCAACCGTCGGCGAGCAGCATGGAATCCGTCGTCCCTGCACGCCATGAGGTATTGGTGGAGGGCTTCAGGTGGAGCGGTTGCAGAAGTTTCGTAGATGAGGTCACGCGTGATGTGCATGTTGATTGCAGCTGAGACTTGCAATGCAGTCAGTGCCTTCCGAAGATCGCCTTGTGAGATCCGGGTCAGTGCATCCCCTGCATCTTCCTCGAGCGTGACGCCTTCAAGTCCTGCAACATGGTGGACTTGAGCGTTGACATCCGCATCTGAGAGAGGTCGAAAGCGAAACACTGCGCATCGGGATTGAATCGGTTCAATAATTTTCGATGAATAATTGCACGAGAGAATGAATCTGCATGTCTCGGCGTACTGTTCCATGATTCTTCGCAACGCACCTTGAGCATCGTTGGTGAGGGCATCGGCTTCATCCAAGAAGATAATTTTGAATTCAGCACCGCCGTAAGGCGATGTGCGGGCAAATTGTTTGACTTTGGTTCGAATGCTTTCCAGTTTTCGTTCATCGGAAGCGTTCATTTCAAGCAAGTTCCGTCGATACTCTTCACCGAACACGTCCTTTGTCAATGCCATAGCGGCGGTTGTCTTGCCAGTTCCTGGAGGGCCGGCAAACAAGAGGTGGGGAAATTCCTTCTTTTCGGAATACACAGTGAGCCTTTCGACGACGGCGTGTTGGCCACGAATTTCGCTCACCGCTTGAGGACGATGACGCTCAACCCAAAGTTCGCTCATGCCTTGCTCTTGATGGCGAGCGCCCTTCAACATTCGCACGCTTTAGAACGGCTTTTCCCATCCCAAAAAACAGGCAAATTCCTCCATTTCAGAACTCCCTTAGGATGGCGTTGAAGCGAAAAGACAGTATATGGAGCAGTTCGTCACCGGAGTGAGTCCCATGCCTAGCGCGACCGAACCCCGTCGAACCCCTACCGTCATCATGCTCGTGATGATGTTCCTCATCGCAGATTTGTTCGTTCCTCAAGCCGTCCCAGAATGGCGAGAACTTGACGAGCAGCCTGTCGTTTTCAGTGTGACAACTTCCGACGCTCCAACCTACGACACCGTCATTTCCGATACAAATCCAAACACCGTTGGCAACCAATCCGATGAAGGAGGCGTCGGAATTTCTGAGTTCGGGCAAGAAAGTCGCCTCCTCTTCACATTCCCAATGAACCTCACTTCCTCTTCATCCATCCAATCGGCCACGCTTGACCTTGAATGCACAACCGATTCAATTTCCGCGACTCAAATTAATATCTACACCGCTCACGCTAACGCCTGGAACGATTCTGAAGCAACATGGATGCAAAGTGACACCAACTTGCCATGGGATGCCCAAGGTGCTGATGGAGCAAGCGATCGGGGTGCATGGGAACCACCGTTCCGTGCTTCTGCGAACGGAACTTTTAGCCTGAATGTCACAGCCCATGCCCAACAGGCCGCAGCCTCAAACAACAGCGAACTCAACATCTTAGTCTCAGGAAACGGAGCCCTCTATACGTGTGACCTCCTCGAGAGTCAAGCCATCAACAACCGTCCTTCTCTGACCGTGGTCTCCAGCGCAACAGCAGCGGGAGACGGTGGCTCAATGTCGTCAGTCTTTGCTGAAGACGGCCAATCATTGATGACCGACGATTTCATCCTCACCGCTGACCGAGATCCGACGATTGCCTACACCTCATTGGTTGGTCAGGCGGTCGAATACCAATTTTCCCTAGAACCAAATTTCAAGTCTGAACTCGATCTTGAATGGCATTATTCATCTCTGTGGAACTCGTTCACCACAACTGGGGCTTCTGGAAGCTATCAAATTCCTTCCGGCGAGCAATTCGACAACGGTTCAGAAGTGCATTACCGATACAGGAGCATGGACTCGACAGGAACCCTCGGCGCATGGACCGACGAATCCTTCCTGCTTCCTGCTCACGATGTTACCGACAACGGGGACAACACAGCCAGCATCAGCGTTGACGTTGATGACCTCAGCCTTCCAACCGACTTCATTGAAGACACTTATTCGAACCAATTGAGCCGGAACACCAAGTACGGTTCCTCGTCAACCATGGTTGCAACCCTCACCTCAAACAAGGAATCCATGATTCACTTCCGCATGGACCTCAGCCTGCTTGGTTTGCCAGCAAACGCTACCATCATCGACGCAAATGTGGAATTACAACGCCAATCCTCCAGCGGCTCCACCATGCTTTCAATGCATGAGATGGAATCAAACATCTGGATTGAAGATGAAGTGACTTGGAACCGCGGTTCAAACGCAAACAACTGGGACGACGGTGGCCGAGAATACGCTTCGACAGCGACAGACACAGGTCTCAATGGTTCACAAACAGCATCCCGGTTCGAGTTTAGTTTCACTGACAGCCTGCAACAATGGATTGAATCTCCAACAAACGACCCTGCTGATTACCTCATCGTGGCTCGTGGTGACAACGGGGCGTATTCCTCCACGGGCACTGTGTCAACAACATTCCACACCTCAGAAGCATCTATTGAAGCAGATCAGCCATCCGTAGAGATCACCTATGCTTGGGGCACAGGGGCGACCTTACCGAGTGTGAGCCTCACAGCGCCTGCTCAAGGCGAAGCGGTTTGGAACCAATCAGGTCACAACTTCTCAGCCAACACAACGCCTTCAATTGAATGGGACGGCACGGCATCTTCCTCCTACGACATCGCTTTCCAAATGGCAACCGATGAGCAGTTCCGAGACAGGGTATGGGACGTGAAAACCTCATCAAGTTCGGCATTCGCTTCCAGCGACGGCATCATCAACATGACAGGAACTGATGCACTCGATGTTGGGAACATGTACTTCTGGCGTATGGCGCACCTCGATTCTGATGGGCGGTACGGTGGGTGGACCACTTCGAATTTCCTTGTGAGTTCAGCAGAGTCCACTTGGCTTGGCGGCGATCGGTATGAATTCCGCATGAGCAACGGTAATGGCACAGTTGACGGCCTTTACCCTGCATGCATGGACACGTTCATTGACAGCGGAACACCAAACCAAAATTACGATGATGAATCGAAACTTCTTGTGTCGTACAACACCTATCCTTTCGAAACAATGGCGCTCATGAGTTGCGATTTGAAATCCAACCTTCTGCCTGCAGGATATGCCGTTGAATCGGCCAACCTCGAGTTCACTTTAGGGAGCAACCCCTTCAACGCACCAACCCTTGCCGTTTGGGAAAACACCCAGGACAACTGGACTGCAGACGGAGCCACTTGGACCACATACGACGGTGTCAACAACTGGGGTATGGCAGGAGCAAAAGGAGCAGAGCGCGGCTCTTTGCTTGATTCTGTAAGCCTCGGCACCTCATTCAGCTCGGGCTCGACCGTCGAATGGAACGTCACCTTGGGTGTCCAAAACGCCATGAGGGAGAACCGCAGTGTGAATTTCTTGTTGGGGATTTTAGGTGTTGGATCAGGTCAAACAAGAGACGTACAATTGTATCCTGGAAGTGGAGCAGTCTCCACTCGACCCGAACTCACCTTCGTCTATGTGCCAGGTTCTAACGCCGTACCAAACGACCCGTCGCCTATGGCACCATTGAACGGTTCATGGTCGATTGGCTCCGGTGTGGATTTGACGCCGCTCGATCAACCAATGCTTGAATGGAACTTCAACAGCAACCTCAGCGTTGGTGGTTACGCAGTACAACTGGACACCACCTCAACCTTCGATTCATCCGATCTCCAAGTGTTCACCTCGTGGAACGACGCAGGGTTCGACCTTGCAAACAACACCTACACGCCTGCAACAGGACTCGAAGAAGGCACAACATGGCATTGGCGAGTTCGTGCAATCTCCGCCACCAACCAAATCGGAAATTGGTCCAACAGCTTCCACTTCTTGTTGCCGGACCTCACCACCTGGCAAACTTGCCAAGATGGTTCATGCGCTGCAGTCGAGTTGCACCACCGTGAAGCCATGCCTGCGCTCAACCTTCCTAATTTCGAAGACACCTATGTCTACGAAGCTGGAGCAGGTTCGAGTTCAACTCATGACGATGATACCCAGATGAAAGTAGGTGCAATTGGATACGACCGACAAGCCGTATCCCTCATTCGAATTCCATTGAATGCTGTGCCACAACCCGCTAATGCCCGCGTAACCGATGCGGGTCTCAACTTGTTTTCTGAATTCGGATCCTCAACAGGCGAACCGCTTGCTGTGCGGCCAGTGCTTCAAAACTGGAACGGTGACGCCAACGATACGACCTACGACGGCACCAACAATTGGTCCGCCCTTGGCGGCCGAGACATTGGCGTTGATGCCGGTCCTTATGTCGACCTGCAAACATCGGTCAGCGCTGCATGGATGACATGGGATGTCACAGAAGCCGTGCAAGCCGCCCTTGACGCTGGTTCCTCTTCCCTTTCACTCATGGTGTACGCATCCAATGACATCACCTCTTGGAATTCAGGAGCAAATGTGATCACATTCACCAGCACTGAAGGCATATCTTCGAATCGACCTTGGCTTAATTTGACATGGACCAACGGAACGGCAGCTGTCCCAAGCACAACTGGAACGAATGCTGGACCAGCCAATGCATCCATTCTCTGGAACGCAACAAGCCACGCCGTTCTGCCCGAGTATGCTCCTCTGCTTTCTTGGACTTTACCAGCCAGTGCTTCGGCTCCTGCTGCATGGCGAGTCATGCTGTTCGCAGATGCAGATGACGACATGGCAGGGCGTACAGTCTACGACTCTCGAGTGAATCCAAGCGCCTTTGATTTGACCAACTTGACCTTCACTCCGCCGACTGAAATCCAAAACCTCCAGACTGTTCGCTGGACAGTTCAGCCGATTGACACGGGGATGATTGGCCCCCAAAGCAACTCAACCATCTTCTACATCCCAAGCGTTATGTCGGGCGAAGTCGATGCAAACCACGCATGGATTGACCTTCAGGACGGAAGTTTGGTGGCCGACCTAGACTACCCAAGCCTCACCCTTGACACGGCTCTCGATAGCGGGAACACCCAAGCAAACAACGGTGCAAGCGGCTATTTGGCCGTCGGGCAAAGCCCAACAAGCAGCACCCTTCGTTCCTCGACCCTTTTGTCGATTGACTTCAGCACCTTGCCAATGCCAGCGGTCTATGAAATCGACAATGCCTCCCTACACCTTTCAGCAGTTGCCGGCAGTGGAGAAGTGTTTGTCACAGTGTCAGAAATGATCACCTCGTGGGATGAAGCTTCTTCTTGGGCCTACCCCGGAAACAACACCACCTCATGGGTTGGTACCGGCGCATACCACTCTGCAGATTCACATATCCCAGAAACCGAAGGATTCTGGATGAACGGTACAAGCGTCTATGACATCAACGTCACCGCCATGCTCCAACATGCCATCCTCCGTGGACAAGAAAGTCTGAACATTCTGATTCAGGCTGAAGAAGTCGACGGCACCGTTGATGGAGTCTACTACATTGCAAGCAGCGAAAACACGGTCCAAGCCGACCGACCGCTTCTTTCGTTTACCTATGGCACTTCACCAGCATGGGTTCCTTCTGCCCCAACGAACATGTTGCCTGCAGATGGCTCGACCTTGTGGAACCTCTCTGCAACCCGCCCAAGCGGCGCGGATGAAGTCTATGCGAATTGGACCTCCTCAGAAACCAACCAAACTCAATGGGTTCTGTGTGGTGCCAGCGAGCCAAGGATGATTGAAGACCTCGAATGCTTCGATTCAGCATCGGCAGCAGACGGCGTTTGGCCTGATACTTCTTGGGACCCAGCCAACCTCACAATGGGGGACACGAACATGACCAAGGGTGACTTCTGGAACCATTGGCGCGTTCGAGCAGACCAAGATGGACGGATTGGCCAATGGTCTTCAGTCCAAAAATTCCGTATTCCTGAAAATCAAGGTTATGACGATGGGGATGGCAACCAATCACTCGGACTCTACCGAGGTTCAATCTTCGAAGAAACTGGTCTCCTGCCAAGCGTCCCGGATGCTGAAATATCTTCGTCGATCTCCACCAATATCGGATCAGCTCAAACCATCAACCTCGGAACATCAAGTTCTGGATCTGGTCAAAGCAGCATTATGTTTGAGTACGATCTTAGCGCCATGCCGTGGCCAGCCGCTATGACACCGACTTCAATGCTGCTTGGTTTGTACCGACATAACGTCGTTGGCACATCAGCAACCACCGTTTCAGCCCACGCCTGTGGTTCCTTCGTTGAAAGCAGCGTGACGTGGAACAACACCCCGACCTGCTCGCCAAGTGAAATCACCAGGTCAACCCTCACATTGAGCCCTTCAAGCGGATGGATTGAGTGGGATTTGACGAGTTTGGCACAATCCAATGTAGCCAATGGCAACATGACCATGACGGTCATGCTCGAAGTGGTTGGAACCCCATTCACCAACCACCAATTCTACTCTTCGGATTATCACAACGAGAGCTTAAGGCCACGTTTGGTCGTGGAGTACATCGATAACGTCGATGGAATTCAACCCCCAAGCCAACCAAGCCTCACCTATCCAACCGATGGAAAGGTCCTCTACAACACAAGTGGTGTCGTGCTTGAGCCAGATGCATCCCCGGTGCTCACTTGGGCGCCATCAACCGGTGCGACAGGATACATTGTGACCATTGCCAATCAATCTGGAGTCTACAAATTCCGTTCGTGGGAAGGCACAGCAATCACCGGTACAAGTTTCCGGTTCCCTACCAGTCTTGATACAGGCGAAGTCTTCCAGTGGTGGGTCCAAGGTGTCAATCAATCGATTCCAGGCCCTTCCTCCTCTCGTTGGTCGTTCGCTATCGGCGATCCGGCTCACACAGATAACGGCGATATGACTTACACATACGCATTCCAAACAGGAAGTGAGGTGACTCAATTCGGCCATACCAACATACGTGAAACTCACTTGAGCGAAGCAGATGGTGATTCCAACTTCGGTGACTCTGACATCATTGAAGTGGGTACATATTTCGGTCAAAACAGTGGTCAGAAAGCCTACATGACCTTCGCTCTGGACAACAGCCAAGTTCCACTGCCTGCTCATGCAAGCATTCACTCTGCAAGCCTTGGGCTCTACATTGACTCTTGGATTGCTGCTGGTGGTGCTAACGCCATGACCTTCAATGTCCACCGCATCACAAACACCCAATGGAGTCAATCCGCTTCTTCGTGGAACAATGCCTCTTCGGGTGTTGCATGGGGCGCGGCCGGTATGCAAGCAGGTGTTGATTACGATGCCACACCGGTTTCCAGCTTTGTTGAAACTGACATGACCGACAACCGATGGATCTGGTTTGACATCGGTGCACAAGGCATGCTGATCGACAACGACAACGCATGGCTCATCATTGGTACGCCAAACAGAGGCGATATGATGGCGAACTTCATTGCCAGTGAATCGATGATTGAACGGGCAGATGAGCGACCAATCATTCAACTCAACCACACTGATGTGACAACCATCGATGTAACACCAACGGCTCCAACGACAAACGCCGACACATCGATTTCGTTTGCTTACGCATCTTACAATCACCTTTCGATGGCCGTCAATGCACCAATTGTTTGGTCTGCCTCCAATGGAAGCATCTCAACCACTGGTATCTTCACGCCCTACGCTTCAGGCCAACACACAGTCTCTGCGTGCTTCGGCCTTGTTTGTGCTGTTGAAACCGTCACCGTCACCCCCGGTGCACCGACAACGCTTGTTGCCACGGGTTCAGCCAGTGAGATTACAGCAGACCAAACCATGACCATTACCGCACAAGTGGTTGACCAGTTCGGCAATGTTGTGCCAAACGAGGTCATCACGTACACTCCAAGCAACGGTAGCATGGATCTTGCACAACCAAATGTGTTTAATCCGTATGCTGTTGGACTTCAAACGATTACCGTCGGTTGGAACGGTCAAACGGTGGATGTGGATGTTCTTGTGACCACTGGTGTTGCGTCATACTTCACACTGGAAGGTTGCTCAGGTACCAATCCAGCAGGCGTCTGGTGTTCAATTACCCATACATTGTACGACCAATTCGACAACGAAATCGTCGATGTATCCCAAGCAGGCTCACTGACATGGACCGTGGAAAACGGAAACTACAGCACCCTTAACGAGGAATACTTCCCAGACCATGTTGGTGTGTGGATGCTTAACCTCACTTCCACAAGTGGAGCTGAAGGTCAACTTGCCATTGTTGTTGGACACGGTGAAATGGATCGCCTTGAACTTGACCTTTCAGCAACAGAAATCACAGCAGATGACCGCATTTACATCAACACAACTCGCATAGACGTACGTGGAAACCGTTTGCCAGTGTACTTGCCTAGCCAAAATTGGACCAAGACCTCCGACGGTCTTCTCACCGTTGGCGGCCCTGCAATTTGGGACCCTGTCTCGCGAGGAGAAAAAATTCTCGAGGCCAGGTACGAAGACAAATTCACGCAAGTGTCGATCACTGTTGAACAAGGTGACATTGTCACCCTTGTCCTTGTGGTTTCCAACGTCGATTCAGTCGGTGACACCTTCCAACTCACCGCCGATGATTCAATCGACGTGAAGGTCAAAGCAACCGACCAGAAAGGCAACCGTTGGTCAATCAACGCAAATTGGACGTTGGTCCACGCTACATGGAGCGATCAAAGCATCTTGGAAGGTGCAGATCTCGCCAACGATGAGGTGACATTCCAGCCATACCAGTCATCCGCCACAGCATACACAATCTTCGCAGTGTACGATGACGGCCAAATGGTCCATGAAGTCAGCCTCTTTGTTGAAGTGACTCAAGGTGACTTGATTTCAACCACCGTTTCTGCCATTGCTTCGGATGGGACGTCGGGTGAGAGTTTTGCTCTAACCGCCGATGAGCACATCGACTTCTCGGCAAGCCTCGAAGACCAAGACACGAACGCAATTGACTCGAGCACGCTGAAATGGGTGCTGATTGACACGGACAACGATGTCATGACAGACATCACAAGCCAATTGATCGCCAACAGCATGCGTTGGGAGGCGACGGATGTGGGCAACTTCACCATCTCAGGATTCGCAATAAGCAACGCAGGTTACAACATCAGTGATTCAGTATCGATCTCAGTGCTTCACGGCGTTGCTGTGAGCGTCAGTTCGGCCATGGACACCACTGCACAAGATGCAGGAAAGGAAATCTCCATCCAAATCACTGGAACGGACGCTGACGGAAACACCTTCCCACAAACGGTGGAATGGACGGAGAACAACAGTGCAGTGAGCGACATAACAGCAGGCGAGGGAGAAGGTGCATACACCTACTTCGCCCGCACAGCCGGACCCCACACATTGGAGTTCAGTGCAGGCCAAGCCTCCGATTCATTGGAACTGTCCGTTGCTGCGCAGCGTACGGTGAGTTCCATCACCGTTGAGCTCTCCTCTGATACGACCGATCAACTGGGAAGTTTCACCGTGACCGTTCTTGCCTTCGATGCTTATGATAACCCAATTCAAGTTCCTGCAAGCACGAACGTCGACTCCACTGGCCGGGCAGAAGTCTTGGCTCAAGGTCAAGGCGTTTGGAAGGTTGTGACGCTTGATAGCGGCGCTCAAGAAGTAACCGTAACATCTGGCAAGGTCTCCGAATCACTGGAGTATGAAGTCGTTGGTAACGTCGGTGGCTTCTTCAAAGCCGGTGGGCCATTGTATTATGTTGGTGCTGTGTTGCTTGGCATCATCATCGTTGTAATTTTGGGACTCCTTGTTGTGACCCTTCGCGGTGGCGATGAAGATTACGAAGATTACGATGAAGACGACGAGTATGACGACGAACCGGCAACTCGACCTGCTGCAGGGCCAACAGGGCCTGCACCGGCAGCTGGACCTACAGGGCCTGCTCCGGGACCATCAGGGCCGGCGCCGACCCCGGAACCCGAGCCTGAAGAAGACACCTCTTGGATGACAGATCACAGGGTCGATGACGATGGCACCGAATGGGCTGAAGATGAAAACGGCACCTGGTGGTACCGTCAACCAGACGAAACCGAATGGTCTGAATGGACAGAGTGAGCATAGTCTTTGATACAGGTTGAGGATGGAGGTGGGTCAATGGGGAACACAATGAACCATCACATCCGCACAGCACTTTGCTTGGTCCTCGTGGCTTTGTTTTGCACTCAAACATGGCAACCCTTGCCGACGAACCCCCTCTTGGTTGAGCCTACGCCAGACCATGCCCAGGGAGGCCCTGCTGTCCGAATTGCTATCGCATCCCCGGTGTACTCAGTGACTTCTGATGAAGTCGTGATGTTTGAGGCAACCCTCTATGATGCCGTCAACAATGTGGTCTCAGGGCAAATCAATTGGTCAGTCGCCAATGGAAGCATCAGCCAAGATGGTACTTTTTATCCATGGCAAGCAGGTGTCGTTGGCATCGAAGCAAGCAGTGGAACGCTTGTGGATGTGTTCAACATCACGGTAACCGCTGGTATTGGCCAATCGCTGCAAATCATTACAACGACGGCTCACGCCAAGGCTCCTACGACACTGGAAGCCAACGTTTTGGATGCACGTGGAAATGCAAAACCAGCAACCGATGTGGTTTGGACGATTGACGGCTCGTATGCAGGAATCGGGAGCCCTCAGTGGATACCGACCGAACTAGGCGAGGTTCACGTTCGAGCTCGATTGAACCAGATGGAAGACAATCAACTGGTTGAGGTCATTGCAGGGGCTCCCTACGAATTCCTGTTCGAAGAAGATCTACACCTTCGAAGCGGAGAATCGACCTACCTTCAAGTTCGTTTGCTTGACCAAAACGGCTACGAAATGAATCATACTGATGCTGGCTACAAATCGTGGACTGCAGAAAATGGCACCATAAGTCCAGTTGGTCGTTTCACGGCAACGTATCCTGGAGTTTGGAATTTGACCGTTGCAGCAGGAAACATCACTGGAGCATCAACCATTCGCGTGGTACCTGCAGACGCCTCTCTCTCCCAACTTTCTGTTGTGGGCGATCATGAAGAGTACGTGGCTGGTGAAACATACGAACTTGTCACGGTGCGCACCGATTCAAACGGATACACCGGTTCATTCACACCCCCGCTGGCAAACTTTAGCACCACAAGCGGAGGCTTGGCTTTTGTTGACGGTCGTGTTCACTGGACTCCCGGGTCAATGGGTTCTCACGAACTCAACGTCATGGATGAAGGGTCTCCTTCATCGCTTCAAGTCAATGTTGTTCACGGTCACGCCATTGATACAATCCTCACCCTCGAACCTTCTGTTCTTCGGGCTGGGCAACAAAGCGTTCTGTCCTTTTGGGCAACGGATCAAGTTGGCAATCAATGGCTTGTGAACGGATCGATGACGGTCGTGAGCGGAAATGAAACACAGTTTTCGCTTTACGAAGGCTATGCCACAATAACGCCACTTGTCATTGGAACATGGCGCGTTGAAGCATCGTGGTATGATTCAACCACGGCATTGCGGTATGACAGCGTGTTCCAAGATGAAACTCAAACTGGTCGTTTGGCGTTCATCGAATTGAACGGAGCGAATGAGATTCTAGCATCGGACACTTCACTGGATTTGGATCCACAATTCTTCGACGGGTTTGGCAATGAAATACCACCAATCGGATTGAATTGGACAGTGAATGGTGTTGACACAACAGTCGAACTGATGCTTGCCGATATGTTTTGGATTCCAACAGAAGTTGGCGGTCACGAAATTCGTGCAAACGCTGATGGTATTTTCGCTACGATTCGGCTCACCGTCGTTGCGGGAGAGGCGAGAAATCTCGTGACCAATTTTGAAAGTGGCCTCACAGTGAATGCTGGCGTTCCGCAAGAGGTCTTCATCCAAGTCATCGATGCTCATGGAAATATGGCTCCAGCAACCGAGGTAAGCGTCATGATCGGAGAAGAACTTGGGGTGCTTGAGGCATCACCATCAGGCAATGGTTATTGGGATTTCACAGGGAAAGTCTCTGGCACCTATTCGTTGACCTTTGTTCAGGCAGATGCGACGCACACCATCGATTTATCCATCCAACCAGGGGAAGCTGTTCGGGTCCTTGCAGAAGTTGACAGCCAAGGCATAGCCCAGGGTGATACTGTTTTGTTGCAACTTCAAGGCGTCGATGAATTTGGTAACCTAGTCATTGTCGAGCCTGAAAACACAACCGTTTCATGCAGCGCTGGTAAAGCAGCTTATGTAACATCAGATACATGGGAGTTGAATGTGAATTCTGCGGGTGACGATCGCTCATGCACTGTAAACTGGAACGGATTGATCACTCAACGATTCTTCGATGTCGAACCGGTGCTCTTTGGTGGCGCAGTCGGTTCAACAAACACTGCAATGACTCTTGCTTCTTTCCTCCTTGGGCTCATCTTGGTCACTTTGGTCGTGCTCGTGCGCAGAGTCAACAGCAAGGAAGACGACCCTGAATGGGTTGAAGATGCCTTTGAAGACGAAGAGGACGGTGAAGATTATGAAGATGAGGATGAAATTTTGGAGGAGACCACTCCCGTTTCTGAAGCGTCTTCAGAAGCCTCTGAGCCAGAACTATCGGATGAATTGCGAGCCAGTCTCGCTGCCAAAGCAAGTGAGGTTGGCGTCATGCAGGCCGCACCGGGAACCTCTCAAGGTGAATCAGGTTGGTATGTTGACGTCAGCAGTGAAATTCAGTATTGGGACGTCGGCACCGACGGTTCTTGGACTCGGGTGAATTGATGCCGCTATGGCAGCCTACCGAGGACGACTCGGAACTGATCTACATTCTTGCAGCCGCTCTATGCTGGACGAGTGGGCTTTGGTATGACTTGGTCCGCGAACAGATCTTAGCCCCCTTGCACGACTGGGGATGGCTTCGACACCTGATGGTCTGAGGCATCACTCAGCGATATCTTCGTGGCACAATGAAAGGAATTCATCGATGTCAATGACTCCATTTTCATCGCTATCAGCCTTATGGAAAATTGCCCTGTACTCATCGTTGGTGTAGGTGACCCCGAGTGCCTTGAGGGCATTGATGAATTCAGGTAGAGTGAGGTGGTTCTTTTGACCGAGGTCTGCCGCTTTGAAGGCAGCAAGGCGTACATTGCGCTCTTCGGAAGTTGGCTTGGAAAATTGATCGCGGAGGTTCTTGAACGGGGTCGTGACGACTTTGTTGTGCTTCCGACCATAACCCATGTAGGTGACGACGCCCAAGGCGCCTGCTCCTAAGGCTCCGATCAGCGCCTTATCGCCCATCAGATAGATCAACGCCATACCACTCAGAATACCAAAAATCTGGACATAGGGGTAAAGCGGTGAGAAGTAATGAGGTTTGTACCATTCTTGCGCTTGGGGGGAACGTCGAAGGACAATCACGGAGGAGTTGACGGCAACGAAGACCATGATTTGGAATCCAGACGCCAACTTAGCAACATCCTTTACAGGAAGGTAAAGAATGGCCAATAGCATTGCAAAGCCAGTCAAAAGAATTGGCCAATGAGGCGTTTCGTATTTGGCATTCACAGTTTCAAGTGCTTGTGGAAGGAGGTTATCTCGTGCCATCGCAAAGACGAAGCGAGAAGCTGCCAACACGCCAGACAATGCACCAGAGGCCATGGTGAGCACGGCGAGGAATGCTGCAATCAAGCCGATTCGAGTGCCTGCGACGTAATCAACGAACACCCAGACCGGGTTCTCGACTGGCTTGCCGTCCATCATGTAGGATTCAGCAGGCACTGCTGCGAACATGATGTAGGTCACTGCACAATACAGGAGCGTGACCAAGCCCAATGAAATCAGGATGCCAAGTGGGAGGTTCCGACCGGGGTTTTTGATTTCTCCACCAATTGCTGCAACCTTGATTACACCTGCGTAGGCAACGAAGACAAAGGCTGCTGCTTCGGCAATCTTGAGGCTGTGTTCGCCAAAAGATCCACCGGCCTTGGGTTCAAGCGGCCTTGCGAAGTCCGTATCTCCTGCAAAAAGGGCCATCAGGCACACAAGAAGGAGAACAATCATTGTCAAGGCCAGAATCGGTGTTTGAACGGCTTTGATTTTCTTGACTCCCAAAATGTTCAGGAACGTAATCAAAACCAAGGTTCCAATGGATACGATTTGCATGTTCAAATCAACATCAAAGTATTCGGTTAAGGCATACATGTAAGCCGAAAATCCGATCAATGCAAAGGCAGCCTTGAGCAAGAACGATGCCCAGAGACCAAGCCCGCTGACCGTCCCAAAGAGCGGTCCATAGGTTCGTTCAAGGAAGACGTATGAGCCTCCACTCGAGGGCATGGCGGACGCCAGTTCGGATTTAGAGATTGCACCAGGGAGCACAACCAGAGCCGCAAGGAGGAAAGCCATCCAAATCCCTGGGCCCATAATGTCAGCAGCAAAACTCGGCATCACAAACAAACCTGAGCCAACCATGGATGCAAGGGAGATGACAACGACACCACCAAGTCCGACACTGCGCTCAAGTTTGTCAGCAACATCTTCTATGACACCTTTGACATCGCCTTTGGCAAGTTTTGATGCTGTCTGTTTCAAGTTCATGAACAATCCCCGAATAACCGACACAGAATGGTCAGTAACCCCTCGGAACCCTCCAAATCCTATAGCCTTGTGGAGCATATCCCCACACAGCGTACCGGAAAACGGTAACTCATTCTGTTGTCGGAGCCCGTGCGATGACCTTCATTTCTACCGCTATCGGGGTCGGAAGGGCTCGAATGGCCAGTGTGGTCCTGGTTGGTCCTACTTTTCCGAGTGTGTCTGCCCAGACTTCGTTGTACCCTGCGAAATCCCGATCCATGTCGACAAGGAATGACGTGACGTCCAGCACATCAGCAATTGATCCACCAGCTTCTTCGAGGATTCGCGTGATGTTGTCAATGACAGCCCGTGTTTGGGCCTTGATGTCGTAGTCCAGTGGATTTCCCGCATCATCGTGAATTGGCCCACCGGGGATTGCATTTGTTCCTGGTTGCCGTGGTCCTACCCCCGAAAGGTAGAGCAAATCCCCTACTTTTCTTGCATGGGGGTACATGCCAACTGGTTTTGGTGCAGCCTCACTGTTCACCGAGCCTTTCTGAGTGGTTGGCTCCCATAGGGCTGGGCCCGAACTTGTCTTTTCATCAGGCGATGGAGCACTGTCTTCGCTCTCCATCTGATCTTCAGCATCCAATACATTGCGCTCGCCTGCGAAAAATTCCACATCGTCTTCATCGTATTCTTTGTCACCAGCACCAGATGGTGTTGGATCGAGGTGAACAACTGCACCACCGGCACCGTGTATTGCCTCGTAGGCCAAGACATCACCTGTGAGGTTGTTGCGGTTGCCGTTCATTCCAGATAGCCACCACATTGGCTTGAAGGCAACAACCTTCTGAACTCGAATTTGTTTGTGAATTGTACGAGAGAGTTGTCCGACATCCTCGAGCCTTCCTTCTCCTAAAAACTCCAAGATCTTCCGGTTCCACTCGTCGTCTTTCAACGAATGGATTTTGTCATCCTTTGGTTCAATTGGTGCTGTGAACATCCGGTTGGAAAGGGACATTGCGGTTACAGCAACCGCTTTTCGACCAGTGGCTTTGATCACATCAAGGCATGATTTTGCCAGCACCGTTGTCTCTGCCCTGTTTGCGTACACGTTGGAAGAAACGATGACTGCGGGTATGGCGTTGTCTGGATTGAGCAGTTTGAGTGCAACAACTGAGCCCACGTCGATTGGGAAACCGGTGTAATTGATGGTCCGAGATTTTAGGCCTCGCTTTTCATTCGCTGCGTTCCATGCTTCGGCGAAATCTGCATCGATGTTGAAGGAGTAAGGAATAGAACCCAAATCGTGGAAGTCATGGTCGACCATCACCCATTCTGGATTTGGATCAGCCTGAATTTGGTGGCCAATGATGCTCGGCCATGTTGTGGAATAAATGACCAATAGGTCCGCATCAGCATCTTTGATGCGTTGTGCTGCATCATCAAATGCATCTCGCAAGCGTTGCCAACCCTCGTTTTGCTCAGGAACCAGCACCGTGTGCGGATGAACTGGAACGATGTAGGAGCCAACCAGGCGACCCTCAGTCATTCAACCGCCCCCGAATGTTGGCGTTCTGGCCATTCTACAATGGCGTTGCCAGTTCCAATGATTGTTCCGTAACCATGCAAAGTAGCAGGGTAGGTTGGTGTATCAAGTGTTGAGAGCAGCCAAGACAATCCTCCACCGTCGCTTTCGGCGATGGCTTGCTCAGTGAACTCTGGCATTTCATTGAGGATGCGTTGTGCTTGTCCAGATTTGAAATATTCAATCATGCGCATGTCCCACAGATGCATGGCGTGGCTTGTGATGTGCTCCTTGCTCATGTCCTCTGGAATTGCCGATTCGGTTGTGAAGTGTCGGTGGGAAAGGGAGTTGCTTGCGAGCACCACCACTTTTTTGCCGCTTTCCATAATTGCTTCACGTGTGACCTTTCCAAGTTCAATCATCATCTCTTGCATGACTTCAACCGAATAGTAATCTCTCGATCTGTTGCTTGAAATCACGACGAGTGGTTTATCCCAACTCGGGTTGAACATGTGGCCGGTTGTGATGGTTCCATAGTCCACTCGGAAATCCGGATTTTCCATCATCTTGACAGCCAAACCAGCTTCCGCTGCTTTGTCGTGGATTCGCTTCGTGAGGTCCACATCGATGTTCAAATCGTAGTGGTATCGGAATAGATTTGGAAAGACCGGGTCAACCGAGAGGCTTTTGAAATTAGGCAGACCGAGAAAGTGGGTTCCGACATAGGTTTGCCAGTGGGGTGAAAGCAAAACAATGGCATCATATTCTACGTCCTTGAGTGAATCGCGTAGCCGTTCATAGCCCCAACGCAACTGTTCCCAACCGCCTTCGGCAACGGGTTCGTTTTGCGGGGGATTCTCGGCGTAGACAAGATGCGGAGGATGAGGTGCTAAGCATCCTGCCACAATTTCACCTTGCGTCATGATGTGACCCAAGCGCTTGAGGGCTATATCGGCATCGGCGTTTCGCATTGGATGCCACCTGCAGACCCAACACTCAAACAAGGCGGCGATTTCCCACCTCCATGGAGGAAGATGCCAACACCCCAATCGTACCGATTGACACTCGGACATTGGTGGACGACCTCAAAACGGGATTCTTTCACATCCTTGGCCCTGCCTTATTTGGTGCGGGCCTTGGTGGTGCGTGGCAGCATTACGCATTACCAGTCATTGACTCTGTGTTCGTCCCAAATCCGGTTCAATTCGCATTGTTGAGCATGCTGCTCCTTTCACCCCTTACCTACCGTCTTCTGGTCCACTCTTCGTTTGAGCGTTGTTTGGAGTATAGCTTTGGCTTTGCGCTTTTGAGTCTGCCTTTGTGTGTCGTTTGGTTGTCCGGATGGGGTGCCTTGTTCTGTGGAATGTATGCGATCCTGTTGGCCTGGGCCGCTCTATCAATGCTCTGGGGGCGCCGTCAATTGCCACCGTTTTCGTACGGGATATGGCACGCCATGGGCGTGGATTTAGGTGCTTTTGCTGGCGCAATTGTGATGTTTCAAATCCTTTAGTCACGAGGTGTAACTTTCTGAATCATTGGGGAAGTCCCCCGACCGAACATCATCGCAGTAACTTGTGATGGCCGTGTTGATGTCCTCTGCAAGGTTGAGGTATCGGCGTAAGAAACGGGGCGAGAAGTCCATGGTGATCCCCAGCAGGTCGTGAAGAACAAGGACTTGTCCGTCGCAGTCCGGTCCAGCACCAATCCCGATGGTCGGGATGTCGATTGATTCGCTTACTCGCTTGGCCAGTTCACGAGGAATTTTCTCAAGAACGATTCCAAAACAACCAGCCTCCTCAAGCAATTTTGCATCTGAGATTAATTTCTCTGCTTCTTCCTCTTCCTTTGCCCGCACGGTGTAGGTGCCAAACTTGTAGATGGATTGAGGCGTTAGACCGAGGTGGCCCATCACAGGAATTCCCGCTGTAAGGATTCGCTCGATGGATTGAATGATTTCTGAACCACCTTCTAACTTCACAGCATGGCCTTCTGCCTCTTTCATAATCCGGATGGCTGACTCGAGTGCGATTGCAGAATTCCCTTGGTAGGTTCCAAACGGCATGTCAACCACAATCAGGGCTCGGTCCACTGCTCGTTGAACACACTGTGCGTGGTAGATCATGTGATCGAGGGTCATCGGTACTGTGGTCACTTGACCAGCCATCACATTGGATGCGGAATCACCGACGAGGATGACGTCGACTCCGGCTTGATCGACAAGTTTTGCCAATGAGTAATCATACGCTGTGAGCATGGTGATTTTCTCTTGTGCACGCTTCATCTCGAGAAGCGTATGTGTGGTGACCTTACGCGCATTGCGGTGTACGGACATGGTTCCCCCACCGTTGCATGTGTTTTGAAACCCTCGCCAGCAGCGGCGAGGTCATTCTTCCTCGTAGGAAGCGGACAGTTGATGCATTAATTCTGCGAGCGCCTCTTCTTCATCGGCGCTCGACAAAACTTGTTGTTTTGATTCAAGGCCGTTTAGGACAAGTGCGGTAACCGTGTAGACCGAATTCGGGTCCTCATCAATGACATGATCAACTCGTTCAGCAACCCATGAATCTAGAATTTGTTCATCGATTCTTAACACAGCACCAATTCTGTTTAACACCCCGTTCAAGACATCCTTCAACATCAATTGATGTTGCTCCGTTGTGGCTTCGATGGTAGGTTGGAAACGAACATCGGCTGAGATGTACAGTTTGTGATGCTCCGCTTCTTCTGGGATATGGTCGAGCAGAGTCTGAACATCGGGGAACATCCCGTCATGGGGGATGAGCGGCTGCATTGTTGGGTGTTCAAAAGGAGGGAGTGCAGGTTCAATCACTCGCTCAATTGTGAATCTTCGCCGTCCTACAATGGAGATGAAGTGGTTGCTTCCTTTGGTATCGTGTTCGAGGATTTCTGCTTCACAGCCGTATGTCCTAGGTCCATCCCAGTGATTCGTTGGTTCGAATGGATCGTTCAGCACGAGTCCGAAATTTCGACCATCGAGGACACAATCATCCAACATTTGTCGATACCTTGGTTCAAAAACACGAAGTTCTTGAACTTCTCCTGGCATAAGCACCATCGGTAAAACGAACAGTGGAAGCGCTGCTTGGTCTGTCATGAGGGGGAAACGGAAGGATTACCTTTTGAACATGTGTTCTGAATCGAAGATTCAATTTTGATCCTTGACGCAAATATTTGTGGTTTCAGAAAAGAAGCCCATTGACCATTGGCCGCCTTCACGTCCCACGCCAGAATTTTTGACACCACCAAATGGGGTTCGCAGGTCCCTATGGAGCCAAGTGTTGACCCAGACAATTCCGGTGTCGATGGTTTGGGCGAGTGCTTTTCCCTTTGCTGTGTCTGCTGTCCAGATTGAGCCAGCCAATCCGTATTCCGTAGCGTTCGCCATTTCAGTTGCTTCCTGAAGGGTCTCAAACGTGTGAATGGTGACCACTGGGCCAAAAATCTCCTCAGTGGCGCACCTCGAGAGATGACTCAGTCCGGCGACGACCGTCGGAGCAAGGTATGCGCCATTGTGATCGGGACCCAACCGTCCAGTCATGGCGCGAGTGCCGCCAGTAAGGATGGTTCCTCCCTCTTCCATAGCGAGGTCAATGTACGACTCGACCTTGTTGAGATGTTCCATGGAAATCACGGTGCCAATTTGCGATTCTTCATCGCCTGGAGCCCCTATTTTCATAGAGGACACTGCCTTGACAAACGCTGCATTAAACTCCTCAGCAATGCGTGCTTGGACCAATATTCTTGACCCACATAAGCACACTTGTCCTGAGTTGGTAAAAGCGGCGCGAACCGCGCCGTCAACTGCTTGTTGCATGTCTGCATCATCGAGGACAATGGTGGCATTCTTCCCACCAAGTTCGAGTGATAATTTTTTGAACATTGGTGCTGCAGTAGCTGCGACAATACGTCCGGTTGCAGTTCCCCCCGTGAAGGATATACCGTTGATGGACGGGTGTTCAAGGATCCCTTGACCAACCTCTGGTCCGAGCCCGTGGACCAGATTGAAGACGCCGCTTGGTAGATTCAATTCGTCAAGCGTTTCAGCCAAGATGTTCGCTGTGAGTGGTGTCATTTCACTTGGTTTGGCGACGATAGCGTTGCCCATCAGCAGGGCAGGTGCGACCTTCCAAGAGAGCAAATAAAGCGGTAAATTCCATGGTGTGATTAACCCAACAACACCCAAGCCATTGCGATGGACATAATTCATGGCGTCCTTCATTTCAAAGGTCATCTCCTTTTGTTCTCTTGCAAATGAAGCAAAGAAGCGGAAGTTCTCAACAGATCTTGAGGCATCAACACGCCGTGCAAGCGAGATTGGTTTTCCAGTGTCGAGGGATTCTGCTTGCGCAATCTGTTCGTGTTTTGATTCGAGGGCATCGGCAATCGTTTCAAGCCAGGTGATGCGTTCAGCCATCGGCGTTGCATTCCAGCCAGATTGGGCTTTCTTTGCCGCAACAGCAGCAGACTCGACATCACTCGACTTTGATCGTGGGATCGTGGCAATCACCTGCCCGTTTGCAGGATTGATGTCTTCCAAAGTTTGTCCATCGTGAGCCTCAACAAAGGCTCCGTCGATGTAATTTTTCAGGTGAAGCATCGTTCAGGCCTCCACATCGTAGAGCCATCTGTCTTCGTCCGGATCCCATTCATCCCATGTTGGTAATGTTTCCAAGCGTTCAAGGTATTGCTCGGGTACGATGCCAGGCACGATGAATGCCTTTTGTCGGTGCAATGGGTATGGGTTTCGAAGGTTGATTCCAAGCACACCAAGGACTGCTCGGGCGACATACCATGTGGCTTGTGAATTCCAGCCATGGGCGATTTTGACAACGATTCCGAGTCCCTTAGGGTAATCTGGATGTTCAATCGCTAGGCCAAGCAATCCATCTGCGCCTTCTTTGGCGATGACTTTTCCTTCACCTGCTTTGAGAACTGTAGAATCGAGACGATTGAAACCACCAACTAAGTCTGGATGACGGACCATTGCCTCCCAAATCCAATCCTTGTCTTTGTCGCGTACGAGCCCGGCATAGATTTGTGCAAGTTCTGCAACCGTGTTTGAAACGGTTGGCAAACCACATCCGTCTTTTGCAACCCTCAAAGGACTCCAGTCCTCACCGAGGTAGGTGCGAATTTCTCTCATGTAAGCGTGAAAGACTTCGTGAGTCGGCAGGGTATATCCTGCACGATTCCAACCTTTTTTCCTGCACCCATGTAGGATTGCGGCATGTTCTCCCGAGCAGGTGTGGAACCAACGGCGCGGCCGTCTAACCTGTCGGCCAAATTGAATCAATGGCACATCCAGTGGGGTGAGCATCAAAGGCCATTCTTCCTCAAAAAGCAAGGATTGTGCCGCTGCGACGTGCTCAGTGTCCCCGTTGTGAGAGGCGACCGCAATCGCCTTCTGTTCCCACGTAGCGTCTTCAAGCTCTTTGGTGAATGCCTTGAGCATGAACGGTTTCATCATCGATCGACCATAACACAAGACGTTCCCGCCAAACGAGTGGATCACCTCATCACCATGGGCCCAAGCTACTGCACCATGAATCGTGGTTTCAGAAACGCCATTGCGCCGGTAATCAACCAGTGGCTCCCACGCCACTTCACGCCCAGTGGGAATGCCCTCGACTTGCTCGCCCAATGGGCTATCAGGATACATTGCACTGCCCGGTCGGCCGGGCTCAACTGCGGATGGAGTGTCATGTTCAATCGACAATACTTCACCTCACCTGTTCAATCGTGTTTCCACAAGGGGTACAACTTGTTCCATGTACGCTTCCATGTCTCGGCAGACACGGTCTGAATCGTGATTGAAGAAATCAAACCAAGCCATGATTCGGTCTTCGGGATGGAAGCGTTCAATCATTTGCTGTGCCACTTCCTCGACGTTACCAATCAGTGCGTTGTTGGCTGCATTGCTCACTTTGCTGGGGTCAATGGTCCCTTCCAGTGCATTCCAATACGCTCCAAGAGCGGCCTTGGCTTCTTGATGAGCGGCGGTGCTTTGCTGCTCTAGAGTCAATCCGTCCTCTGCGTTGAGGAACACGAATGAAGTCCGGGGCATGTCGCTGCGTTGCCATGCACCTCCATCTGGATGGAACACTTCTGACATTCGAGCATGTGTGGCTTCGATGACTTCTGGTTTGGTGATTGATAGATTGAACACCTTGACCGGCAGAACGGTGTTGAGGAAAGTTTGAGCGCGAGGATCGTGAGTTCCAGCAACCAGTTCTAGCAGGCCTCTTCTGAAGTGACTCGGTACGATTTTCAGGTCTTCGAAAACATAGCGTCGAGGAATATGAATTTCTTCTGGGGCAGATTTGAGGCCCTCGAATTCAATGGCCGCATCTTGGACTTTTTTCCAATCCTCATCAGATCTGAAATTGTTCCGGGTGAGAATGGTCTCGTATGTGTGCGATGAATTCACAACATCACCTCTCAGCAGGCGCAAGAATATGTCGCCTGCTTCCATGAAGATTTGACCGCGAAGTGCTGGCCATGCTGCCTCTTCAATCGCGTTCCTTGGCACGATTCCATACGGCCTTGCCATGAACTCAAAGCGTCCAGCGGAGAATCCAACGTGGAGTTTACGATGTTCGTTAGGGTTCAGTCCATGCAATTGCAGGGTGTTCGCAATTCGCTCGGCTTGGGCGATGGGGCCGCCAGAGGCTAAAATCGAAACCACTGCACTACCAATTTCAATCGATTTCGTCCTTCTAAATGACTCCATTGCAAGTTGCGGAAAGTCCGTGCACAGTCCAACTTCCCCTTGCCAGTGGGGCACGACAGGTCTGCTGTTGCTCTTCTGCGTTTCAGTTGAAAGGTGGGCCTGAGCAATCCATCCAACACCAAAACCAAGGCGATCAGCGCACTCCAATTGTTGGAAGTAATGTTCGAACATTTCGTTCTCTGTCGGCACTTGACCCGCTGCGTCAGGGGTCTGGCTGATTGAGAAAAAGATGTCATGGTCCATAGGTGGCACCGGTCGTCCCAGTCGAAGCCACATCATAACGAGTGTGGCGGAACCGTTTGACAAAATGACGTAATCTTCACTTCTCATCAGGGGATTTTTTGAAGTCTGTGAGCGCTTCTATGCGTTGACGTACAGCGATTGGAGTGGGCAATCCAGCGTTGATGAAGGCATGTAGGCAGTCGGACAACTGAAGCATTGCCGTCTCATAGTCTTCTTCGATTTCTGCAATGTCCGCAAGGCCCCAACGGGCAACAAGCTGTCCAGAAAGATCTTCCAATCCCACAGCAAGGTCAAGCGATTGGGTGTAGAGGTCCTTTGCGGCATCAAATTGGCCAAGTGTGGCTTGGCTGTGGCCCATATCGGCCATGGCTTCCATTTGGCCTTCTTCGTCCCTCATGTCCATGAGCAGTTCGATTCGCCTCGAGCCATGAACGAGGGCAGTTTCGTGATTGTGTTGCTTTTTGGCAAGCGCTTCGAGCAAGGCGAGACCGTAAACAATACCGTTGTTGTCCTTGACTTTTTCACGAATTCGCAATGAGCGAGAGGCAAACATTTGCGCTTCTTCGTAGGCTTCTTCAGCCATGTGCAGCAACGCAACGTGATGGGCAACGGCTGCAGCGAGGGGTCCTCCACCCTCAAGCAATTCACTTTGGGCCGTTAATTCAGAGAGTGCATCGATGGAGGCACCTGTCAATTTGAGGTGTTCAAATTCGGCCCAACCCGACTCGATTTCGTCTGTTGCGTTTGATTTGGCATGCGTTAGCAACCGTTCGGCGAGTGGTTCGTCTTCAAGTTCGAGGGCAAGTGGGATGAGGCGCAAAGCAAGGGGTGTGTTGATGTCATCCATTGCCCCGCCTTCGGTCAGCATATCCAATATCCGCCTTGCTTGATCTGCGGTCACTTCGCCGTCCATGGTTGGCGGCTGTGGCACCGCGTCAAGAACGTATCTCCTCGGCGCCGGACACGCTGAACCTTCATACGCACAAAGCGGTTGCGTCCTTCATGGGCAAGTATGACGGGTACTTGCAAGGGTTGAGCATCGCAGCGATTCTCATTCTTGCTCCTCTGGCTCTGCAATCCTTGCTGAGTCAAGATGAGGCCCAAGTGGTCTATGTCGCTGTCCCCGTGGAAAATGAAAACGAAACTTCCCCTTCTGATCCCATCTCAAACGAAGAAGCACGTGCACCCGAGTTGACCCGAGATGAAGTGGCAAGAATTGCCACCTTCAACATCAAGGTGTTTGGCGAGACAAAGATGGGTAAACCAGAGGTTGTTTCTGTCTTGGTTGATACTGTACTGCGCTACGACTTGGTCGCCGTTCAAGAAATCAAGGACATCGATCAAACGGTTCCTTATGATTTCCTTGATGCCATCAATAACCGCAGCAGTAGCCCTTGGGGCATGCTTCTTAGTGAGCGTTCAGGGCAACAGGAAGATGATCGCTCCTCACAGGAACAATATGCCTTTTATTACAACACTTCGATGTTCGAACCAATTGGCAATGGCACGTTGTTTAACGACAGCGAAGATGATGCTTTCCAGCGGGAACCGTTTCAGGCTCGGTTTTCATTGATCAACGAAACGGACAACACCTCAAGTTTTGATTTGAGTTTGATCACTGTTCACACCAAACCGGCAGCTGCCGTCGATGAGATCAACGCCATGGGTGAGGTTGCCTCCCGCTACCTCGCGCAACATCCCGATGAGGAAGACCTTGTGCTGCTCGGTGATTTTAATGCAGATTGCACCTATGCTTCGGAGCAAGATTTAGCAAATTCAGCGCTTGCAGGCGGTAATTTCACTTGGATTGTTGGAAACGACGCAGACACAACGGTCGCCTCAAGTTCCTGCGCTTATGATCGAATCTTGACGACGGGAGACCTGAGCGGTCGGATGACTGGGAACTGGGGCATCGATGAAGTGTTTACGAGCAGCAATGTTTCGGACCACTACCCAGTTTGGTTTGACATCCGCCGATGATCAAATGCTTCGCAATCGTCCACCGTCAACGGCCAAACTAACGCCTCGAATGCCACCTGATGCGGGCAATGCAAGGAAGGAAATGGCGCTAGCAGTCTCCAGTGGGTCAATCAGCCGCTCAATTGGAACTTGGCCAAGCCAGCCAGCCTGGACCTCTTCGAGCGATTTCCCAGTTCTTTCTTGAATCGATGCTGCAAGCGAGCCAAGGCGACTGGTGTCGGTAAAGCCGGGAAGGACATTGTTGATGGTGATGCAGGGTGCAAGTTCTCTTGACAAGGTTTTGGACCAAGACGCCATGGCTCCACGAAGTGTGTTTGACAGTCCGATGTTTGGTATTGGCTCTTTCACCGATGTGGATATAATTTGGATAATACGGCCGTATCCATCGCTCTCCATTCCGGGCACGAGCATTTGTGTGAGGGTGTGAGCAGCGTGAAGGTGGCGTTTGAAAGGCGCTTCAAAATCTTCGAGGTTGTTGGCAAGCAATGGACCGCCGGGTGGGCCTGCTGCGTTGTTGATGAGGATGTGGACATTGCCGCGTTGCTGAAGGAGAATCGGAATGGCTGCCCGGATTGCTTTCTGGTCCTCGAGGTCCAGGGCAAGGCTTGCATGATCTCCTCCCCCAAGTGCAGCAAGTTCTTCGCACAGAGACAAAAGAGCCTCTGCGTTTCTGGCGCTTACGGTGACGTTCGCTCCTGCTTTAGCCATCATCTGGGCTGTGGCTCGGCCGATGCCTTTGCTTGCACCACACACCAACACGTGCTTTCCTTTCAGGGCGGTTGTTGCGTAGGGGAAGTCGTCACCGAGCAGGTCCATGCCCCACCCAGTGAGTGCTTCGTCATAGGTGTTCGGATGGGGTCTAGAGCCAATCACGGATGGCATTGAGCTGCACCAACCAATCATCGCTGGCCACATCAATGATGGAATAGTGGTCGCCAGGGAGCCACAACTTCTGAACTTCAATGCCCTTTGCTTTCATGACGCGGGCATAAGTTTCGGATTGATCTCTTGGTACATCGACATCCCGTTCGCCATGGACGAGCAAAAGTGAGGCATCAGCAGGGTGATCTACGGGATTCAATTGCCGCCAAAGTTCGGGTTCCGCTTCAGGACTCGAACCAATCCATCTGCGGACTGCATCTCCTTCGTCAGATAGTTTGGCTTGGTCTGCACTCATCAGGTCGGTGATCGGTGCCTGGGCGATGGTGAGCCACGGTCGGCGCTCGGCTTTTGCTGCCAACATTAACGCAAGATGGCCGCCTGCTGAATGGCCCATAATCATTGAGCGCGTAATGTCAATGCCAGGAAGCAAGGCGAGTTGGCCCCATGCTCGCATGACGTCTGAAAGGGTGTCCATCCAAACGCCTTCATCGCCATCACTCCATCCTTTGAATTCGATGTTCCATGCAGCAATTCCAGCTTCAGCTAAATCATCAGCAATGGGTCGCATGAGTTCACTTGTCCACTGAGATTTCCAGAAACCGCCGTGTATCAGCATGATGCACGGAACGCCTTCTGGCTTCTGGAAGGCAGATGGATCATCAGGCATGTGAAGGTCGGCAAACTGCCAATCTTCAGCACCCCACTGCATCCGGTCAACGCCCATATCCACCATTGTAAGGGTCTTCCCTATCACCCTTACCTCATGTCTGGCAAGAGTTCAAAGGGTGAACAACGCAGCGCAAGAATATGACCAACCCACTGGATGTTGAATTTGAAACGATGACTGGAACAACAACGACACTCCGCACCATCGGTGGGGAATCAACGACAACTTGGGTTGTTGTTAACGTGGCAAGTGCGTGTGGATTCACGAGACAGTATGACGGCTTACAGGCATTATCGCAACAAGAAGGGGTCACCGTTGTGGGCTTCCCGTGCAATCAATTCGGAGGTCAAGAACCCGGCACTCATGCCGAGATATGTTCCTTCACTGAAGAAAAATACAGCGTCACATTCCCACTCATGGCAAAAATCGATGTCAAAGGCGACAACAGTGCGCCGTTGTTCCAGGTGTTGACTTCTCTATCGGAAAACACAGGCAATATCCGTTGGAATTTCTCCAAGTTTGTCATTGACAGTGAAGGATCTGTCACAAGATTTGGCTCTCGCGATGAGCCTGAAGACCTGCTTTGATTCCATCGCAGGTTGACTGATTGGATTTCATGCAATGGCATTGATTCGAATGATGCCGTCCGTTTAGAAGACGGCCTTTGTGCGCGAATTCATGCTTTTGGGCTGAATGCATTGGATTTGAACACCCAACGGAATTCATCTTCTTGGGCGCCATAGTAGGCTTCAACTCGGGAATCGTTCGACACAAATGCGTGGTACTTCAGAAGTCCTGGGTAATTTTGAATCATGTCTTTTTCGATTCCGTCAAATTGCCCTGAGAACATCATGAAGACGTTGAGGAATGCTTTGACATCTGCGAGGGTCATGTCCTCAGTTCCAATCAACCAGCCTGTAGAACTTGCTTCGATCACCTTTTCCAAATCTCGCAGTGCAACATCGATGGGTCCCCCTTCGACAAAGAGTGCCTGGCGTGCTGCAATTTTTTCATCCAAATCTTCAATGTAGAAGGTAGGAGTGAAATGGACCCTCCAATTGTTGATGATTTCAATCATCTCATCGACCTTTCCTCGAACGAAGAGATCTTCAGGTTCGATGCCGGCTAGGGTTGCGGCGTATCGCATGAGCGCGTTGGATTCTGCAAGGGTTCCCTGCGGAGTCTTTAGAATCGGGAGAAGGCCGTAAGGCAATTCACCCTGCTCTTTCAAAGCCAGAAAACCTTCTCGATCAACGGTGGTGTTTTTCCAGTTCACTTGAGAGATTTCCAAACAAAATCGAGTGGGTTCTGCGTAACCGGGCGATGCGAAATAAATCAATTCGTGCATAACCGTTGCTGAGAGGTTCGGCTCTTGAACAATCGGGTTGTGTCCTCAGGGGCTGACACGTCGGCGGTCTCGTGGGAAGAGGACCGTTTCACGAACGTTCTTCGCACCGGTGAGTTTCATCAGAATACGCTCAACACCAAGGCCCCAGCCTGCATGTGGCGGGACACCATGACGGAATCCTGCTACATAGAATTCGAATTCTTCGGGGTCCAAGTCCATGCCCTTGAGGTTTTCAATCAACACGTCCATTCGGTGTTCTCGCTGGCCGCCAGATGTTAATTCATCACGGCCGAAGTTGAGATCGAAACCACGGCTGAGTTGCTTCCCTGTGCTTCCGTCTTCGCCCTCCACATGATGAATGTAGAACGGTTTGAGATCCATTGGCCAGCGGGGTAGGAAGTAAAATTGTGGCAAATCTTCTGCGAGCAAATCAGAGTTTTCTGCATCGATGTCATCGCCCCACTCAATTTTTCCTCCTTTTGCTTTAATGGTGTCAATTGCGTCGCAATAGGACAACCGTGGAAACGGCAACTCTGGTACGATGACTTCGATTGGTTCTTCGTCTTGAGTCGCTCTGTAAGCGTTGATTGTAGCAATGTGAGCGTTGCATTCATCGTCGGTTGTGATCGAACTCCAGATGTGGTGGATCATGCGTTCGAGGACACCCATGACGTCCTCGTCGTTCGCCCACGAGCACTCGATATCGAAGGATATGAATTCATTCAAATGTCGATATGTGTCGTGTTTCTCAGCACGGAAGGCCGGACCAACTTCGAACACGCGTTCGAGTCCACCTGACATGCAAAGTTGCTTGAACAATTGTGGCGATTGGTTGAGGAAGGCAGGGGTGTCAAAGTACATCATTGGG
>DAPR01000065.1:0-1435 GCA_002502605.1 Euryarchaeota archaeon UBA258
GGCGACCGAAGAGGTGGCGGCGACAGAGACGCACATGATCGAGCCCAAGGACGACCTCCTCGTCGTGAACCACGCGGTGAAGGTTCACGCCCTCCTCAAAGAGAACCCAGAGAATTCCGTAAATCACGTGGTAAAGGCTCTGGACACGCTCACAACCGACCCCCTCGTGATTTGATGGGCAGAGATAAAGAGGATTGATCGAGCAATCGAAGAGGTGTGTCGGGATGGGTGCAGAAGATCACTACCTCGATGCAGTAGAAGCCTATGACGAAGGGGACCTTGAGGCAGCCTATGCCTCGGCCCGATTAGCCGTCGATGATGACCCGAACCACGTCGATGCCTGGCAATTATGTGCTGAATCAGCACTGCCAAAAAAAGGCCAAAGCCCAACACTAAAGGAAGCTGCCAAATCTCTCGCGGCAGTGAAGAAAATCATTGCACTTGAGCCAGACCGCACTGCAATGTGGTTCCTTGGTGGACGGTTGTTAAGCGATGAACTGGGGTTGCTCAATGAAGCACTCGATTGGTGGCAGCAACTCCGACATCACATGCCAGAGGAAGTCACACCGCTGGTTGAACAAGCGACCCTCCTAGCAGACATGGGAATGTACACTGAAGCAAGGTACAGACTCGAGGCCATCACTGAGGAAAACATGGACGTCAGTGGCCAACAATATGCAAAGATTGGACAATTGCACAAAATGGTCATGGCAGCGTCAATGCAAGACAGTGCTGAATTTTTCAAACCATGGGAAAAACACCACAATGGCTGGGGAGCCATTGAAATGAAAATGAACAAGCCTCCCGTTTCAGAGAGTTTTCTCTTCATGATCACAACCGTTCCAGTGCTTCTTCTCGAAGTGTTGTACTCCAACAGGTTCGTTGAGCAAGGGTGGGGTGGTTTCTGCCTCACTACACTTCTTATTTTTGCAACGGTGCTCCTCGGTATGCGCTTTAGTCGACGCATGTTCCGAAATGTCAACCGCCCTGCATTCAATCTCCTTCGTGCTATGAATTTTGAAGCATCCACGGGATACACTGTCATTCACGAAGAGATCAGAACTTCAGTTCTTTACTCATACATCATGCAACGTAAGCCAAAAGCTTGGCAAGAACGTATGTTGAAGATCATCGAAGACAAGACCAAATTGCCAGGCGGTTGGAAGCATGAACTCCCCGATTTTGATTCTCATCTTGATGAAATAGGCCATATTGAAGAACCGGAAAAAGAATCATTTTCGAATTTTGAAGAAGAATGAGATGCGCTGGCATCGTGGCTAGGTTCGTGTGCACATCACAATAGCGCTCAGTACGTGAGTTGAACCTCAGATACCGTTGCTAAAGCAATGACGCCAGGTGGCCCACTCCACTGAATGCCCTCATCTGGCACAATAAGAGCCCCGTCTCCTTCTTGGTGACCAAGCACCGCTTTTAC
>DAPR01000065.1:1443-12345 GCA_002502605.1 Euryarchaeota archaeon UBA258
TTCCTGATCTAATTCCTTGAGGTAGGACGCATCAAGCAATCGTGTTCCTGCTGCTGCAAAGAACACGCTCACATCGTGTCCGTCTTTCACCGCTTGTGCGGCACAAGCAAGGCCGACAATCGATTTCATTGGATCATTTCTTGGTTCGGATACAAACTTGACAAAGACACTCTTTCCCATATCCTTTACAGGACCAAGCGGAATATCAACATTCACTCTGTAAAGACAAGAGATTCATGGCTCACGCTAAATGGATCAACGCCAAACATGGCGCGTTCACGCTTATTGCTGGGACTGAGCGTACTGTTCAGCATACTGTTGAGCATACGTTGCAGCTGTCGCTTCGTCATAACCTTGGCTCACGAACTGCTGGTAGTACTGTTGGTACACCGCATTATCCACTGCAGGTGCAGCCGCTGCTGCTGGAGCTGCTGCTCCAGCCGCTTGGGCTGCGTACTGTTGAGCGTAGGTGCGTGCGGTCTCCTCAGGGTAGCCCTGTGCGATGAGTTGTTGCACGTATTGTTCGGTAGCGTCAAGTTGAGCGGATCCATAGCCAGCAGAGCTTGCTGCGAAATCCTTGATCGTGTCGTCGCCACCGGCGCCGCCCTTTCGTAGGAACACGAGGGACAAGAGAACGATGATGATGAGAGCACCAACTGCAAGGCCGATCGTGGTCGTCGAGAAGTTGGCTTCTGAGCCATCGGCATCGCCGGTTTGAGCAGGCGCGTTCCATTCACCGTTCTCAAAGGTCCATGCTCCGCTCCAAACACACTCGCCATCGCTGTCGAGGACGAATTCGCCTCCAGCAGCAACAGCATCCACAGGTGCTTCAAGACCTTGACAGGCTGGCAACTGAATCTCAATCCACTTGATCGTGACCCAACGCTCATCATCGCCTTCGTAGATCTTGATGTAGATTCGTTGGCTTTGGGATTTGTTGGTGTACATGTCCTCGAGAGAGAGGGTAAGGTCGAACGTCTCTGTGTCCCCAATCTTGTTGGTTTTGTCCCATGCACCGATGAGGCCGAGGTTGTACTTCTCGACTGCACTGGCATCGAAGTCTTCTGTCACAAAGGCTGCTTCCACATAGACATCGCCGTTCTCGGCTCCTGAAAGTACAGTTCCTGAGATGGTCACTGTATCGCTGTCCACTCGGGATGCGTTGAGGGAAGCGTCAAGTTGGACAACCGGCTCTTCATCGCCGAAGCCATCTGGGACCACGACGAAGTACATTCGGTACTTTTCTGAGAATTTACCGGCTTTATCATAGACGATGAGTTCAATTCGGATTTGGTTCTCTGTTGTACCGCTTGGATCGACTGTCACGTTGCGGAAGGTGTAAGCCCAAGCCCCGTCACTGGAAGCAGATTCTTCGAAGGTGTGGCCGTCAAGACTGAACGAATCATCACCGTATGGTGCATCGAAGAGAACCTTCCATTCATAGGTCTCAATGCCACTTCCTTCGAGGGCGTCGAGGTCGGTTGAATTGCTTGCATCAAAGTGGATGGTCACTTCGCCGTCTTCATCAAGGATGATGCGGTTGACGTCCCACTCGGTGTTCGAAACGGTCTTGGTTCCAACGTATTCTACGAGGTCTGTGTATTCATCACGGATGTCGATTTCAGCTTCTGCTGTTGGTCGATACTCGTCTGCATACACGTCGTTGGTCTCAACGGTCACCTCAATCACTCGAGAGTGCCCAGCATCATCGTGGAGCATCAAAGTGATGGTCCACTGTTCGCCTTGAGCGCAACCTGTTGCAGAGGAAAGGTCTGTCTTACAGAAGTTCATGGTAGGCATAGCATCGGTGATGTGTCCTGTCATACCGGTTGCCATGGTCGAACCGTCCCATGAGGTTGGCCCGGATACAATCCAATCAGTATGGAGGGTTTCGGTTGTGGTTGTGCTGTAGGAGAAGGTGAGGTCTGCATCACTCTTCATGTAGCGCAATTCGTAACCACCAGTGCTCGGGTTGATGCCCGGAACTTGATCGTTGATCTTCATGTCCAAGCCGTTACCAAGCGTTCCAAACCCTTCTGGATAAGGCGTCACTTGGTAAGCAAGCATGTTTCCGAGAAGCGGCAGTGTGGAACTGTCTGCTCGCTCAGAGTGGGTTGAAACATCCATGGTAGAAACAATGAGTCCACCAGAGTAGTAACTGCAAACACCAAGCATTGTGTCTTGGATATCGTCGGCATCACGAATCAAGCGCTGGAAGTATCCACCGTCTTCCATGTATCCATTGCAGGTCACAGGGACGTTGTTGGCGCTCACTGACTTGGTGTTGAGTACAGCCTGTGCCACGGTCGAATCTGCATCGAAGCCCTGGAAGGCGTTGAGGTCAACGTTGTCCATGAGTGGGTGGTAAGGATCGGCGAAGTCTGTGCCTGCAAAGTCAATCTGAGACTCAGGCGTGTTTCGGCTTTGGACATCCAAGCCAAACGGTAGACGGCCTGAGAGGCCTTGGTCAACACCGTAGATTTGGCTGCCTTGTGGGCCGAGGTGAGCCTGCACGGTACCACCAGCGGACATGAAGCCCTCAAGGGTGGTCTTGTGTGCGGTTGAGCCCAACTTCTGGTAGTAGCCACGACCACCGTTCTCGATGTCCTTGGCAGAGATATCGTCTTGCCAAGGCAGCACGATCTTGTCGTAGTGGGTGAACCAACCGGCGTCAAGGTATGTGTCCCAGTCGTTGATGGTGTATTGGGTGTAACTCATACCGAGGATGTCGAGGTCTTCCTTGATGGCGTTGGTTCGGACCGACGTATCCGAAAGGATTGCAACATCGACGTGGTCTGCAAAGGTAGCGTGGAAGTAACGAACGTTTCCTGACGGGTTACCGCTTGCCAACTCAGCGTCGAAACTGATGTTGTAGGTGTGACCGTCCATCCAGCCGTTCCATGGCGTGAAGGTCACGTCGATTTTCTGGTGAGAGTCCAAGGATTGTGAAGGACCAGCCGTGGTGGTATGGGCCATGCTTTGGGTTGTCTCATCATAGATGTTCATGTTGAACGTGTAATCGCCTGCAAGCACACCGTTGGTCGCTTGGAAGGTCCAGTCGTGAGTGAATGAACTGTCGATTGGCATCACACATTCTAGGATTTGGTCGTTCAAGCACGACAGTGTGTTCGGCTTACCAAGGGTGATATCAACGGATTCAACATTGAAAATCACTCGCTCAATGTTGTTCGAAGTGGAGATTTCGCGGCCATTGAACCAAGGCTTACCTGCCGTAGTGTTGTCAAAGATGGACTCGACTTCGATCATGTACACGCCAGAAAAGAATTCGTGGCTTGCAATGACATCCACGCTGGAGTCTTCTGCGTCAACGTTGGTGCGAGAGATGGTGTATGCATTGTCTTCAACGAAGGTAAACTCTTGCAGAGAAATGTTGTTGAACGCAACACCCTTGAAGCCGTCATTCACTCCGTTTCTTCCGTCATCATCGGATTGGAATTCGAAGTTGATGTCGACCACGGAGCCTGACAAGGACATGCACTCATAGCCCCAGTTGATCGAACTGGCGTCCGAAGTGTTGAGGACGTACAGGTGGGTCAAGTCAATTGAGGTTGTTGCCACAAGGTCGTTGGTGTTGAAGAACACGTTGTAGTTTCCACCGGTTCCATCGGTGCTTGATTCGTCTCCGATGTAAGAGATTTCAGCATTGTCGATTGGCTCTGAGGCGTTGACGATGTTATCGCCGTTTTCGTCAACTTGACAGGTGCCGTCTTCGTTGTAATCGTTCCATTGACCGACCAGCACACCGGAGTAGGTTGCGCCGTCCCGAAGGATATCGAGGGTCATTGCAGCGTAATCATTCACGTCCACAATCGAGGTACCATCGGAATCAATACCGTAGAAGGTATCTGCATAGTACTCGAAATTCAAGGAAACGAAATCGCCGCTCATCGAAGTCAAGTCAATGTCTGGGATGGTGAGCGTTTCGTTTGCCCATGCGTCGCCGTAGCCGTTCGCACCGGTGTCACATGGGTGTCCGAACCAGTATGCGTTGTTGTTGAAGATCTTGTCCTGACAGGTGTTTTCGTTGTAGATGACCCCCTTGGGGTTGGCGCTTTCTTCGTATCTGTACCCGTTTGCGCCACCTTCAAAGTCCTCTTCGCATAATGCAGTTGGCGTACCACAGTACACGTCTGATGGTGTTGCAGAGAACACAGTAGCCGTCACATCGAAGTCTACTTCGGTGTTCCCGTAGTTGTTGGTTGCCACTTCGATGTCAAAGAGACCTTCTGCATACAATCCGCCTGGATTGAAGTTTTCAATCCCTTCAACCATCGGGTCGTAGAGGTTGAATGGAGTGATGTAACCCACCAATTCATCGTTTTGTGATTGCTCATCCCAGCTGTTAGCGGAAAGACTTGCAGAAATACGGTAGGTGGTATCGTTCAACAAATCAGCAGTGATCGAGGTCGTGTACTCTTGACCTGGACCGAGGTTGTTCAGGTTGATTGTGGTTTGTTGGACCTGAGGGTTAGCAAGGAAGGCTGTGTTTTGCTTCCAAATCGTCAAGTTGTCGACTGCATACCCGTCTCGTCCTGTCCAGCGGCTTTCGTTGTCATCAGAAATCGAACCTGTAAATCCTGTGCGGAAGCGGAAGCGGATGTCGACTGTTTCGCCAGCCCATGGGCTTAGGTCGAATGAACCGAGGCCTTCTTCCGTGAAGTTGTTCCAACCGTAGTAGGTACCTGGGGAATAGATTCCATAGTAGTAGATTCCTTCAGCAACGCCACCGATGGATTGCTTGTATTGTCGGTCAAGGTCAAAGCCACCCCAAATGGAGTCGCCAGAAGCACAAGCACCAGAGATGAAGGCCTGCTGTGGGCAAGAAAGAATGTCCCAGCCAGATTCAGCGCTGCCGATCTCAATCATGGCCACATCGTCCCAGACATCACCTGCGAGGTAGTTTCCAGTTTGATCAACGCTACCGAGAACGCCGTGACCGAGGTGTTGGAAGAGTTCAACGCTCATGAAAGCTCGATCTGAGCCGCTCAAGTCCACGTTTTCGAGGACCATTGCGTCGTCCCAATTTTTGTCATAACCTGACCAAAGTACGCCAGAATCGTTTGTCTTGTAATGCCCTGCCCACATAAAGTCGGTTGGGTTTTGATAGTTTGCCGAAACGTTAGGATCGTTGTTTCCATCAGTAGCACCTTGTGAACTGTTGGTCTCTTCATGCCACTTGGTGGCTTGGTCGATGTATTCCTCAAACGCCCAGTCGCAACCTACGCCGCAGCCTGTCTTGTCTTCCGGGTTGTCCCAGTCCATCTGATAGACCGTGTTGTTGGTCGAACTTGCTTCATCGACGACCTTCAATTCGAGGTCGAGTTGAGCGGATTGTCCGTTTAGGATGTCCATTCCGGTGTTGGTCACGGTCACGTTGATGTCACGGGTACCCTCACCAACGATTCCGAAGAACCGATCGGTCGGACTGATTTCAAGAGAAGTGACTGAGAGATCTTTGTTGTCCATTTCAACCACGGTGATGGTGTCGTATTGACCTTCCCAACCAAAGTTGTCAACCCAGCTACCGAAGTCGTAACTGGTGTGGCCGACGACGATATCGAGGGCCGAATTGGATGGTCCAGCAAGTTGGCCGACCTCGACCATGCTTGGACGTCGCCCTGCCTCATAGGAAAGAGGCGTTAAGTGGCCTCCACTTCCATCCGATAGGGTGACTTGCACAGTTGTTGGGAAATTCAGGAAGAAATTTGAGGTTGTACCTCCGGCAGAGTCACTGCTGTTTTGTTGGTAAGCAACCGTAGGGTTAACGAAATCTGGCTCACCATCGCCGTTGAGGTCTGTTACGGTGACTGAATACGAGATGTAAGGGCCGAAGTACGCCTGATTCGGCGAGGACCATGTCCCCACTGCTGAAGAGGTCACATAACTGAGGTTCTCGACGTTGCCATCGTTGAGCACAATAGCGTCGATTTCGCCGTTGTCGTCAATGTCACCTATGTCAAAGTCGTTTGCGAAAGGCACAGCCATGTTCACGATGCTCGTTCCAGTCTGTGGTGAAGCAGTGTTGAAACTGTAGGTGGCTGGGTAGGTGTTGGTTAAGCACGAATATTCGATGATCGATACATTGTCGTCGTTTCCAGGGTTGGTGGTTTGCCCGGTGGAATAATCGACGCCTTCGGAGCGAAGAACCCAAATGTCATCATCGGTGCAGGTGCCGCTGAGGCCACCGGTTTCTGTTTCGCCGTAGTCGCCAACTTCGAGGCTTCGGTATGCGTTTTGATTGGAGGGGCCGAGCGAGGTGACCAGCCCTTGGGTGGTTGAGGTGATTGGACCTCGGTAGGCCACCACTCGCTGCGTGGAGATATCATTGAGCAGGTCAAGGACGTAAACATCGTCGTTACCGTCTTGGTCGGCGTCACCAACCGCGAGGTCCCATGCCCAAAAGTGAGTGAATCGCTGCCCAATGGACCATGTGTCGTCGTTGCATCCTCCGTTCTCGATGATGGTGACGTTACCGGGTTCTCCAGCCGGGGCGCCATTGTCGTCGGTCTTGAACGGGTTGTTTCGCTGGAAGATGACAATGTCATCTGCACCATCGCCGGTGAATTCGCCAACTTCGATGAATTGAACGTTCGAAAATTCATCCCAGTCTGCGTTTCGGCTTTGGTTCTTCGAGACCCAAATGTCCTGACGCTCGCTGAAATCACCGCTTCCGTCGTTCCAAAGAACGCTGATGGTGTGAGTTCCTTCTGTGGCAACGGCCATGTCGTTGAATCCGTCACAGTTGAAATCGCCAATGGCGACATCCAAAGGATCCCTATTTGTGGTGTAGGAACGGGCGATGGAAGCGCTGGCTGTTGTGGCAAGTGCGGCGGTGGTCGACAAAACCATCAGTGTTACAAGGAACAAGCTGAGGGCGCGGCTGTTTTTGAGGTTGTTTTTGGAGAACATCAACATCACTGCTTCGGCCACTGCCCGTTGCACTTTAATGCCTTTGCTCTTAAGTTCACATTTTTATGGAAGGACATCCCCCGCAGTGACCCGTTTATGTTGAAAATTCGCAATTCGATGAACCGGTGGTTTTTCTGGACATGTTTGCCAGTGATTTTGGCGGATTTAGCCGAGGTTTTAATGCTAAAATTTACCTTTTAACCAGCCGGGTGAAGGGCCCCATCCGGTGGCATCCCCACCGTGGACTTTGACCAATTTTCCAGCGCTGAATAAGGACTCGAGCCAAACTTCGAGCGTTGTACCTTCACGGTTCCCGAGTTTTTTGCTTGCCACTTCTTCGATGACTTCAGTCTTCAAGGCCGTAACGCCGTGCTCCCTCACAACCAGATGCAGCAACTCCCTTAACCACGCTTCGGCCATGGGATCGACGCTCATCGCACCTTGGACTGGACGTGGTTCCTCCATTTCATCAAGTGCCTCCATCAATTCGATTGGATCAGGGCGCACAGGATGTTGGAGTCCAATGGCATTGAGTTCTTCTTGTAGGTTGAGTTTTCCGATCGGACGTCGCACAACGGGAATCCGGCTTGGGTCAGGTGTTGGACCCATATCCAAGGGTTTCTCACTGATTGGAGCGTCATCTAAGGCATCTTTCGACGCTTTTTTTGCAGTAGGAATACCGGATGTGTTGGTGGCTTGAACCTCTGTGCCAATCGGCATTGACCAGCCGACGCCTACCAGACCCAACTCCTTGACTTGATGTTCAACCCAAGATGCCTCACCTTCGAGCAAGACGTTGACATCATGCTCATCTGAGCGGAATCGGTAACGGACATTGCCTCGTAACGCAGCCATACCTTCGCCCTCGATTCTGGACCTGTTGAACATGACACAAGAACCTTGCCACGGTGACAAGTTGCTAAATCAAGCCTCACTCTGTGCTTGCGAGTTGGCGAAGCACCGTGTGAAGGATTCCTCCGTTGCGGTAATATTCCACCTCAACGGGCGTGTCAAGACGAATTTGTGCGTTGAAGGTCAGGCTTGTTCCATCGCTTCGAGTTGCGGTCACTTCAATCATCTGAAGCGGTTGGACATCATCACCGACTGGAATGGTGAACGATTCAGTTCCATCCAAGCCAAGCGACTCGTGAGATTCACCTTCTGAGAAGGTCATAGGAAGAACACCCATGCCAACAAGGTTTGATCGGTGAATGCGCTCAAATGAGGTCGCAATAACCGCTTCTACCCCGAGCAAAAATGTGCCTTTTGCGGCCCAATCTCTCGAAGAACCTGTCCCGTATTGACTGCCTGCAAGGACGACCTTTGCACCGTCATAGCTTTGCGCAGCTTCGTACACTGAAACCACATCACCGGATGTGAAATCTTGAGCGTATCCACCCTCTGTGCCGGGCGCCATTTGATTGCGAATCCTAACGTTGGCAAAGGTGCCCCGCATCATCACCTCATGGTTTCCGCGTCGACTGCCGAAGGAGTTGAAGTCCCCCTGAGCAATGCCACGCTCAACCAACCACTTTCCAGCCGGACCGTCGGCTGGGAAAGCACCAGCAGGAGATATGTGGTCGGTGGTGATCGAGTCCCCGAGTTTCAACAACACACGTGCGTTTTCGATGCTCGAAATGGGTTGAGGTTCTGCCGAAAGGCCGGAGAAGAAGGTCGGCAAACGGATGTATGTCGATTCGCTTGCCCACGGGTAAAGCGGACTTGATTCCGAAGGAATGCTGTCCCACCGAGGTTCATTCATCGCATCTGCATAGCGCTGCCGGAACATGTCAGGTGTGATGACGGTCAGGGCTTCTGAAATCTCTTCATCAGAAGGCCACAAGTCACTGAGCATCACAGGCGTACCGTCGCTCGAGTGGCCGATTGGTTCAGTTGTCAAATCAATTTCAAGAGTCCCTGCCAAAGCATAAGCCACAACCAAAGGCGGGCTTGCAAGGTAAGACGCCTTGACTTTCCCATGGACTCTGCCTTCGAAATTCCGATTTCCAGAAATCACTGAACCGACGATGAGGCCGGCTTCATCGATGGCGGCTTCAATTTCTTCAGGAATCGGTCCAGAATTTCCGATGCATGTTGTGCATCCATAGCCAACGACGTTGAATCCCAAGGCATTGAGATCTTCTTGGAGACCTGATGCTTCGTAATATTCAGTCACCACGCGTGAACCGGGAGCAAGGGAAGTTTTCACCCACGGTTTGACTTCCAAACCGTGCTTGCGAGCGTTGCGGGCAAGCAGGCCTGCCGCCAACATAACACCAGGGTTTGAGGTGTTGGTGCAACTTGTGATGGCCGCGATCACGACGTCACCGTGGTTCAAATCATAGACTTCGCCGTTTCGCTCCACCATAGCCCCTTTGGAGAGGTCTTCTTGCGCCAAGCCGTGGCCGTGGTGGCCCAATTCATGAGTGAGCGATTCAATGTAATGCGTCTTCATGCTCGAAAGGTCAACCCTGTCTTGAGGGCGCTTAGGACCTGCAAGGGCGGGCTGGACCGTCGAGAGATCGAGTTCGAGCGTTGCAGTGTAGGACTTTTCCGCATCAGAGGCATCATACCACAATCCTTGGGCACGGGCGTAGGCTTCAACACCAGCAATAGCATCGTCCTCTCTTCCGGTTAAGCGCATGTACTCGAGGGTTCGGTCATCGACCGGGAAGAAGCCACAAGTTGCGCCGTATTCGGGCGCCATGTTTGCGATGGTCGCACGGTCCGCAAGGGTGAGAGCGACCATACCTTGGCCGAAGAATTCAACAAATTTTCCAACGACACCGTGGTTTCGTAACATCTCGACAATGCGCAACGTCATGTCTGTTGCCGTCACGCCAGGATTGAGCCTTCCAGTCAAGCGAACGCCAACAACATCAGGAGCGAGCATGTAAATTGGTTGTCCGAGCATGACTGCTTCAGCTTCGATTCCACCAACACCCCAACCAAGCACACCCAACCCGTTGATCATCGTGGTGTGCGAATCGGTTCCAACCAAAGTATCGGCAAGCCAAACGCCTGATTCTTGCCGTGCGACGCTCGCAAGATATTCGAGATTGACTTGGTGGACAATGCCTCTTGAAGGAGGGACTGCTTGGAAATTAGCGAGGGATTGTTGACCCCACTTCAGGAACGTGTATCGCTCCATGTTGCGGTGATATTCGATGTCGAGGTTGAGGTCAAGCGCCTGACTGTTCGCCCCATCCACGTCCACCTGCACCGAGTGATCGATGACCAAATCAACGGGAACTTGGGGGTTGACCTTTTCTGGGTCCCCGCCCATTTCGACCATAGCATCCCTGAGCGCTGCCAAGTCAACAACCGCTGGAACGCCAGTGAAATCTTGAAGAATGACACGCGAAGGGCGGAAAGGTATCTCGCCTCGCTCACCGTTTGGCGTCCATGCTGCGATGTTACGAATGTCTTGTTCGCTCACCAGAAAACCATCGTTTCCGCGCAATGCACCCTCGAGGAGGATTCGAATTGAATACGGCAGTGAAGAGGTATCGACACCGTTCTCATCCAGTCCATCAAGAGCGTAATAGTCGCCGCCAACCGAGAGCGTTCTTCGTGCGTTGAATGGGTCTAAGGTCGCCATGATTCTGGCCAAAAGGCGCTAATCTATGAACAAAACCCTTGGCAAGACTGCCGGCTTAGCCCTCAGAATCCAACAGAATTGAATCAGAAAGGCCACCATGAACTGCTGCCTTCACCGCTGAAGGAAGCGTCGATGAGGGTGACTGGATAGACTGGGTCACTTCCTTGTGAGCCGCCCGTTTCGATAGCGTCAATTTTGTCAACAACATCTTGCCCATCGATCACCTTACCAAAGACGGTGTGAACGCCGTCAAGGTGCGATGGAGTGGAGTCTGGTGAGACGATGAAGAATTGGGAGCCACCGGTGTGAGCGTTGCTTGTCTTGGCCATTGAGAGCATGTATTCTTCATGCTGGAGGCCGTTATTTGCCTC